>NZ_JAIEZP010000001.1:2176363-2487272 GCF_019679475.1 Hyphomonas sediminis
GGCATCACGATCACCACGCGGTAGCCAAGTGCCTTGCCGACGAGGGCCAGGCCGATGCCGGTATTGCCCGCTGTGCCTTCCACGATCGTCCCGCCCGGCTTCAGCGCGCCGGAGGCTTCCGCCTCGCGGATGATGCCCAGTGCGGGCCGGTCTTTTACCGATTGCCCCGGATTGAGGAATTCGCACTTGCCCAGGATTTCACATCCGGTCTCCTCCGAAGCCCGGTTGAGGCGGAGAAGGGGGGTATTGCCTATGAGGTCGATGACGGACCGGTGAATGGTCATGGGAACAAGTCGCTTGTCTCAGAGTTGTTTTGATGGGCGGCAGGCTACGACCCCACGCTGCCCGGTTCAATCTGTCAGGCGGTGGAAATGATCCGGTTGGCCTGGCCGGCCGTAGAGATGGTCGAACAGCCAGAAGGTTCAACTAACATGACCCTTAAGCGTCTCGGAATGTCCTCAATCGTCCTCGTTTTTACACTGTTTGGTACAGCGCAGGCCGACAATGCCCCGGTTCTGCCTCCGCAGGGCATCAGCAATGCCTGGCAACCCAAAGCCGGCGACGAGATCCGCTTTGATGTCCTGCGCAAGGGCAACCCCTTCGGCACCCACTCCGTAAGTTTTGAAGTCGGCCCCGGCAACGCCTTGATTGCAAAGACAAATGTCAGCCTGAAGGCCGGCCTCGGCCCACTCACGGTCTTCCGATACAATCTTACCGCCCGAGAAACCTGGCGCGATGGCCAGCTCATCGCCGTCTCTGGCGAGGTCAATGACGACGGCAAGAAGGAATCGATGGCCGCGACCCTCGAAAACGGCCGCCTCAAAGTCCAGGGCAGTGGCTTTGACGGGAGCGCACCTGCTGATGCAATTCCCGGCAGCAACTGGAACATCGCCCAGATCCGTACCGATGAATGGCTCTCCACAGAAAATGGTGAGATTCTGGATGTCAGCGTCACCAAACTGGGCCGCGAAACGATCGAAGCGGCTGGCCAGTCGATTGAGGCTGAACGCTATCGCGTCGTTTCCGATCTAACGGCCGACATTTGGTATGACAAACGGGGCCGCTGGGTGAAGCTCGCCTTCGAGGCGCGCGGACAGCAGATCGAGTACGTCCTCGCCTCGCTGTATTAAGCGCTACACTTCGCGCTGGTCCCGATGCCCCGAATCCGCTGGCGGCAAGTTTGCCACCTTTAGGTGCCATTTTCGTGCCTGGCAGCGCTCGCGAGGCGAATTTTCTGGCAGTCTGCAGCATTCCGTCAGGCCGGATTTGTCCGCAAGGCCATGAATTCCACCATTGCATGGGCAGATAGATGAAATTTCATCGATCTAGGTCGGATGGGATAAACTCGTTTGCGATAACAATGTTCAGTAGAAATTCGGGACGCTTTTAACGTGTGGGAGATGGGCGCATGCCAGAACGCCAGGATGGCTCGGCAACGCTATGGTCGTTGGGTGCCCTGCTGCAGGGGGTTGATGTGCCTGAAAAGCACGTCAAAGGCCTACGCGCGCAGCAGATGAATTCGATGAGCCGGATCACCGGAGTGATCCTGCTTTCCAATGTTCTCAACATCATCGCCATCCTCGGCATTTTCCTGAATTATGGTCCGACATACTTTCTCTATGCGTGGGCTGTTTGCGGGCTGATCATCAATGTTGGCGCCGGGATCAAACACCAGCGCTTCCAGCAGATTGATCCCGAGCGCCGCAATAACCGCCGTGCCATCCGCGATTATATCCGTGTCGCCATCTCCAACGGAATACTCTGGGGCTTGGCGCCCATCGTAGTTATGGGAGCGGCTGACGTTCAGGGGCAGATGGTCATGGGGATCATCACCGCGGGGATGATGTTTTCGGGCGGCTTCCTGCTCTCGCGCATTCCGCTGGCGGCAGTCTACTACATTGTCCCTCTGGGGCTCGGTCTCGCAACGGCGCTGCTCATGCAGTCGGGGACCACGAACGTCATTCTTTCCATCTTGATGGTTTATTACCTGATCGTCCTGTTGGTTGCTGTCGCCTGGACCAACCGTCAGTTTGTCGACCAGTTCCTTGGGCGCGCTGCCATTCAGGAACAGTCCCAGCTGATTGGCCTGTTGCTGCGAGACTTTGAGGAAAGCACATCCGACGCCTTGTGGCAGACCGATGCGGCTGGGCGCCTTCAGGAAGTTCCGCTCGTCGGCGAGGCAAATGAACCAGCCTGGACAACTGTCGAGGCCCTTCGGCGCGGCGCGATGTTCGCAGAGACATTCCGGCCTGGCGAGTGGCGTGATCAACTCGAAGCCGCAATGAACAGTGGCATGCCATTCCGCGACCTGATTGTGCCCCTCAAGGGCGGTGAGGAGGTCTGCTGGTGGTCGATTACGGGAAAACCAGTCATCGAAGACGGCCAGTTTCTGGGCTTCCGCGGGGTCGCAACGGATGTAACTCAGTCCAAGGAAATTGAAGACCGGGTCGCGCATATGGCGCACTTCGATGGCCTGACCGGCCTGCCCAATCGCGTTACCATGCAGGACAAACTCGATAAGCTCCTGCGCCGCGCACCTGCCGATCATTCCGTCCGTGCACTGCTGATGATGGACCTGGATAGCTTCAAATGGGTCAACGATACGCTGGGCCATCCTGCGGGCGATGAGCTGCTTCGCCAGGTCGCCGTGCGCATTCAATCCCTGTCCGGGCCGAATGATTTTGTGGCCCGCCTGGGCGGTGACGAATTTGCAATGATTGTGGAACGGAGCGGGCTGGGCGAGCTTGAATTGTTCCTTGATCAGTTCGCGGCCGAAATGGCGGAACTCTACGACATTTGGGGCTCTACCGCGAACTCGTCTGCTTCTATCGGTGTGCGCTTGTTCGATACCGCAACTCTGGACAGCCGCACGATGTTTCGGCATGCCGACCTTGCGCTGTACCAGGCAAAGCATCTGGGCAAGGCGAAATGGTGCATGTTCGAAGTGGAGCTGGAGCAGCGTGCGCAGGCCCGTCTTGATATCCAGCGGGATTTGCAGCGCGCGATCGAGCAGAACGAGCTGCGCATCCATTTTCAACCGATCGTCAGCGCCGCGACGCAGGAAACGGTTGCCTGCGAAACGCTTTTGCGGTGGCAGCATCCAGACCGCGGCCTGGTCTTTCCCGGTGAGTTCATCGAACACGCTGAGGAAAACGGGCTGATCACCCGAATGGGGGAATGGGTTATTCGTGCGGCGCTGGCAGAGGCGACGCGCTTGCCGGAGCACATCCGCATCTGCGTGAACATTTCGCCGCTGCAGGTGCACTCGGCTTCGCTGGTGTCCACCATTGTAAGCGCCATCGCCGCCAACAAGATCGCCCCCAACCGGCTTGAGCTTGAAATCACCGAAACGGCGCTGATGAGCAATACGGAGTTCACAATCCGCCGTCTTCACCAGTTGAAGGCTCTCGGCGTGCGCATTGCCTTGGATGACTTCGGAACGGGCTATTCGTCACTGAACTATCTGCGGTCATTCCCGTTCGACCGGATCAAGATCGACCGCATGTTTGTGTCGGATATCGAGTCCCGTGCCGACAGCCAGGCAATCACGCTGGCGACTGTGAATCTCGCCAGGTCTCTTGGAATGCAGTGTACGGCTGAAGGCGTTGAAACGACCTATCAAGCGGATTACCTGCGCAAGGCGGGCTGTGAGGAGCTGCAGGGCTTCTTCATCAGCCGTGCGCAGCCGCTGGACCAGCTCAGCCACCTGATCCAGTTGCGCAAGCCGGTGACTGTTCCGCATCTTCACATCGTGGAGACGCCGGCCCGCAGCCGGGCCGTCTAAGCTTCTCGTCTTGGGAGTCGATGTTGAACTCATGCCGGGGCGTTGCCCCGGTGGGCTCATTCATCCGTGGTTTTCGGATCTTCGGCGGGCTTCGTCGTCTGTTTTCGGCCGAACAGGTTTCCGATTGCGTCTCGGGCAGCTTTCTCTGCGGCATCTTCGATCTGCTCCTCAGTGGTCGGAGCAGGCTTTTGCGTCTCGGGTGTTGTCGTCTCGGTGTCCGTCGATGTCCCCGTGCCGGTTCCTGTCGCGGGTTGCTGAGTCTGCGTGCCCGTCTGTGTGCCAGTCTGGGTTCCAGTTGGCGTTCCGAGGATGTTGCCGATCACCGAGCCGGCCACATCGCCCGCGCGGTCATTGAGTTCCTGTTGCAGCCTGCCTTTCAGCTCAGCTTGCAGGGCGGATTGCACGCCGGAGAAGTCTGGTGTCACCTTGAGCGAGTCCCAGCCACCGGAAAGGCGGACGGGAACGGGAATGCCATTGAGCTGAACGACAGCGCCCTGGCCCTGGCCAGACTTGTCGATTGCCGTCGCAAGACGAACGTCTAGCGATTGTCCGCCAATGTCGATCTTGCCGCTGCCATCGATCCCCAGCACCGGATTGAGAAGTTTGAGAATATCGACTGTTGCCACGCCATTCTGTACGCTGAGCACTGTGTTGAAGGTGGTGAATTCGGTTTCAGCTGCAGGCGACAGCACGCCGCGGAAATCGAGATTGTTCAGGCTGCCGGTTTGGAAAGCCGTCTGGAGGGACTGGGCGCTGCGCACCAGTTGGGTGACGTTGAGGCCCTTGAGGGCGCCATCATTGAGGTTGGTCGACAGCTCACCATTCAGGCCGCGCATGATTTCGTCGATGGACGTTCCCTTCGCTGTGGCGTCGACCTTGAAGCCGCCCGTACCGGTCAGCCGGTCAAAGCCGGCCAGCGTGCCCAGGAGACTGGAGATGGCAACGCTATCGCCTTCCATCGAGAAACCAACCGAAGGCACTTGGTTGGATGCGTCCACCAGCATCTGGCCCGTCCAGTCGCCGCCGAAGGCTTTGAACTTCGAGAGATCTGCCGTGAGCTTGCCGGAGTTCAACTTCGCATTCAGCGCAGCATCCGTCAGCACAACGCTGCCAAGGGTCAGCTTGGTCGTCTTGATATTGAGATCAGCGTCGGCGGCTTGCAGGCCTGCCAGGTCGAGCTTGTCCTTGCTCCAAGCTTCCATTGGCTGTTGTTTCTTCGCCGTCTGATCCGTTGGTGCGAGGAACGGTGAGAGGTCCAGCGCGCCCATGTCCAGATTACCCGTCAGGCGCGGACGATCGCCGGAGAGATTGATGCCTGCTGTACCCTTTGCCGTGATGTCGTCGAGCTTGAGGTCGAGATTTGACAGGGAGATGTTGGAGAAGGTGCCGCTGGCTTGCCCTTTCGCGCTGAAGGTCTGCAGCGTTGCGCCCGGCTCCATTTCAACATTGGCCGCCGCAAGAAGCTCGCGCAGTTTGTCGCTTCCGGCCGAAAGGGCGCCTTTGATGCTGCCATCGCCGCCCAGACCGACATCGCCGTTGAACGAGGAAGTGAGCAGGCTGCTTTGCTGATTGAAGTCGAGACCGGAAAGCACGAGCGCATCCACCGGGCCGGTAATCGCGGATGTGAGGTTGATCTTACCCAATGCTGATTGCGCCGGCAGCTCCAGTTCAAGCTGGCGCGCCAGTTCGCCCGCGTCGGGTGAGCGCAACTCGACTGTGCCCTTCAGTGAGGGCATTTCGCCCAGCTGAATCGTGCCGGCATAGTTGGCAGTTACAAGATCAGCTTTCACGCCGAGCTTTTCGAAGCTGAGGTCGGGCTGAGTCAGCGCGCCGCTGATCTTGCCCTTGATGTCGGCCCCGCCAAGGGGTGTCAGGTTCAGCGGCATGTCGACGGCGGCAAACCGCGCGAGCGCCGCGAGGCTGGGGGCGTCCAGGCTGAGGTTGCCGTTGATCGTTGGCTCAGCGCTGAGATTGAGCTGACCAGCGAAGCTGGTTTTCATGAGATCTGAAGTCTGGGTCAGCTTTTCGATGTCTACCAGCAGGAGGTCAGCCGGTCCTTTGACTGTGCCCTCAAGGTTGAGCTTTCCCAGCTTGGAAAGGTCGAACGGGACTTCGGCGCCGGTCAGGGCTGCCAGAGTGGGCAGGGCATCGGAAGAGGCACGGAACTCGCCCTCAATAACAGGAACGGCGCCGAGCTGGATCGAGCCGGCATAGTGAACTTTGACGAATGGCGTTTCCAGATCGGTCTTGATCGTTGCCGGCTGCTCCTTGAGGAGCGCGTCGATCGTGTCGAAGCTCGAATTGATCTCGAAGGGCTGGGCCTGGAAAATGCCTTTGGCTTTCAGGCGGAACGGGTCAGACGTTGACGCCATCGATGCCAGAAGGTCCAGCTCCCGCAGCTCGTAATAGGTGCCGGCTTCTGCGTCACGGAAGGTGAGCGTCGCGTTTTCCAGGCGGGCCTGTTCGACCCCGCCATTGAAGCCTTTTTGCTCGCCCGCCGGGCGGGTAGGCGCAGGCTGGGCGGGCTCGGCGGATGCAAAGACCCAGTTTGTGCGCCCGTCTGCCAGCTTCTGAAGCGAAACATTGGCGTCAACGAAGGCCAGTTCCTTCACTTCCACTCGGCCAGAGATCAACGGCAGCAGCTTCACTGAGCCGCGCAACTGGCCAGCCTCAACCATGTTCGGTCCGTCAAAGCCTTCGCCTTCCGGGTTGGCCACGGTGACGCCGTCCACACTGGCGGAGATTGTCGGGAAAATGCCGACGTTCACATTTCCGGTAAGCGTAATCTGGCGCTGCAGCGCCTGTGTGGCCGCGCGCTCGATCTGTGTCCGATACACTTCTTTGGGAATGAGGAAGGGGACAACAATCAGCCCGACGATGAGAAGGGCGACGACACCCCCGGCAATGAGGCCAGCGCGTTTCATGTTCATAGTGTCGATTCCCGGCTTTTCAGGGCAGTTTAGTATCAGATGGGTTCAGAATGTGTCGTGTGAATGGCAGAGCGATCACAAAAGGATGGGAAACCCTGGCAAAACGGGGCAACGCAAAGGCCTGTGAATTGCGTGAAGAAGTGTGCTTGACCGGCCCGCCATGCTTGATTAGAGAGGCGCTTCGCTCCTGAAGGGGCGCCAGAAAAATGCGCGGGTGTAGCTCAGTCGGTTAGAGTGCCGGCCTGTCACGCCGGAGGTCGCGGGTTCGAGCCCCGTCACTCGCGCCATAAATTGAATGAATACAAGGTAGTATAGCGTTAATCGACTGCCTGTCAAATGCCCCGGACTATCCCGCTCTTACGGTTTTAAGATCCTCCAGTATGCGGGGCCTCTCCGGACGCGCAGCGGTGACCAGGGTGCCCAGCGCAAGCCTTTAACAACGGGCATTCGTTATTAAAGGTTCGCTTGCTCTCGGTTTTTCTGGTCTCGGGTTCTGAGGTCTGTCGTCAGAGCCTTTTCAGTCCAGCTTCAGGAAGTACCGGGTGGATTTGAGTTCCCCCTGCCGAACGAGCGCGCCTTTGGCGACCATGTCTGTAAGGTCGCGCGTCGCGGTTGCGGTCGGGGCGCCTGTGATCGTCTTGTAGTTCTTCGCGCTGAGGCCGCCCTTGAAGCCGTCTATGCCTTCGGCGAACATGCGCAGCAAGGCTTTCTCCTGCCGCGGGTTCAGCTGCCCTGCAAGCCGGTCGAAGAGGTGGGTCTTGGCCAGCATGAATTCGACCTGCCTCAGGCTTCGGTCCTGCGCCTCAAGCGCGATATCCGCAAACCAGCTCAGCCAGCGGTCGGCGTTCACGGTTGCACTGGCGAGCTCCAGTTCGCGGTAATAGTCCTTGCGGTGGCGCAGCAGGGCGCCGGCCAGCGACATGAAGACGGGCCGCTGCCTTCCTTGCGCGAGCGCTTTTTCCGAGATGGCGCGTCCGATGCGGCCATTGCCGTCTTCATACGGATGGATGCACTCGAACCAGAGATGTGCAAGTCCGGCCCGCTCGATCGGAAGCAGCGGTGCCTCGCCGGTTGGCGCGGTCTTGTTGAACCAGGCGATGAACGCCGACATATGGCCGGGAACGGAGCTTGAAGGCGGCGCCTCATAGAGAACCTTTGGCGCGGAGGGTAGCGGCTCATGCGTTCGGTCAGAGACGATATGAGCACTTCGCTGCGCAAGTAGCGAGACGATTGGTGCGCGCCTGAAAGCGGCCGGGAGGGATGCAAGTCCCAGGAGGTTAAGTGTCTGCAGTGGTTCACTCGATATCAATCAGTTTAAAGCGTTCTAGTGTGATATGCATCTCAGCGGCGGCCGATCAGACATGCTAGACTGACGCTTTCAGGATCGGTGGTCGGGCTTCGGTGTAAGAATCCAACGGCGTTTCTATAACGACAAAAACGTCTCTGCCGAGATAAGGCGCCTTCAAGATTCATTCTCGCGAAGCGACACCATTGCGTGGGTATGAGGTACAGGATCGTTCAGCGCGAGCGCTCGCGATTGTGGTAGCAAAGAAGAGCCTTGAATATTAATTAGTACAAGCGTACGAAAAATGGAGTAGTTTGTTAAATTTGGGTTGGGGCCTGCCGCGCGCCCCCGAAAGATTGTCAATGAAGCGCATTGCCATCGTCGCCGCCGTTCTGGTTGCTGCCCTCAGCTTGGGCCGTTTCGTCGTGTGGCCGCGTTTGGACCCGGCGGATTCCAGAGCCGACAGCGCACTGGTGCTGTATGGCAATGTCGATATTCGGCAGGTAGAGCTTGCTTTCCGGGTCTCCGGTCGCCTCGAGACCATGAACTTCGAGGAAGGGGACGCGGTCTCGGCTGGCGAGGTGATCGCAGTCCTGGACATCGCGCCTCTGCGTGACGGACTCGTTCAGGCTGAGGCCGAAGCGTCGGTGCGACGGGCAGAGCTTGCGCGACTCGAGGCCGGGAGCCGGTCCCAGGAAATTGAGCGGGCCCGGGCCCGGGTGGAAGAACTGGAAGCGAATGTCCTGCTGGCGCAACAGACGTTCGACCGGCAGTCGAAATTACGCGACAGCGGGTATGTGTCCCAGCAAGCCTATGACACGGCGCTCGCCGCGTTGGATGCAGCCCAGAAGCGCCTTGTCGCAGGCAAGAAGGACCTCACCCTTGTGCAGCTCGGACCGCGATCCGAAGAGATTACGGGGAGCGCGGCGGGTGTTGAAGCGGCTGAGGCGGCGGTTGCTCAAGCGCGGATGAGGCTTGGCGACGCAAGTCTTGTCGCACCTTCAGACGGGGTTCTGCTGGCGCGCGTGCGGGAACCCGGTTCTATCGTCGCCGCAGGCGTGCCGGTTGCTACTTTGGCTTTGACCAGCCCGGTCTGGGTGCGCGCTTATGTCGATGAGTCCGACCTTGGCTTCGTCGTACCTGGCAAGGCAGCTGAAGTGTTCACCGACAGCGCACCTGGCAGGCCCTATGAGGGGCAAGTCGGCTTTGTCTCTCCTGTTGCCGAATTCACTCCCCGGACGGTCCAGACCCCTGATCTGCGTACTGATCTTGTGTATCAGGTTCGGATCATTGTCGACGCACCCGACAGCGGCCTCCGGCAAGGCATGCCCGTAACCGTCAAGCTGCGCCGCCCGGCGGTGGCAGATTGACCGCGCAGATGAGCTATGGAGCTCTCATGTCTGGCCCGCCACCCTTCGTTCAGATCAACAAGGTCACGAAGCGGTTTACTGCGAATGGTCCGGCAGCACTTGATAATATCTCCGGTACCATAGCGACTGGCAAGATTACCGGGCTGGTCGGCCCGGACGGCGCAGGTAAGACAACGCTCATCCGGTTGCTGACGGGCCTCAGCCGGCCTAGCGAAGGCGAGGTGCTCATAGGGGGCGCACGCGCGCACACGGCGCAGCGCACCTTGCACGAGATGCTCGGCTATATGCCCCAACGCTTCGGCCTCTACGAAGATCTGAGCGTCCAGGAAAATCTTGAACTGTTTGCTGATCTTAAAGGACTTTCAGGTGATGAGCGGGAGGACGCCTTCCGTCACCTGTTGAAGTTCACGGACCTTGCGCGGTTCACCGAACGTCTGGCCGGAGCCCTGTCTGGCGGCATGAAGCAGAAACTCGGTCTTGCCTGCGCCTTGCTGACGAGGCCGCGCCTGCTGCTCCTCGATGAGCCATCGGTGGGCGTTGACCCGATCTCGCGCAGGGAACTGTGGTCGATGGTAGGCGAGCTCGTCGACGATAGCATGGCGGTGGTCTGGGCAACCGCCTATCTGGACGAAGCGGAAAAATGCGATGATGTTCTTCTGCTTAGCGGGGGCAGGCTCCTCCATGCAGGTCCTCCCGGTGACCTGACAGCGACAATGGCCGGCCGCGTCTTCCTGGCGCGTGTTCCGCAAGAGACCCGCCGTGCTGCCATCGCACCGCTGCTTCGCGATGCATCTGTGGCCGATGCAATCCTGCACGGCGACGCCATACGCTTTCTGATCCGCGAAGGGGCCGATCTTGATCACGTCAGGACCCTGGTGAATGCAGAGAGCGTTCCTGCCACGCCCCGCTTCGAGGACGCGTTTGTCGACCGGTTGGGCGGCGGTCCGGACGGGCGGTCGCCGCTGGCCGAAGCAATGATTGCGCATCCGGATAAGGGTGACGCGGTTATCGAAGCGCGCGGCCTCACCAAGCGCTACGGGACCTTCACGGCAGCCTCCGATATCACGTTCACTCAGAAGCGTGGCGAAATCCTCGGGCTGCTTGGCCCCAACGGGGCGGGCAAGTCGACAACCTTCAAGATGCTGTGCGGCCTGACTGAGCCGAGCGAAGGCGAGGGCCGTGTTGCCGGATTCGACTTGCGAACGGCCGCGGCCGATGCACGCGGGCGGCTGGGCTATATGGCGCAGAAATTCTCGCTCTACGGAGATATTTCCGTGGCACAGAATCTCTCTTTCTTCGCTGGTGTCTACGGTCTTGGCCGCGCGCGGGCGCGCGAGCGGATCGAAGCGATGCTGCAGGCCTTTGATCTGACGGGTCATCGCAACACCGCTGCTGCGCGCCTGCCGCTCGGATTCAAGCAACGTCTCGCGCTCGCCGCTGCACTCTTGCATGAGCCGGAGGTCCTTTTCCTTGATGAGCCGACGTCGGGTGTTGATCCGATCACGCGGAGAGAGTTCTGGTCGCACATCAATGCGTTGACGGCGAAGAATGTTGCCGTGCTCGTCACCACCCACTTCATGGAAGAGGCCGAGTATTGCGACCGGATCAACCTGATCTATCGCGGCAGGACAATCGCAGAGGGCACCCCCGAGGCGTTGAAGGCGAGCTGTGCCCATCCAAACGGCTCGAGTGTGACCATGGAAGAAGCATTCATCGAGCTCGTTGCGCGATCTGAAAAACAAGAGGCCGCCTGATGCATCTGTCGCGGCTTCCTGCTCCTGTGCGTCGAACCTTCTCGCTTGCGCGAAAGGAAACATTCCAGATTTTTCGTGACCCTTCTTCGATCCTGATCGCGTTCGTGCTACCGCTTATCCTTCTCCTTCTGTTCGGGTTCGGAATATCGCTCGATGCCAATTCGATCCGGGTTGGCATCGTGGTACAGGACGCACGCACCGATGCGCGCAGTCTTGTCCAGGCATTTGAAGGTTCCGACTATTTCGAAACCGTCACGGCCTTCGACCAGGCGGCGCTTGAGCCGGGCCTTGTATCCGGTCAGCTGCGCGGCCTCGTCATCATTCCGCCGGACTTCACCGAACGCCTGCGCAGGCGCGACCCGGCCCCCATCGAGATCCTGACCGACGGCTCGCAGCCCAATACCGCTCAGTTCGTCGCGAACTATGCCCAGGGAGTCTACAGCGTGTGGCAGGCACGCCGGCTCGCAGACGCGGCCTCGCCAGTCCCGGCGGCGATAACCCCGCAACCCCGCTTCTGGTTCAATGCCGAACTGACCAGTCGCTACAATCTCGTGCCGGGGTCCACGGCAGTTGTGATGACCATCATCGGCACATTGTTGACGGCGCTGGTGATCGCCCGCGAATGGGAGCGCGGCACCATGGAAGCGGTCCTTGCCACACCGGTGAGCCGGGTAGAATTATTGGTGTCAAAGATCTTGCCTTATTTTCTGCTGGGCATGAGCTCTCTGGTGCTGTGCACCCTGGCGGCGGTATTCGTTTTTGATGTCCCGTTCCGAGGCTCGGTCTTTGCGCTTGCAGCGGTTGCCGCAGCTTTCCTGGTGCCCGCCCTTGGTCAGGGATTGCTGATCTCCGCGGCGACCAAGAACCAGTTTGTTGCGGCTCAGTTGGCGCTTTTCACAGGCTTCCTGCCGGCAACGTTGCTATCGGGGTTTATCTTCGAAATCAGCGCGATGCCGCTGCCGATCCGCACGGTCACCACCTTTATCCCCGCGCGTTATTTCGTGAGCAGTTTGCAGACACTGTTTCTGGCAGGGGATGTCTGGTCGGTTCTATGGCCAGCGATCCTGAAGATGCTGGCCGTCGGCACCTTTTTCCTGATGCTGACATGGCTGGCTACGCCGAAGCGGATCGCCTGAAATGTGGCGGCGCTTGCTTGCTCTGATCATCAAGGAGATGCTCGCCATTTGGCGTGATCCCAAGGGGCGCGCGGTGATCCTTGTGCCCCCCCTTCTTCAACTCGTCATCTTCGCCTTCGCCATGACGATGGAGGTGCGCAATGTCGATATTGCCGTCCTCAATCTCGACCACGGAACGAGCGGCCGGGAAATCGTGGCAGGCTTTGAAGGCGCTTCCGCGTTCGATGAGATCATACAGCTGCAGTCCGTCAGCCAGATCCGGGAGACCATCGACAGCCAGCGTGTCATTGCGGTGGTTCATATCGGGCAGGACTTCTCCCGCCGGATCGAAGCGGGTCAGCCGGCAGATGTCCAGATCATCCTTGACGGTCGCAAGTCGAACGCGTCTCAGATCGTCAACTCGTACCTGTCGGCCATCATCGCGCGTGTGTCGGCAGCGGCATATTCAGGCGGCGCGCCGCCGGAGGCCGTCCGGGTCCGGCATTGGTTCAACCCAAATCTTGAATATGCCTGGTTCACCCTGCCGGGACTGGTCGCAACCATCACCCTACTGACCACGATCATCGTGACGGCCCTGTCGGTTGCCCGCGAGCGCGAACTTGGTACATTCGATCAGCTGCTCGTCTCACCACTCAGGCCGATGGAGATCGTCATCGGGAAGTCAGCACCTGGTCTGATCTTCGGCTACCTGCATGGCACCTTCTTTGTTCTCGTGGCCGTACTTGGTTTCAAGATTCCCTTTGCTGGGTCGCTGCTCGCGCTCTACGGATCGATGTTTTTCTATCTGCTGGCGGTGATCGGGATCGGTCTCTTTATTTCCGTGATCTCAGATACCCAGCAACAGGCGATACTCGGTGCCTTTGTTTTCGCCTCGCCTGCGGTGCTTCTGTCTGGCTTCATGTCACCGGTTGAGAACATGCCAGGCTGGATGCAACTGGCGACGCAGATCAATCCGCTCCGGCACTTCCTCGTCATAACTCAAGGCGTGTTTCTGAAGGATCTGCCACTGTCCGAGGTTGCGCGCAGTACAGCACCGCTCATCGGGATCGCAATGGTGACGCTGCCGGCCTCTGCCTGGTTACTCAGAAAGAAGACATCATAGATGGCAAAGCGCAGTGATCCTCGAAGCGTTGAAACGCGCGAACGGCTCGTCGAGGCCGCTATCGAACTGTTCGGCGTTGTGGGATTCGACGGAACATCCACCCGGGCGATCGCCGGCATGGCAGGCGTGTCCCTTGCCGCGATACCGTATCATTTCGCGACCAAGGAGAACCTCTATCTCGCAGCTGCGTCCTCGATTGCAGAGCAGGTATCGCAAAGGCTTGAGCCAGCGCTGAGCCGACTTGAAGACGAATTGCTCAACCGCGCCCTGAGCCGCAAGCAGGCGATTGAGCTGCTGGAGACGGCTTTTGGCCCTTTTGTGATGATGCTGGCAAGCAGTGACAGCGAAAAATGGGCCCGGTTCATGCTTCGTGAACAGGCCACTCCCACAGAAGCTTTTGAAATACTCTATGCCAGCAATGTTGGCCGCTTCTTCCGTGCCATCATCCATCTTACAGCAATCGCAAGTGGCGACGTGCCGGGGTCCCGGGCATCCCGTGTTCGGGGGTTGACGCTTCTCGGTCAGGCGCTCGCTTTCCGCGCCGCCCGGGCGTTGTCTTTGAGAACTCTGGAGCGCGAGGATCTGGGGCCTGAGGAAATCGTGTCCATCACTTCTTTAATTCGCGAAAATATACGCCTGTTGCAGCATCTTTAGCGGGGTATTGGCACAGACCTTCCGATGGGGTCAGTCTGACCCGATGCTGCCGACAGTCCAGATGGTTTCCTGTTCCAGTGCTCTTCAGCCGCCGTCAAACAGGATGGTCATGAGCAAGGATGAGTCCTGAATCCCCCGCAACGCGTGGTGCTCTTCGTGGTCCAGATACACCCAGTGCCCAGGCAGCAGGTCAATCGTTCTGTCGGCGAGACCCAATTGCACGTGCCCCTCGATGCAGTGGAACATGATCTGGCCAGTGACTTTGTGGGATGGGATTTCGGTTCCGGACAGTACAATAAGTCGAACCGCTTCAAAGCTCTTTGTACGGACGATCGCGCTTGTCTTTTCAGTACTTACACGGGAGCCGAGGGGGTGAAGATCTACGCGCTCGCCCGATGCTGCATGCTTGAGTGCCATTGCCTTGTTTCCAATTCCATTCGCCTGCCCTGATTGATGAATTAGCGCTTTTCCTGCGCGCGTGTCGAAATAATCCGGTGTCACCTCTCCCGCCATGCAGGGAGGCGATGCGTAGCGTGGTCCCGGGTCTTTGGGATCGTTCAATGGCGGACTCCGTCAGGTATCGGTATGGTTGACCTGGTCAAATTGCGGGAAAAGCACCTCATTTTCCAGACGAATATGCGAAGTCAGGTCCGTAATGAACTCCGCGAGACCGGCATACAGCCGGGTCCAGGTTCCGCATGCGCCCTCGGGCAGTTCCAGATTATACGTGAGCTGCGCGATGGCCGCGATTGCCTGTCCGTGATCATCATGGTCGGCACGCATGACGGCGATGGGGTGGGCGAGCCCGGGGGTGCCGCCCGCCCGGATTGCTGGAAAGAGGATCAACTCCTCCTTCTTCATGTGTACTTCCAGCTCACCGATCATTTGTCGCAGGAGTTCGTGGAGCCCCTTCGGCGCACGCTCATGCCCTGCATGCACGCGCTCGACCTTTGCGGCAAGTTCGGCAAGGACTGGCAGCTGCTCACGGTGCGTCTGATGATAGCGCGTCTCAATATATCGGGTCAGGTCCGAGGCGTTCTGAATCGGTGCGGCATCTGTCATGGGGGTGTCCTTTGGGCTCCGCCATCCGAAAGCGGCTTGGGAACTGTTTGCGATTCTTCAACGGCGCTTAAAAGTGAACGTGCAATGCGTTCTGCCCGCGTGATCAGATGCGCGGCGCCCGCAGCCGAACATGTCTCTTGCGCAGTTTCCTTGAACAGAGCGAGCCATCGCTCGAAATGCAGGGCACCGACCGCAAGCTTCGTGTGTGCTTCCTGCGGGCGACCATGATAGCGCCCCGTCATCAACGCCACTGAAGACCAGAAAGTGATCATACGTTCCAGATGTGGTGTCCAGTCGGTGATGTGCGCATCAAAAATGGGGCCAAGAACAGCATCGGATCGGACCTTGGCGTAGAAGGCCTGCACCATTTCCCGAAGCAGGGACTCATCAAGGCCTGTGGCCGTCACGATGACGGCTGTCATCTCTGGCCTGGCCGAAGCAATCTGAGCGGTTGGACGGGCAGTGTTCATGGCGGACGCATTCTATCGGACTTGCAAGACAGCGTAGGGCTGTTAATAGGTATTGTAAATACCGATTAAGTGACAGGTGTCACCACATGCGTCTGACTGCTTTTACCGACTACGGCTTGCGAATGCTGATGCGCATGGCGAGTGCGCCGGACCGTGCTTTTTCGACGGCAGAGCTCGCAGAGGAGTTCGGCCTGTCGCGCAACCATTTGGCCAAGATCATGCAGCGCCTCGCTGGAGCCGGGCTGATCCAGACCCGGCGTGGTGGGGGGGGCGGCGCTGAGCTCGCGCGGCCGGCCAACGAGATCAGGCTGGGAACCATTATCCGGTTGCTTGAAGAGGGACAGCCGCTTGTGGAATGCCTGAGCGCCGATGGGGGCGCTTGTACCCTCACCCCTCGTTGCAGACTCAAGGCCCGGCTGCGATCTGCCGAAATCGCATTTCTTTCCGAGCTAGACCAATCCACGCTCGCCGACATCGCGCTTGAACCGGTTGCGTAAGATGAACGCCGAGACCTTTATGATCTGCAGAACCATCGAACCGCTGAATTGAAACCGCAAGCATGACTGGACCTTCCTATGACCTCCTGGCTCCCGACCCTTAAGACCTCGACCCCCGAAGAAGGCTATGCCCTTGCAGTCAAGATGGCGCGTGTCGCCATCAAGATGACGCAGCCAGACGATGAGATCCGCGGCAGACTGCGACCTGGTTACGCCGAAAGCGCCGATGCGCTGATTGCATCCAGCCAGGTCGTGGCAACGCATTTCGCCACTGTGGCTGCAGCGAATGGCTATTGGAATGAGGGGGTATGACGACCGCTGGACCTGGGGTTGGAAACCCTGACCGAGGCGGACCTAATGGCTGAAATCTTCCGCGTTGTTCTGGCGACCGGCCTGACGCTTTTCGCGCGACAGCACAATCGTCTTACGAAGCAAAGCAGAGACGGACAATGACACCGAACGGTCGAGGGTGATTTTACATTTCCATGGCCGGGCCCGGCGCGTCGTCATCAAATCCAAAGGCAACGTGCTCAGACAGCTGCACCATCCGGAGAGGCGAAGGTAGGCTTTCCGAAAAGGAACTGTTCGGTGAATTGCTGAAGAAATGGCCACCGCATTACTCGGTTTCCGGCGCCTGAAAAGTCGCTGAGACCGGTCACCAGGCAGATCTTGTGCGCGCCTTGAGCATTTCATCCTTCGCGAGCTGACGCTCGCTGATTCAGATCAGAGTGCTCCATCTATAGAGCAGCTGAACTGAGACATACAGAATCAGAATAGCGGTCATTATACGGATTAAACTGGGCTTTATATGATGGCCGGCCAGCCAGGATCCGATCTGTCCACCCGCCAGCACAACGATCGGTAGCAACCAGTAGGGCAGGGCGAGCGACATCAGGTCCAGGTCCTGGAGTTTGAACGCCTGGCCCAGAAGGCCCGACAAGGAATTGACCAGAATGAACAGGCTGCAGGCGGCGGCGATCTGCTTTGCGTTTCCCCAGCGCATTAAATAAAGGACCGGGGCAAGGAAAATCCCTCCGCCTATGCCTACCAATCCTGAGAGGATGCCGATCGATCCGCCGATTGCAGCTGACAGCACCGGAGGGATCGGGCGGAGCTGCGAGACGGTCTCTGACTCAACGGTGGCGCGTTGAAGGGCAAGATGTACCCCTGAAATCAGGAGCGCTCCTCCCAGCAGTCCAACGAAGGTTGTTTCACTGATGGGCAAGCGGCCACCGATCCATGCCGCCGGCACAGATGTGATAAGGAAGGGCAAGAGGCGACGGGTGGAAAGATCTCTCGTCCGCGAAAACCGCCAGACACCGCCGGTAACCACGATGACATTGCAGATGAGCGCGATGGCAGGAACGATACGGTAGTCAGCGCCGCTGAGCACCAGCAACGCGTTGTAAGTTGAGCCCCCGCCAAAGCCGACGCTGGCATAAAGGACGGCGGTTATGAAGAATGCCGCAGTCAGCAGTGATGGCACCAATGCGCTTTCTCCTCGGGCCTTGGATCTTGTCAGTAGCGGCTCAGTCGGCGCAGACCCATTACAATCATCTGCCCGAGACCGGTAAAATAGCATTCTGCCGGATGATCAATGTCATGCGGGATCGCCCTGATTTGCCTTAATAATATTCCCGGGATGCCGGATCAGGACGGGCGCAAGGTGAGTGGATGGGAAGAGTTTCTGGGCGCAGCGCTGGTCTTTCTTGTCAGTCACGCCTTGCCAGCCCGGCCAGGTATTCGCATCCGGCTGGTCTCCCTGCTGGGCCGCTGGGCCTATCTGGCGCTTTACAGCGCGGTGTCCCTTGCGCTGTTCGCCTGGCTCATTATCGCAGCCGGCAGGGCGCCCTATGTCTGGCTCTGGTTCTGGGGCCCGCACGGCCTCTGGCTTGCCAATGGCCTTATGGCCTTGGCCCTCCTCCTGGTGATCGGAGGGACAGCCATTGCCAATCCTTTCAGTCTCGGCGGCCTCGCGGAAAGGGCCTACAATCCGGCCCGTCCCGGTATTCTTGCGGTAACCCGGCATCCCTTGCTCTGGGCGATGGTGCTTTGGTCTTTGGCGCACCTTATTGCAAATGGCGACCTCGCGCACGTGCTGCTGTTTGGGTCTCTGGGAGTGTTTTCAGTCGTGGGAATTCTCGCCATGGAAACCCGGAGCAGAAAGCGGAGCGGCGCGCAGTGGTCCCAAATGATCCTCGGAACCAGCCTTGTTCCATTTGCCGCGCTCCTGAGAGGCAAAGCCAGATGGATAGAGCTCCTTCAGTTGAGGATGCTGCTCTTGCCGGTCGTCTGGGGCGGACTCATTCTCCTGCATCGGCCTGTGGTCGGTGTCTCACCACTACCCCCGGTTTGAAGCAAGCCAGCCAATGCCAGTAAAAGGAATTGTTCGTATGCAGATAGGATTTCACGGGCGTATCGCGGCTCCGTTCAGCGGCGCCGTGAATGTCGAGGTGTCCATGAACGGCCTTGCTGTTTCCGGACTGAGGGCCCTGCTTGCCAGCCAATACAATGTGGACGCCATCCTTCACCGGTCTGTGCGGGCTGCCGTCAACGATGAGATTGTCCCGGAAGACTACGTCATCCGGCCTGGTGATACTGTCGAGTTCATGAGCCCGGTCTCGGGGGGGTGAGCTGACCCCGTGTTTGACATTACACTTGCCCGAGCCTTGCATGTCGGCGCCGTCGTCCACTGGATCGGCGGCGTTTGCTTCGTAACACTCGTCCTGCTTCCTGGTGTCCGCAGCCTGACTGAGCCAGCCGAGCGGGCGCGCATCTTTGCAGCGATCGAAAGTGCGTTTTCCTGGCAGGCAAAGATCTCGGTTACTGTTGCCGGTCTGACGGGCTTCTACATTACCTACCGTCTTGCCGCCTGGGGCCGGTTTCTGGATCCCGGCTTCTGGTGGATGCATGCCATGGTAGCGATCTGGCTGGTGTTCACCATCGTGCTGTTCGTTCTCGAGCCGCTCTATCTGGACCGCTGGTTTTCGCGGCAGATGCACGCACAACCCGCAAGAACGATGGCGATCGTCCAGCGCGGACATCTGGTATTGATGACCCTGTCGCTGATAACTGTCCTGGCAGCGGTCCTCGGATCCCATGGCGCATTCTATTGATAATGAGGGGTCCCCGATGACGGACGAAAAATGCGACAAAGGCGTGCATGCCGAGCTTGCAAACACGGTCATTGACGCCGCCGCGAGACTGGATGACCTCCGGCTTCGCGCACCCGGTCATGGCGCCGTCGTTTCCTTTCAGGGGACAGTGCGGCCGGTCACCAAGCAGGGAGAACCGCTGGAGAAGCTGATTCTCGATCACCATCCCCGGATGACGCTTGTTTCCTTGCAACGGATCGCTGAGGCGGGGATTAGGCGGTTCGATGTCAGTGCCGTGTCCGTGGTGCACCGCTGCGGGGCCATGGTTCCGGGCGAGGTTATCGTCTTTGTCGGCGTGACGGGCGACCATCGCCGGGAAGCGTTTCTGGCTGCCGATTATCTTATGGACAGGCTCAAGACAGAAGCCGTCTTCTGGAAGCGCGAACTCGGACCGTTTGGCGAGCGCTGGATAGAGCCTACAGATCGAGACAGAATGGACTTGGAGAGATGGAATGAAAAAAATGCCGGGCATTGACGAGAGCCTTGCCTTTTACCCGCTGAACATCGCTGTACTGACGGTATCCGATACCCGAAATACCGAAACAGATACTTCTGGCGGCCTGCTCATCGAGCGGGCCCAGGCGGCGGGTCATAATGTGGTCGAGCGCGCCATCGTCAGGGATGAGGTGGCGGATATCCGTACAGTTGTCTCGCGATGGATCGCCGAACCGGGGATCGACGTGGTGCTGACGACGGGTGGAACAGGATTCTCTCCTCGCGATGTGACCCCTGAAGCCGTCAAACCGCTGTTCCGGCGTGAGATGGATGGCTTTTCCGTCGTCTTTCACCAGGTGAGCCTTGGTACGGTGGGCGTTTCCACGCTGCAGTCCCGTGCTTTCGCGGGGCAAGCGGGCGAGACATTCATATTCTGTGTTCCAGGTTCAACCGGCGCCTGCCGGGACGCATGGGACCATGTGTTCGCCCTGGAGTTCGATAGCAGGTTCCGGCCGTGCTCCCTGGTCGGTCAGATTGAACGCTATCGGGGAATCTGTCCGTGACGAAGCTGACCCACCTCGATTCTGATGGCCGCGTTCATATGGTGGATGTGAGCGAGAAGGCCGCAAGTGTGCGCCGCGCGGTGGCGAGCGGGCGCGTGCGATGCCTGCCCGAAACGCTAGCCGCGGTGCGCGAGGCGCGCACGCCCAAGGGGGCGGTTATCACGACGGCAGAGCTTGCCGGCATCATGGCGGCCAAGCGAACCCATGAATTGATCCCGCTCTGCCACCCGCTGATGCTCAGCAAGGTGGCCGTTACGATAGAGATGGATGACGCCCTGCCGGGCTTCAGAATTTCCGCCGAAGTGCGACTGACCGGCCAGACCGGCATTGAGATGGAAGCGCTGACCGCCGCGAGTGTCGCCGCGCTCACGCTCTATGACATGCTTAAAGCTGTCGACAAGGGTATTATCATTGAAGCGATCCGCCTTGAAGAGAAGAGCGGCGGCAAGTCCGGCGACTGGCGGGCGGAGACCGAAGCGCCATGATTTCCTTCAATGAGGCACTCTCCCGCGTGATCGGCGTCGCGCTGCCATTGGGTTCTGAAAGCGTGTCCTTCGAAGCCGCATCGGGTCGAGTGCTTTCCGAAGCGGTCACGGCGCGGTTTGCCATGCCGCGTACTGATGTCTCGGCCATGGATGGATATGCCGTGCGTGAGGCCGATCTCAAGGATATTCCATTCAGCCTGATTATTGCCGGGGAGGCGGCTGCCGGCACGCTGCCAGGCCAGCGGTTGCCGGAGCGCACGGCATTTCGCATCTTTACAGGCGCGCCGGTTCCCGACGGCGCAGACCGCGTGATCGTTCAGGAAAACGCCGAACGCGCGGGCGATCGGGTCACCTTTCTTCGCCCACATGGACCTGGCCGCAATATTCGGGCCGCAGGATCGGATTTCGCAGCGGGTGACCTGCTTGTGCCTGCCGGGATTCGCCTTGACTGGAGGGCTCTGACCACCGCTGCGGCCGCAGACCAGGGCAGGATCTCTGTCTGGCGCCAACCGTGTGTGGTGATCCTGGCCACGGGTGATGAGTTGGCCGCGCCGGGGCAGGCAATGGAAAGGCCCGGCGCCATCCCGGAAAGCGTCTCGCCTGGCATCGCCGCATTCGTTACCGCACATGGTGGCTGTCTGTTGCGGTCCGAGCGCCTGCCGGATGTGCCCGAACTGCTTGGTGCGGCGGCTGCGCGCGCGCTGCAGGAGGCTGATCTGATCATCATGATTGGGGGCGCGTCAGTCGGTGACCGTGATTACTCGCGTTCGGTGTTTGGTGAAGCGCCTGATTATGTTTTCCCAAAAGTAGCCATCAAGCCCGGCAAGCCCGTCTGGCTGGCGCGGATTGGTACCCGCCTCGTTCTTGGCCTTCCGGGCAATCCAACGTCTGCTCTGGTCACTGCCCGGCTGCTGCTGGCGCCCCTCCTGACCGGGATGAGTGGCGGCGATGCGGCCACTGCCGTCGTGTTCGAGCAGGGCTGTTGCGCTGATCCGCTTCCTGCTTGCGGTGACCGGGAAACCTTCCTCCGGGCCCGGATGACGGAACGCGGGCTTGTTCTGGCAGACTCGCAGGATTCAGGGAGCCAGCGGTCACTTGCGGCGTCAGATGCACTGATACGCCGTTTGCCTGGCGCACCGGCTGAACCGGCGGGCGCACCTGTTTCCTATATCCGCTTCTGAGACTTCAGGCTCATCCGACAGGAGACATAGATGACTGAAAACGAAAAAATCATCCGGGAATTCATAGCCGCCTGGTCGCGTCTGGGCGTCGATGAAATTGTCAGCTATTTCGCCGAGGACGGCGTTTACCACAACATGCCCTTCAGGCCGGTGACAGGTCATGGTCCCCTGAAAGCATTTGTCGGCAATTTCCTGAAGGACTGGACAGAGACGAACTGGGAGATCCTGACTCTGGTCAGCTCGGGCGATATTGTTGTAGCCGAGCGCCTCGACCGCACGAGACTGGGAACGCAGGCTGTCGATCTTCCCTGTTGCGGCGTGTTTGTCATGGAAGGCGGGAAGATCAAAGTCTGGCGGGACTATTTCGATATGGCGACTTACACGCGCGGTATATCCGGCGAGGCATGAGAGACTGGCCGTGATTGATCCTTGTCAAGGCAGGCCGGGGAATTTTCATCCCGCTGTCAGATGCTGCGCACCCCGCGTTTTGCCGCACCGAATCGGAGAGCCTGACCGTCCTTCAGCGATCAGATGAACAGGACAATCACCATGCCTTTCGACACGCCGCTTGCAGCCGAAATCTGGGAAAAGAAATACCGCTTCCGCTCCGACGAGGGTGAGGATGTTGACCTCGCCGCAACGCTTTCTCGTGTTGCCAATGCTGTTGCCAAAGCGGAGAACCCCGCAAACCGGAAGGTCTGGCGCGCGCGGTTCCGCGATGCGCTCACGGACTTCCGATTTATCCCCGCAGGACGGATCCTCGCCGGGGCCGGGACGGCGCGCAATGTCACCCTGTTCAACTGTTTTGTGATGGGGACTCTCCCTGACAACCTGCCAGGAATCTTCGAACATCTTCGTGAAGCGGCTGTTACCCTGCAGCAGGGCGGCGGGGTAGGGATGGATTTCTCCACCATCCGCCCGTCTGGTGCTCCGGTGATGGGCGTCGGCGCGCAGGCGTCCGGTCCGCTCTCCTTCATGGACACATGGGATGCAATGTGCCGGACCATCATGTCGGCGGGCCAGCGGCGCGGCGCGATGATGGGCTGCCTGCGCATTGATCATCCCGATATCGAGGCCTTCATCGACGCCAAGCGCGATGGCGCGCGGTTTCGCAACTTCAACCTTTCGGTCCTTGTGACCGATGAATTCATGGCGGCGCTGGAGGCGGGCAGGGACTGGACGCTCAGCTTCAATGGCCAGCCCTATCGCTCATTGCCTGCGTCAGGTCTCTGGGACCGGCTCATGCAGGCGACCTATGACGCCGCAGAGCCCGGCGTGATCTTTGTCGACCGGGTGAATGCGCTCAACAATCTCGCAGACATTGAGACGATTAGCGCCTCAAATCCCTGCGGCGAGCAGATGCTGCCGCCCTATGGCGCGTGTCTTCTGGGCTCGATCAATCTGGCGCGGCTTGTTTCCTCTCCCTTTGAGGCAGATGCGAAAATCGAGCTGACCGAGCTTGAAACGCTGACAGAAACCGCCATCCGCTTTCTTGACAATGTTATCGACATCTCGCGCTACCCCCTTGAGCAGCAGGGAGAGGAGGCCCGCGCCAAACGCAGGCTCGGACTGGGCGTCACGGGGCTTGCTGACGCCTTGATCTTCTGCGGCGCTGCCTATGGTTCGGACAAGGCCGTCGCTCTGTCGGAGCGCTGGATGGGGGCAATCAAGCGTGCCGCCTATCGCGCGTCAGCCCATCTCGCGGCGGAGAAGGGACCTTACCCGCTTTTTGACAAGGCCATTCTGGATCGCCCGAACCTTCTGGGCCTCGATCCTGACACGCGTGCCCTGATCTCCGAGCATGGCCTGCGCAATGGCTGCCTCACATCGATAGCGCCTACTGGCACAACCTCTCTGCTTGCCGACAACGTTTCCTCCGGAGTGGAACCCGTTTTTGCCTTTTCCTATTCGCGGAAAGTGCGTCAGGCGGACGGCACCAGTGTCGAAGAACCCGTCACCGACTATGCGCTTCGTGTCTGGCACAGGCTGCACGGCGACGCGGCGCCACCGGCAGACGTATTCGTCAGTGCACAGACCCTGACCCCTCAGGATCATCTTCGCATGCAGGCAAGCGCGCAGCGTTTTGTGGACAGTTCCATTTCGAAGACCGTCAACTGTCCGGCCGATATCAGCTTCGATGCGTTCAAGGATGTCTATCGCGAAGGCTATCGGCTCGGCTGCAAGGGACTGACGACCTACCGGCCCAATGCCATCACAGGGTCTGTCCTTTCGGTCGCTGAAACGCCTGTCCAGGCCGACGTTCCGGAGACGCCGCTCGCGCCGCGCGCACGCAAACTGGAAGGGGCGACCTACAAACTCAAATGGCCGCAAAGCGCGCATGCTGTCTATGTTACCATTAATGATGCAGACACCGGTCATGGACCCCGGCCATTCGAGATCTTCGTCAACTCCAAGAACATGGACCATTATGCCTGGACCCTTGCCCTGACACGGATGATTTCGGCTGTGTTCCGCCGGGGGGGCGATGTCAGTTTCGTCGCCGACGAGCTTCAGGCTGTGTTTGATCCGCAGGGCGGCGCGTTCATGGACGGGCGGTACGTGCCTTCTCTGCCCGCCGCGATCGGACGCGTTGTGGCCGAACATCTCGGCATGACGGGTGCGGGCAGTGCCGAGACTGGCAACCGCAAGGATGCAGCCTGTTGCCCGAAATGTGGTCAGAAAGCACTGATCCGTAAGGAAGGCTGTGACACCTGTCTCGAGTGCGGCCATTCGAAATGCGGGTAAATTTGAAAAGGGATATGCAGAATGGCGACCAGTGCTGAACAAATTCGTGCCTATAGGGGGCCGGCTCTGTTCAGCCTTGGCCTGCGGCCCTTCTTTCTGTTGGGCGCGATCTGGGCAGCAATCGCCATACCCCTCTGGATTGCGACCTATGCGTTTGGCCCGGTGGCCCTGCCGGTAGAGGCGGGCCTTGCATTTCATGTGCATGAAATGGTCTTCGGTTACGGCTCTGCGATCGTGGCAGGGTTTTTGCTGACTGCGGTTCCGAACTGGACGGGCCGGCTGCCTGTCTGCGGACAACCCCTCATGATATTGGTGGCGATCTGGATTGCGGGGCGTATCGCCATGCTGGTCCAGCCGGACCCTGCCTGGTTGGCGGGGGCCATCGAGAGCGCTTTCCTTCTGGTTTTTGCCGGTATCATCTGGCGCGAAGTGATTGCAGCCAAGAATACGCGAAACCTGAAAGTAGCCGCTGCTGTCTCGGTCCTTGCCCTGGCGAATGTCGGATTTCATTGGAGCGAAATCATAAATGGTGGCCTGCCGCAGATGGCCATAAGGACGGGACTGGCCGCGCTGATTTTTCTGATCCTGCTGATCGGCGGGCGGATCACCCCGAGTTTTACGCGCAACTGGCTCGCCAGACGGGGCGGCGCGATGCCGGCCCCGTTTGACCGGTATGACGGCATGGCGCTGCTTTTTTCCCTCGCTGCCCTTGCGCTTTGGGCGCTCTTCGGGGACCGCGCATTGTCATCCGGACTACTTGTATTGGCGGGTGCCCTCAATATCGTTCGACTCGCAAGATGGCAGGGGCAGCGAACGCTCGCTGAACCCCTCGTGACCATTCTGCATATCGGATTTGCCTGGGCGGCGCTGGCGCTCATCCTTCTCGGCCTGAGCGGTATTTTCCCGGCCGGCGTTCCGCGTGTCGCAGGCATTCACGCGGCCGGCGCAGGCGCGGTTGGCGTCATGACCTTGGCGGTCATGACGCGGGCAAGTCTGGGGCACACGGGTCACGTCCTGCATGCAGGGTGGGGGACAGTGCTGGTATATGGATTGGTCAATGCCGGCGCGATCACGCGTGTGGTGGCGCCGTTCCTCGACGGGGCACTTCAAGCGCCGGTCAATTATGTCGCAAGTGGATTTTGGGCAGGCGCATTCGCGCTTTTCGCAATGGTCTACGGCCCGAGGTTGTTGGCACCGCGGCCTGATCCTGTGCCTTGACGGGTCCGGACCGGTCACTTGACTCCCATCAATCCGGCGACGCGCGAGCGTCAAAGACCCTGGGCGGCACGCAGCATAGCGTGTTGGAAATTCGCTCCGAGCCGTTCCGCCTAAAGCGCCGTTTCCCGGTGTCAAGGCGGCCCGGCCGAGGGTGGCAGTGGGAAACCCTGCCGCCTCCCGTGCTTGGAAAGGAGCCATGCGATGACACATCCCGGCGCAGTCGCGACGGATGCCTTCGGGCGCAGGTTCAGTTACCTGCGGCTGTCGGTTACAGAAGTCTGCAATTTTCGATGTACCTACTGCTTGCCGGATGGATACCGAAAAACCGGTTCCATGGACTTTCTCGCCGCAGACGAGATTGAACGGCTCGTGCGCGCCTTCACCGGGCTTGGCATCCGTAAGGTCCGGCTGACAGGCGGCGAACCGACTGTCCGGAAGGATCTGACGCAACTGATCGCCCGCATTTCAGCGACGCCGGGGGTTGAGAAAGTCGCCCTGACGACAAATGGCTGGAATCTGCCTCGCCATATCGATGAGTGGGTTGGGGCGGGGCTGACCAACCTCAATGTCAGCATAGACTCCCTCGACAGGGAGGCCTTTCATCGCATTACCGGCCATGATCGTCTAGCGGATGTGCTTGCTGGACTGGAGCGCGCGCTGTCCCTGCCTCTGAAGACCGTCAAAGTGAATGCCGTGCTGTTGCGGGACGGGCTTGAGGAGGATTTTTCGAGCTGGACAGAGTTCGTCCGTGAGCGTCCCGTCTCCGTCCGTTTCATCGAGCTGATGCGGACAGGGGATAACAAGATGTTCTTTGAGGCGCAGCATGTGAGCGGCCGGATCCTGCGCCAGTGGCTGGAGGACAATGGCTGGACTGCAAAAGCACGCGGGGAAGATGACGGACCGGCGACCGAGTTCACGCATCCTGGTTATGCCGGCCGGATCGGTCTGATCGCGCCCTACGGGCCGGGCTTCTGCGATGGGTGCAACCGGCTGCGCGTCACAGCGCGGGGACAACTCCGGCTGTGCCTTTTCGGACAAGGCGGACGCGACCTTCGGGACCTGCTCGGCTCAGATGATAGCACCCAAGTTCTCAAGTCGCGGATTGTCGAGGCTCTGACCTTCAAACCTGCAGCGCACAATCTTCACACCGCCAATCCTGGCGACATCAGAAATCTGGCTCAGACCGGAGGCTAGTCGCTCTTCGTGTCGAGCAGGCCCTGCTGTCGTTCGGTGAAGGCCTTGCCTTTCGTGTTGCAATCCTGCGCATAGTGGTTGTCGATCAGTGGGGTTGGGCGTGCGAGCCGCTCGAGCGCGGCCACATTGTCGAACCGGACATGAGCGCCTTCGACACTCACCCCTTTGTCCGAAAGCTTGGAGAAGGCCCGGGAAAGGTTTTCTGGTGTCATGCCAAGAAGGGCGGCCAGGACGCGCTTCTCGTGCGGCAGAACGATTGTGTTCTTTTCACCCTGACGGACACGCTGGGTGAGCAGATAGTTGGCGAGCCGCTCGGTTGAGTCCCGCAGCTTGTGGTTCTTGATGGAGCGCACCAGCCCGCGATAGCAGCCGGCAAGTTCTTCTGACACGGCAAACCCGAAAGTGGCGTCCTCTTTCATCGACCGCCGCAGGGAATCGCCCGGCACCATCAGGATTTCGGAACGCTCCAGCGTGACAGCGCTCATGAGTGAATCCGACTCAAGCACGACCGCCGCCAGGATAAATGTTGAAACCGGCCGCAGAATCGCGAGCGTTGTGTCCTTCGATTTCCAGCCAGCGCCCAGTTCGACTGCGCCTTCCAGCAGGATGTAAAGGAAATCGACGGGATCTCCTTCCATCAGAAGCGTCGTATTGGCCGGAAAACGCTGGAGAAAAGCCCCGGTCATCGCTCTTGCGAAGGTCGGATCATCGGCCTGCTTGAAGAAGGAGATGTTTCTTACGCGCTCTGCATCTGCGCTTCGAATGGTCATATCGTCCTCCTGAACCGCCGGGTGACTTTCGCGGCGTTGCTGCTTGCAGATCGGGTCTGACGGGGTGCTGTGTTTTTTTGACCCTGATGGTGAGCTTGATAAAAGTCAAGGCAGCTGATGACGACTTTCCGTGTCCCAGTCGGCGCAGATCAGGCCTTGGGCATGGCTTCGTCAGGCGGGCTCAGATTGATTTCAAGCCAGGCGCAAAAGCGGACATCCGCCAAGAAAGCGCTTCACAATTATCAAGGCACAGGCGCCCCACTGCTGACACCTCTGGACCCCGAACACGAGACGCGGGGGCCATATGCCACTTTCCACTCCAACGCCCGCAAAAGGCGCCGGGCGCGCCCTGGGCCTGACGACATTTGCTTTTACGGCCTGTTTTGCCGTGTGGACGATCTTTGCCATTCTCGGCTTGCAGATTCAGAAGGAACTCGGGCTCTCCGAGACTCAATTCGGACTGCTCGTGGGCACTCCGATCCTGACCGGATCCCTTTCCCGGCTGTTCCTTGGAATATGGGCTGACCAGTTCGGCGGCCGAATTGTCAATCTCGCCGTAATGCTGCTGTCAGCGCTGGCGACCTGGCTTTTGACATTCGCAACGACCTATCCGGAGTTTCTCCTGGCGGCGTTGGGAATAGGCATTGCGGGCGGATCTTTCTCCGTCTCGATCACCTATGTCTCGAAATTCTTCCCACCGGAAAAGCAGGGGTCTGCTCTTGGGATCGTCGGCGCCGGCAATGTAGGCGCAGCGGTCACGAAATTTGCGGCGCCCATCGTCATGGCCTCGATGGGCTGGAAGGGTGTCGCCAATGTCTGGGCGATCGCGCTCGTGCTTGTGGCGCTCGTCTTCTTCTTCCTGACGTCTGACGATCCTGAGCTCGCCGAGCGCCGCCGCACGGGCGCAAAGCCACGCAGTTTTGCCTCCCAGTTCGAGCCGCTCCGCAATATCCAGGTCTGGCGCTTCTCGCTTTATTACTTCTTCGTGTTCGGCGCGTTCGTTGCGCTGGCGCTCTGGCTCCCGCGCTATCTGATCGGCGTTTATGGCTTCGATGTGAAGACAGCCGGTATGTTGGCAGCGGCCTATTCGATCCCGGCTTCCATTTTCCGGATTTATGGCGGGCACCTCTCCGACAGGGTCGGCGCGCGGAACGTTATGTACTGGACATTCCTCGTCTCAGTCGTGGTTACCTTTTTCCTGTCTTACCCGCCGACTTCCTATGTCGTCGATGGCGTGCGCGGGCCAATCAGCTTCCGGCTTGCCACAGGTCCGGTCGCCTTTGTGATCGCGATCTTCGTGCTCGGCTTCTTCATGAGCCTCGGCAAGGCAGCGGTCTACAAGCACATCCCGGTCTATTATCCCAAGGACGTCGGCGCTGTCGGTGGTCTGGTCGGGCTGATGGGCGGGCTCGGTGGCTTCGTCCTTCCGATACTGTTTGGTGTACTGAATGACCTGACCGGCATCTGGACGAGCTGCTTCATGCTGCTGTTCCTGATCGTATCGGCTTCGCTGATCTGGATGCACCTTGCTATCCGGCACATGGAGCGCGAAGCGGCCGGCGCAACGCTCGACTCCCTGCCGCAACTGCCGGAGATGCAGCCCATTCATGGAGAGCGCGAAGCCCGGGCGCTGGCGCCTAAGCTCATCGAGGACTGGCGCCCGGAGGAGCCCCAGTTCTGGGAGGAGACCGGCAAGAAGATTGCCAGCCGCAATCTCTGGCTCTCGATCCCAGCCCTGTTCCTGTCCTTCGCTGTCTGGATGGTGTGGTCGGTTGTTGTCGCCAAACTGCCGCAAATCGGATTTGCCTACACGACAGACCAGCTTTTCTGGCTCGCCGCATTGCCCGGCCTGTCGGGGGCCACGCTGAGGATTTTCTATAGCTTCATGGTGCCGGTGTTCGGCGGACGGCTGTGGACGACGCTGACGACCTGGTCCCTCATGCTCCCCGCGCTCGGGATCGGTTTTGCCGTTCAGAACCCCGAAACGCCCTATTGGATCATGCTTGTGCTCGCATTGCTGTGCGGCTTCGGCGGCGGGAACTTCGCATCGTCGATGTCAAATATCGGATTCTTCTATCCTAAGCGTGAGAAGGGAAATGCGCTCGCCATGAATGCCGGGCTCGGCAATCTGGGGGTCAGCGCGATGCAGTTTCTCGTGCCTCTTGTCATTACTGTCGGCGTGTTTGGCTTTCTCGGCGGGCAGCCACAGGTAACAGAGGAGGGGGGAGAGCTCTTCCTCCAGAATGCCGGATTTATCTGGGTACCCTTCATTATAGCCAGCGCCTTTGCCGCCTGGTTCGGAATGAATGACCTGTCCAGCGCCAAGGCATCCTTCTCAGATCAGGCCGTTATTTTCAAACGCCGGCACAACTGGATCATGTGCTGGCTCTACACCGGAACGTTCGGCTCTTTCATCGGCTTTTCTGCGGCCTTTCCGCTGCTGACGAAAACGCAGTTTCCGGAAATCAACGTTCTGCAGATTGCCTTCCTCGGCCCTCTGGTCGGCGCGTTGTCCCGCTCCTTCACCGGATGGATCGCCGACCGGTTTGGCGGCGCACGGGTCACGCTCGCGGTCTTTGTCCTGATGATGGTGGGTACAGTCGGGGTCCTCTACTTCCTTGCCAACAAGGACGCACCGGGAGCTTTCATAGGGTTCTTCGTCTCCTTCATCGTCCTTTTCTTTGCAACGGGGGTCGGCAATGCCTCGACCTTCCAGATGATCCCAGCGATCATGCGCAAGGAGATTGACCGGCTGGAGCCGCAGATGAGTGGAGCCGACCGTCTGCGCCAGGCCGAAAAGGAAAGCGCCGCCATCACTGGCTTTACCAGCGCCATCGCTGCGTACGGAGCTTTCTTCATCCCGAAGAGCTTCGGGATGTCGCTTGCCGCCTCTGGCAGCGCCGCACCTGCGCTCTACGGGTTCCTCGCCTTCTATGTCTCCTGCCTTCTCGTCACCTGGTTCGTCTATGCGCGCCCCGGCGGTCTCCTCTTCGATGTGGAAAACCGCAAGCGCTCCGGACCTGCAACAGCCGCTGCCTAAAAAGGAACCTTTTCCATGAGCCATACACTCGACAGACTGACTTTCTTCCGGCGGCAGACTGAGACCTTTTCCGGCGGACACGGCGTTCTCAATGATGAGGACCGTACTTGGGAAGAGGCGTACCGGAACCGCTGGCGCCACGACAAGATCGTGCGCTCAACGCACGGCGTGAACTGCACCGGCTCGTGCTCCTGGAAGATTTATGTCAAAGGCGGCATCGTTACCTGGGAAACTCAGCAGACTGATTATCCCCGGACGCGAGACGATCTGCCAAACCATGAACCGAGGGGGTGCTCGAGGGGCGCAAGCTACAGCTGGTACCTCTACTCGGCCAACCGGGTAAAATATCCTCTGATCCGGGCCCGGCTTCTGAAAGCCTGGCGGGAAGCCCGCAAGACTATGCAGCCCGTGGCGGCCTGGAAATCCATTCAGGATGATCCGGCCAAGCGCGCAGACTATGTGACGCGCCGCGGCATGGGCGGGTTCGTCCGGGCCCGCTGGGATGAGGTGAATGAAATCATTGCCGCAGCCAACGCGCACACGGTCAAGCAATGGGGCCCGGACCGCGTGTTCGGCTTCTCGCCCATTCCGGCGATGTCGATGGTTTCGTACGCAGCCGGTGCGCGCTATCTCCAGCTCATCGGCGGGGTGACTGGCTCCTTCTATGACTGGTATTGCGACCTGCCCCCTGCGAGCCCGCAGACCTGGGGCGAGCAGACCGACGTTGCCGAAAGCGCTGACTGGTACAATTCCAATTTCCTGATCCTTTGGGGCTCGAATGTGCCCCAGACGCGGACGCCGGATGCGCACTTTTACACCGAAGCCCGCTATAAGGGCGTCAAATCAGTCGTGATCTGCCCGGATTATTCGGAAGCCTCGAAATTCTCCGACCTCTGGCTCGCGGCCAAGCAGGGCACCGATGCAGCGCTCGGGATGGCTTTCGGTCACGTCATTCTGACGGAATATCACCGCGACCGAGAAGTCCCGTATTTCCGTGACTATGTGCGCCAGTATACCGACCTGCCGCTGCTCGTCCGCCTCGTGCCGCAGGAAGACGGCTATGTGCCCGAGCGCCTTTTGCGCGCCTCCGATTTCGACAAGTCCCTTGGCGAGGACGCCAATCCAGACTGGAAGACAGTTGCGATCGACGAAACAACCGGCAAGGTCGTGGTGCCGAACGGCTCTATCGGGTTCCGTTGGGGCGACAAGGGCAAATGGAACCTCGAGGAGAGGGAAAGCGGCGGAGCTGACACGAAGCTCCGGCTCGGCCTGAAGGGGGCCGAGGACGAGGTGGCCAAGGTCCGCTTCCCGTATTTCGCCAATACCGCCTCGAACGGCTTTGCCTCCACAGATCATCCGAGTGTCCTGACGCGCAATGTCCCCGTCAGAAGAATGAAACTCGCAGACGGCACAGAGACACTGGTCGCCTGTGTCTATGACCTCCTGATGGCTAATTATGGCGTCGATCAGGGCTATGGCGGCGAGCATCTCGCCAGTTCCTATGATGACATGGAGCCCTACACGCCGGCCTGGGCTGAGGCCATCACCACTGTGCCACGCGCGAACATCATTGCCACGGCCCGTGGTTTTGCCACCAACGCAGAGAAGACCAGGGGTAAGTCGATGATCATCATCGGCGCAGGGATGAACCACTGGTACCATATGGACATGAACTACCGCGCGGTGATGAACATGCTCATCCTGTGCGGGTGCATCGGACAGTCCGGCGGCGGCTGGTCCCACTATGTGGGGCAAGAGAAGCTCCGTCCCCAGACGGGGTGGGCGCCGCTTGCCTTTGCGACCGACTGGGTACGTCCGCCGCGCCAGCAGAATTCGACTTCCTTTTTCTATGCGCATACAGATCAGTGGCGTTATGAAACGGTTCCGGTCGGTGAGATCCTGTCTCCAACCGCCGAAGCGGGTGACTGGGCGGGTAGCTTCATCGACTATAATGCCAAGGCCGAGCGTATGGGCTGGTTGCCATCGGCCCCGGCGCTGAAGACCAACCCTCTGGAAGTGGCCGCGAAGGCCAAGGCCGCCGGGCAGGAGCCGAAGGACTATGTCGCCGCGGCGCTCAAATCCGGTGAGTTGGAAATGTCCTGCATGGACCCGGACGATCCGCATAACTGGCCGCGCAACATGTTTGTCTGGCGCTCCAACCTGCTTGGCTCTTCCGGCAAGGGGCACGAATATTTCCTCAAGCACCTGCTCGGCACCGATCATGGCATTCAGGGTAAAGATCTCGGAGAGATGGGGCATGACAAGCCGCGCGACGTGACTTGGCATGACGAGGCGCCGCGCGGAAAGCTCGACCTGCTTGTATGCATCGATTTCCGCATGTCCACCACAGCGGTCTATTCCGACATCGTTCTGCCGACGGCCACATGGTATGAAAAGAATGATCTCAATACTTCCGACATGCACCCCTTCATCCACCCGCTGGGAGCTGCGGTGGACCCGGCATGGGAAAGCCGCACTGATTGGGAAATCTTCAAAGGGCTCGCCAAAACCTTCTCCGAGGTGGCCCCTGAAGTGCTTGGCGTCGAGACCGATGTCGTCCTCTTCCCGATCCAGCATGACAGCCCTGGCGAAATGGCGCAGACCCATGGCGTCAGGGACTGGTACAAAGGGGAATGCGAACCAATCCCGGGCAAGACCATGCCTACGGTTGTCGCCGTTGAGCGCGACTATAGCCAGATCTATGCGAAGTTTACGTCGCTCGGCCCGCTCATGGACAAGCTCGGCAATGGCGGCAAGGGGATGGCCTGGAATACTCAGCATGAGGTCGAGAAGCTTGCCTCGCTGAACGGCACGGTGCTTGACGAAACGGTGGCTAAGGGCCGTCCAAAGATCGTGACGGACATCGACGCCTGCGAGACCATCCTGATGCTCGCGCCGGAGACGAATGGTGAAGTGGCGGTCAAAGCGTGGGAAGCACTGGAAGTGCAGACCGGGCGCGAGCACACACACCTCGCAAGGCCGAAGGAGGACGAGAAGATCCGCTTCCGCGACATCGTCGCCCAACCGCGCAAGATCATCACCTCGCCAATCTGGTCGGGGATCGAAAGCGAGCATGTCAGCTACAATGCCGGCTACACCAACGTCCACGAACTGATCCCCTGGCGGACACTGACCGGGCGGCAGCAGCTCTATCAGGATCATGACTGGATGCGGGCGTTTGGTGAGACGCTGGTGGTCTACAAGCCGCCGGTCGACCTGAAGACCCTCCATGTGAAGGGCGACAAGCCGAACGGCAATCCCGAGATCACCCTCAACTTCATCACGCCCCACCAGAAATGGGGCATCCACTCGACCTATACTGACAACCTCCTGATGCTGACGCTGAACCGCGGCGGGCCGGTCGTCTGGGTGTCCGAGACCGACGCGAAGCGTGCCGGGATCATCGACAATGACTGGGTCGAGGTCTTCAACGCAAACGGCGCTCTGACAGCCCGGGCGGTTGTCTCCCAGCGGATCCGTGAAGGAACGATGTTCATGTATCATGCGCAGGAGAAAATCGTGAACACGCCGGGTTCGGAGATAACTGGCAAGCGGGGCGGTATCCACAATTCCGTCACCCGCGCAATTCTCAAACCCACACACATGATTGGCGGCTACGCACAGCTTGCCTATGGCTTCAACTATTACGGCACGGTCGGATCGAACCGGGACGAGTTCATCATTCTGAGGAAGATGAACAAGGTCGACTGGCTCGATACTCCCGCCGCTCAAAAGGAGGGCGTACAATGAAAATCCGTGCACAAATCGGTATGGTCCTGAACCTCGACAAATGTATTGGTTGCCATACCTGCTCGGTGACCTGCAAGAATGTCTGGACCAGCCGGGAGGGCGTTGAATACGCGTGGTTCAACAATGTAGAAACCAAGCCGGGCATCGGGTATCCGAAGGATTGGGAAAACCAGAAGCGCTGGAATGGTGGCTGGCGGCGCAAGAAGAATGGCCGCATTGAACCCAGAATGGGCGCCAAATGGCGCATTCTGGCGAAGATCTTCGCCAATCCGGACCTGCCCGAGATCGACGACTATTATGAGCCGTTCGATTTCGACTATGCCCACCTTCAGACCGCGCCGGAGATGAAAGCGTTTCCGACCGCGCGGCCACGTTCAAAGATTACCGGCGAGCGGATGGAAAAGATCGAATGGGGTCCGAACTGGGAGGAAATCCTTGGCGGGGAATTCGAGCACCGTAGCGCAGACTATAATTTCGAAGGCGTCGAGAAGGCGATTTATGGCGCCTTTGAAGAAACCTTCATGATGTACCTGCCGCGCCTGTGCGAGCATTGCCTCAACCCGACTTGCGTTGCGGCGTGCCCGTCAGGCGCGATCTATAAGCGCGAGGAAGACGGCATCGTCCTGATTGATCAGGACAAGTGCCGCGGCTGGCGGATGTGCGTCTCGGCCTGCCCGTACAAGAAAGTCTATTACAATTGGGAGAGCGGGAAGTCGGAGAAATGCACCTTCTGCTATCCGCGTATGGAAGTCGGCCAGCCGACGGTCTGCTCTGAAACCTGTGTGGGTCGCATTCGTTATCTTGGCGTCCTCCTCTATGACGCCGACCGGATAGAAGCAGCGGCCAGCACCCCCGATGAGCAAGATCTCTATCAGGCGCAGCTTGACGTGTTTCTTGACCCGAATGACCCGAAAGTAATTGAGCAAGCCCGCGCTGACGGTGTACCCGAAGCCTGGATCAAGGCGGCTCAGGCGAGCCCGGTCTACAAGATGGCCATGGAATGGAAGGTCGCCTTTCCGCTGCACCCGGAATACCGGACCCTCCCCATGGTCTGGTATGTGCCACCGCTCTCTCCGATCCAGTCGGCTGTCGCAGCCGGGGCCCTTGAGACCGATGCAGAAATGCCGGACGTCGCCTCGATGCGCATTCCGGTGCGCTACCTTGCCAATCTGCTGACCGCCGGCAAGGAGGAGCCCGTTGTTGTGGCGCTCGAACGGATGATGGCAATGCGCAAGTATATGCGCGCCAAGACCGTGGAGGGCGTGATCGACCATCCGACGGCGGAACGCGTCGGTCTGACAGCCCGTCAGATTGACGAGATGTATCGCTACATGGCGATCGCCAATTATGAGGACCGCTTCGTTATCCCGACGACACACCGCGAAACAAGCGAAGATGCTTACGGCCTTCGGGGGGATTGTGGCTTTACATTCGGCAATGATTGCTCAGGCGGGCGCACCGAACTCGGTCTGTTCGGTAAGGACAAGCGTCCGCGTGCCAAAACCAAAACACCTATGGAGATGTGAACGATGGCCATGACCTATCGAGCGCTTTCGCGCCTCTTGTCGTATCCCGAACCGCAACTTCAGACCGAAGCGAGCCTTTGTGTGGAAATTGTCCGGAAAGAGGGACTTGTGCCTGACCGAATTGTCAGTGCGCTCGGCAAACTTGCCGGGCATATCGAGGACAGTGAACTCTATGAGGCTCAGGCAGCCTATGTCGAACTGTTCGACCGGACCCGGAGCGTGTCGCTTCACCTGTATGAACATGTTCATGGCGAAAGCCGGGAGCGGGGACCGGCCATGGTCGGACTTGTTGAGCTCTATCGGGCTCATGGTCTCGAAATGGAGGTCAGCGACCTTCCAGATTATCTGCCTGTCTTTCTCGAGTTCCTCTCTATCCTTCCTGATGCAGAGGCAGCATCCCTGATCGGCGAGGCAGCACATGTACTTGAAGCGATCGCGGAACGTCTGAAGAAGCGGCAGAGCCCCTACCGGGCAGTCTTTTCCGCTTTGATAGAGATTTCGGACCGCCCGGCCGATCGTGCCGCCGTGGCTGATCTGCTCGCGATTCAGGATGATGATCCTAACGACCTCGACGCTATTGATAAGGCCTGGGAAGAAGAGGCTGTCACATTCGGTCCTGAAACGGCAAGTGATGGCTGCCCGAAGGCTCAGGCCATGCTCAAGACGATGCAGGGCACGCGGCAATGAGGAATCCCGGATCAGCAGTCTGGCTCACGAGCCTCGCAGCGCTGGCGCTCCTCCAGCCAGCCGAAGCACAGGGCGCAGACGCCGGTTTCAAACCTATTCTCGATCTGCGGCTGCGCGCTGAACAGGTCGATCAGGACGGGACTGATAAGACTACGGGACTGACCGTGGCGGGACGCTTTGGTTTTGAGGCAAACAGTGGGGATGGCTGGGGCGCGCTCATTGAAGGCGAAGCCGTCGGACACCTCAACGACGACTTCTCTGATACAGTCGACACCCGTCCCGGGAAAGCCGTGATCCCGGACCCGGAGGCCCTGGAACTTAACCGGCTTCAGATCAGCTGGACGGGGAAGACAGCGAGCTCTGTTCTGGGGCGCCAGCGAGTGATCTTTGACGATGCCCGTTTCATCGGCAATGTCGGCTTCCGTCAGAATGAACAGACCTTCGACGCGGTCAGGTTCGGGCTTTTTCCCACGGGGACGGTGACGGCTGACTATGTTTACATCGACAAAGTGCACCGCATCTTTGGAGATGAGAGCGCTGCGGGTGAGTATGAGAGTGACTCCCACGTCTTCCGCCTGCAAACCAATACGTCATTCGGAAAGTTTATCGCAACGGGGCTGTTCCTGAATTTTGACGAGTCTGCGCCTGCCTCCGGGCAGACGCTGGCTATGGCCTGGTCGAATAGCTGGGAATTTCAGTCGGGCACGTTCGACCTCAATGCGCGGTTTGCCCAGCAGGGCGCATACAATGACCGGGGACCCGCCCAAGACCTTGGCTATCAATCCTATGGAGCGAGCTTTGCGCGGGACGACCTTGCTGTCTTCGGAGGGCTCGAAGTTCTCGAAGGGGCCGCAGGGGAGGGCTTTGCAACGCCCCTCGCGACGCTTCATGCCTTTCAGGGGTGGGCTGACGTTTTCCTGACGACACCGGCAACAGGCATCCGTGACCTCAGCATCGGACTGAAGCGCGGCGGGCTGAAAGTGATCGATCACGCCAAACCCGCGAGCTGGGCGGTGATCTATCATGACTTCGAGAGTGACAATGGCCGTCTTTCCTACGGATCTGAAATCGATGCGGTCTTCCGGCTGCCGGTGAATGACTGGCTCGCTCTGGAAGTGAAGGGAGCAGCATTCCGGGGGGCCGATACCGGCCCTGCAGATCGGACAAAATTCTGGCTGGCGCTGGAAACGCGCTTGTAGCCAACCAAACAGAGGAGGCCAGACATGGCTCAGGAACACGCAGTTACCCTTGTCAGCGCGGGCTGGTTCGACCAGGCCATGTTTGGCTACTACCCCTATGTCGCGCTTGCCGTTCTCGCGATCGGATCGGTGCTTCGCTTCGACCGGGAACCCTATACATGGCGGTCTGGCTCCTCGCAGCTCCTGCGGCGCAAACAGCTGATGGTCGGCTCCGTGCTTTTCCATGTCGGCGTGCTGGTGATCTTCGGAGGGCACTTCGTCGGCCTTCTGACGCCTATCCAGGTCTTTGACGCGGTAGGTATCAGCCATGGTGCCAAGCAGGTGCTCGCCATCGTGGCCGGCGGGATCGCCGGCGCCATCGCTATTCTCGGAGCGTTGATCCTCCTTCATCGGCGCCTGTTCGATGCGCGGATCCGTGCGACTTCGCGCTTTGGGGATACGGCGATCCTGGCGCTTCTGACTGCGCAGCTGGCGCTCGGCCTCTCAACGATTCCTTTGTCGGCGCAGCACCTTGATGGATCGGAAATGGTGAAGTTCATGTCGTGGGCTCAGGGCATCTTCACATTCCGGCCGGGCGCTGCCAACTATGTCGCCGATGTCCACTGGATCTTCAAAGCACACCTGATCCTTGGGCTGACTATATTTCTTGTCTTTCCATTCACCCGCCTAGTCCACATGTTGTCCGCGCCGGTCTGGTATATGGGGCGCCGTGGCTGGCAGCTGGTCCGCACACGCCGCGACATCCATGCAGACAAGGCCAACGCAGCCGCAACAGCAGCACGGAGAGTCTCATGAGCCCGCAGGCGGCCGTCTTCTTTGGCGTAGAAGTTCCTGAATCCCTCCTGGCGACAGAGCTTCAGCACCACCGGGCCCCTACGCTGTCGCAGGCGCGGGCCCTTGCTGGGCGGGCGCTCGCAGCCAAAGCGGTCCTTCTGGCGCGGGGCCGGGAACTTGATCTCGTTGCTGAACCCGAGCGTAACTCCGAAGGTCAGGAGGAGACACCGGAGGAAGCGCTCATCCGCGCCGTGTTGAATGAAGAGGTCGATGCGGATCCTGCTGCCGATGAGGCCGTGCGCGCAGTCTATGATGGCAATCCGGAGGGATTCAGGTCGCCGCCGCTTTTGGAAGCGTCTCACATCCTCGTCCCTCCTGCGGATGCGAGCGAGGAAGCGTACCGTGCGGCGCGCGAGAAGGCCCGAGCATTGATTGCTGACCTGCAGGCAAACCCGTCGGGATTTGCGAGGATGGCGGCAAGCAGGTCGGCCTGCCCGTCGGCATCTGAAGGCGGCAGTCTCGGTCAGCTTCGTCCAGGAGATGTCCTGCCTCCTATCTGGACGGCGCTTACCAATATGGAAGAGGGGACAATAAGAGCCGAGCCGGTCGCAACCGAGCATGGCTGGCATGTGCTTCGCCTTGACCACCGATCCGATGGGGAACGACTGCCGTTCGACTATGTGCGCCCGCACATCGCGCTCCAGCTTGAGGCGAGGGCGTGGACAAAATCGGCTGCCTTGTATGTAGACCGGCTCCTTGCTGAGTCCGCCGCCAATCCCGGGCTCTGCCTGTCGGACAATGGGCGTCTGGACGACCGCAACGGTATCGTCGCTCGGGCTGACGGATTGCTCGGCAAGGCACTGTCAGATGTGCAGATGGCATATGGTGCCCTCAGCGAGGCTGCCCGTGGGCGCCTTGATGCTGCAGCCTCCAGAGAAAACGCAGCGCCAACTGAGTGCCTGAGCAGAGTGATCGGGACGTTCCTGTCAAAGGCCAATGACGAAGCCTGGACGCAGCTTATTTCCCGGTTGCGCGACAGCCAGGCGCCGTTCTCGGACTGCCTCGACCTGATCATATCCCATCAGCTGCCCTCGCAGCACGCAACACACACGCTCATCAGAATTAGAAACGGGTAGCCGGCGGCCGCTGAAGAAAAGGATGCAGGTCATGGGTAGCACAGGGAAATTCCAGCCGATCGAACCGATCCCGGCCGACCTTCTACAGGAGCCGCTGATCTGGTTCTTTGCAGAACACTACCGTCATCGCGATCTATGCGCCCGGCTGCTTTCGGCAATGCAGTCGGTCGTGTTCGATGAGCCTGCTTTGCGCGAAATCTACCGCTTTCTCGATGATGACCTGCCTTTGCATGTTATCGACGAGGAAGATGATCTTTTTCCTTTGCTGCGCCGGCGTTGCGAGCCTGATGACCAGATCGGGAAGGTACTGGGCATGCTGTCGGCTGAGCATGCCAATGACATGAGTGAAGCCGCCGCCGTGAAACAAATCGTGGCGACTGCCCTCGCTGAACAGAGAGGACTTGCCTGCTACAAAAACGCTGTGCAGGTTATTGAACCATTCTGCTTTCAGCAGAAGCGTCATATCGCGGTTGAAAATGCAGTTGTTCTTCCGATTGCGCGGCATCGCCTGACTGTGGAAGACTTGGATAATCTTGCGCGCAGACTCGCTGCGCGCCGTGGCCTCAACGATCCGTTTGCGGATGCCTCATGATCGGGACACTGCTTAACAACAATATGAACTGGGCGAGCGCGAGAGTTCGGGCAGACCCTGGATTCTTCCGCCGGCTCTCTGCCCAGCAGGCGCCGGAATATCTCTGGATCGGGTGCAGCGATAGCCGCGTACCTGCCAACGAAATTGTCGGGCTCGACCCGGGCGAACTCTTCGTCCACCGAAACATCGCGAATCTGGCGCCGCCGCGCGACATCAATTTTCTTGCTGTCCTTCAGTATTCCGTCGAAGTTCTGAGAGTGCGCCATATCATCGTTTGCGGGCATTATGGATGTGGCGGTGTCCGGGCTGCCCTCGATACCGAGCGTCGGGGCCTGATCGACCACTGGCTTCAGCCAGTTTCTGATCTTGCGCACAGACACGCCGGTCACCTCGATAAGATTTCTGATTTTGATACCAGGGTGAATGTCGCCTGTGAGCACAATGTCCGGGCGCAGGTCGAATATCTCGGTCGCAATCCGTTTGTGACGGATGCCTGGCGGCGCGGTCAGAAGATAGCAGTCCATGGATGGATTTATTCCATCCGGGACGGTCTCCTGCGCGATCTGGACCTCACAATCGAACGTCCCAAGGATGTTGACCGTCTTTCAGCGAAGACCTGGTTTCCGGATGGATAGAGTCGGAGTCGCCATTCTCGCAGGCGGGCAGGGAACACGGATGGGCGGCAGGAAGCCGGAGCGGCATTTTCGAGGTCGCCGGTTGATTGATCCCGTGCTTGATCGTGTCTCAGCTTGGGGCGTACCGGCAGTCATCTGTGTACGGGAGTATGGGCAGGTAGCTGCCAATACACTCGGTCAGATACTGGACCAGCCTGAGATTGAGGGGCCTCTGGCCGGCCTGCTTTCAGCGCTCGCATGGGCCTCCAGTACACACCTTGATCACCTGCTCACCCTGCCATGTGATGCACCTTTTCTGCCCGAAGACCTACTCTCAGAATTGAAGCATGCCTCTCTGGCTGCTGCGAAGCCGGCGGTCGCGGCGTCAAACGGGCAGCGCCATCCGACATGTGCGATCTGGCCCGTGGACACTTTATCGTGCGTGACGACTTATGCCGGGTCAGGGCGTCGCAGCCTGGCTGGTGCCCTCGATGCCTGCGAGGCCATCGACGTTTGCTGGCCCGACGGCCAAGTAGATGTGTTTGCGAACATCAATACGCCCGAGGATATCATCCGGCTGGAGCTTTGATGCCCATCGGGAACACCCGCCGTACGAATGTCAGATCTACGTACGCACTGCGCACAACGATCAGCAAAATAAAAAGCGGCCATTCTCGCTTATGTTGCGCCGCCTGGCCTTATAACGTCTTTGTACTACGGACAGGGAGGTTCTTCTGCCTCCCGAAAGCCCTTGGGTAAGCTATGCAATGCCATGGCGGAGCCTGCTGGCGGCCCGGGCAAGGCCTGCCAGCATCTTCGCTCATCTGAACTTTCTTTCGTGTCCTCACTTTCCAGGCCGAAGTGACGGCCCAAACTGTTAGTCTATTGCCTTATTTATTCAGCAGCGACCGAAATGGGACCCGTGTCGAGCGGGCGTTCGAGGGAGTTCCAGTCGATCTCCGCATCTGTGGCAGCGTTTTCATAATGCAGAACGCCAAGCGCCTCGAATTTGGGCTTCACACTATCAGTCAGGAGGCCGACCCGTTTGAGATTGGGAATCATCCGCTCAAAGAGGAAGTTTCGGAATGCCTGCCCTCCTGCGGAATCGATCGATGCGCGCCGGGCTTCTTCCCGGTCAAACCCGAACTCCTCCTCGACGATGGTTGAGAACAGCCTCTCCCGCATGATTGCGCAGGCTTCGAACGCGAATTGGGCGCGCTCCTCGATTTGCTCCTCCGGGAGCGCCTTGATCCAGTCTTCAAGATAGTTGACCCCGAACGCAACATGCCGGCCTTCGTCACGCATCACGAGATGCAGGATCTGCCGCAATAGCGGATCCCGGGTTGTCTGCGACATGGTCTGGAATGCCGCAAGGGCGAGGCCCTCAATCAGCACCTGCATACCGATGAATTTGAGGTCCCAGCGGGGGTCTGTAAGAATCTTGTCCAGAAGAAGCTTGAGGCTAGGATTGACGGGGTATTCGACCCGGCAACGCGTTCGCAGGTACTTGTTAAAAACCTCCACATGCCGGGCTTCATCGAAGGTCTGTGAGGCAGCGTAAAGCTTTGCATCATAGGTCGGCGCACACGACACGAGTTGCGAGGCGACCATCATGGCGCCCTGCTCGCCGTGGAGAAACTGGGACAGAACCTGAGCCAGAGAGCGCCAGGCATATTCGTTCCGCTGCTCTTCGCTCATTGCCTGATAGACCGGATGGTCATGAAGAGGATTAAGCCCGGCCTGCGAAGGGCCTTTCGACTTGTCGAAGGGAACCTCCCAGTCGACATCAAGCTCCGCATTCCAGTTGAAGCGCTTTCCCAGCTCGTAAAGGCGCCGGATCTTGGCGTTGGCGCTTTCATAATCCCAATTGTAGGACCCAGTCAGCGGTGTGTTAAATATTTCACGGACGATTTCGACGTCCTCCGGTGTAAGCCAGTCGGCAAGTTCTCCGGGGTCTTCAAATGTCCGCGGCTCTGTTGGTGGCCCGGAGACGAGTTTTACCTTCATCTGTGTTTCTCCCTGATCCCGGAGCTTTCTCTGTCGGGCTCCGTTGAACAGAGATTATCGACGAAGAATCTCAACTAAATACGGAAAATGACGTATGCGTCATTTTTGAAAGGTGTGGCATGGTGCGAGAATGAATGGTCAGGAAAGCTGCGGAGAGACGAACGCCGGATGATGGGCCGCCGTGCCTGTCATCCAAGTAGGAAGTGCTGGTCCCTGCCTTTTCTGAAACTTAGCATCCCATCGAGAGAGATCGGAGTAACGCAGTGTACAGAGTAAAGATGTCACAGTCAGAAAGGCGACTTCTGTCGGAAACTCAACTCCTGTCTGCTGCTTGCCAGGTGGCCCTTAAGGAAGGCCTGCAACGGCTGACATGCGAAGAGGTGGGACGCCTTGCCGGGTACAGCAGGGCGCAGGCTTACCAGCGATTTGGCTCGAGAGAAGGGCTGCTGGTCGCGGCTGTTCGTCATCTGCGGCTCCATCGCCGGAATTTCTGGGAGGCGCGGACTACCGACAATCCGACCGGGCTCGACGCGTTGATCGAACATGTCTCTGTTCATCTTGAAGGCATATCTCTGAATCTTGAGATGGCGGCTTTCTTCCAGGTTGTGCTCCACCACCCGCAGGATCTCCAGGCGCTGCGCACCGAGGTGGCGATAGCAAGATCCGAACTCCTGGATGAGTTGAAGGCTTTGATCGCGTCAGGCCTTTGCGACGGTTCCATCGATGCGCAACGCAACAGTGAGGAGGACTCTGTCCTGCTCCTCGGTCTCATGCTTGGAATTGCAACGGAGTTTCTCGTTGCTCGCCGGGATGACGAGTTGAGATGCCTCAGGACTCGCGGTGAGGAGATGATCCGGCACTGATGTTTCGGCTATTTCTCCAATGCATGCAGGGCAACTTACTCTAAACCAGAGAGCGATACAGGATATTGCGATGAATTTCGCTGGTGCCCGAGTAGATGCTGGCGGCGCGAGTGGCGAAGTATTTGGCGAGCGCAAAGTCCCCATCGGGGTCACCGTCAAGTCCGACTTCTGTGATGGCCTGATGAAGCTCGGTGGCAATGAGTTTCAGCATTGAACTTGCCGCGCCAGCGTTGATGGGGATGTCGCTCGAACCAATCCTGTTCTCCAGCATTTCAAATGCATCAATACGCATGGAGTAGTCTGACAACCGCAACAGCAAGGCAGGATCAGGATCCGGTACCGACCTGACCGATCGGAGGGCAGCGCGCAGCGCCCGGCGTATCAGGCCAGTGGTTGTATTGTTGGATCTGGCTATAGCCATAAGACGCTTCGCGGTGCTCCAGCCATCCCCTATGTCACCGATGCGGTCGTTTACAGGGGTTCTGACCTGATCGAAAAAGACCTCATTCGTCTCCGCTTCGCCATCGATAAATCGGATCGGTCTTATGCTGATGCCCGGCCGGTCGAGCTCTACGAGAAGGAATACCAAGCCGGCGCCTCCAAGGCTTTCCTGGTCGCTTCTGGCGAGGAGAAACATGTGAGTTGCGTAGCTGGCAAAGCTTGTCCAGATCTTGCTGCCGCTCAGAACGAAGTAATCGCCGTCAAGGTTCGCCCGCAGCGTAAGCGCGCACAAATCAGAACCGGCTTGCGGTTCGGAAAAGCCCTGGCACCATTCATGATCTCCGCTGAGGATTTTAGGCAGGTAGCGAGCTTGTTGTTCCGGTGTACCTTCTGAAATGATCAGCGGTCCGATCGTACGGACTCCAGATGATTGAACAATCGGTGCGTCGCGTTCTGCGCAGGCATTTTCAAAGTACAGCCTCTGTGCGTCGTTCCATCCAGCGCCGCCAAATGCCGTTGGCCAAAGTGGGGCAGCCCAACCGCGGTGATACAGCTTCTCAGCCCATTCCTTACAAGCGTCGCGGGCTGATTTAAGGCCCGTCGTTGCGCGGCCTGCCATGCGCATTTCCGGTGTTAGCTCACGGTCGAGAAAATCGATCACTTCAGCGCGGAAGTGCGCTGTTACCGCGTCGGAACCTGACCCGTCATTGCCTCTCAAATACATAGCCATGTCTGGTCAATCAGTACTGATGGCGCTCGGTGACTGAGCATTCGCAGGGAGCGTACTTGAAAGCGATAAACGAACACTCCGTAGTATTACGCAGTGGAGTGCGCCAGTGCGGGCTGGACCAAAGATGCGGCATCGAATTCAGAGGTTCGAAAATGGGATACAGAATGGATACAAAGTGAGATACATTTCAAAAGAAAACGCAGAACAACCGGTTGTTTATATTGAAAAATGCGGGATTGTTAGACGCGCGTCACTCACGCCATTTTTTAGTCAATACACGGCAATGTATCGGGCATTGCCTTTCTGTCAGATTCCCTGACCGATCTTGCTTCCTGATTTTTCCATTGCTGCTCGTAGGCGGGTCTTTCCAAGGGCGCAATGCGCACGCCTTTTCCGCGATGGCGCGGCGCCGAAACCTGCACGGCACTTTTAGCCTTTTCTGAGGATAAAGCGTCCTGTCAGTGGATCAAACGCCACCTCGGTGCTTTCAAAGGAAGTCGCGATCTGGCGGCGAAGGGCTGCGTCTGAAGGCTGCGCGTGACTGAGGGTGTTCTGGTCGACGACCCACAGCTGGTCCGCCATTTCCAGACTGAGTTCGAGGTCGTGGCTCGATATCAGGATGAGGGTTCCCGTTTCACGGGCGTGCCGCCGCAGGAGGGACATGATTTCGACCCGGCCGGGAAGGTCGAGGAAGGCGGTGATCTCGTCGAGGATCATGAGACGGGGCGACTGGGCGAGCGCGCGGGCAATCATCACGCGCTGGCGCTCGCCATCAGACAGGGCGTCGAAGAGTTTTGGCGCAAATGTTTCCGCGCCGGCTTTCCGGAAGGCTTCGCCGACTGCTTCGAGGTCTTCGTTGCCGAGGCGTCCCTGCCAGTCCGTGAAGGGCTGTCGGCCGATCTCAACCACATCGCGGGCATAGAGCCCGGGGCTCGAGATTCGTTCGGTCGTAACGACCGCGATGCGCTTTGATCTTTCACGCGCGCCAAGCCTGGCGATGTCAACGCCTTCCAACAAGGCGCCGCCGGACAGGGCGGGTTGTAACCCGGCAAGCGTCCGCATCAGAGTGGACTTGCCCGCGCCGTTGCGGCCGATCACGCATACAAAACTTCCCTCAGGGAGTTCCAGGTCCGGCGCAGTCACCACCGGTGCCGGCAGACCAGGATATCCGCAGGTGAGATTTTGAAGGCGAAGCATCAGTTTTTATCCCTCATGGCAGGAGAGAAGAGCAGCAGCAGGATCACCACCGGCGCGCCGATAATGGCCAGAATGGCGTTGAGGTGCAGGAAGTGCTGCTCCCAGGGCAGGTGGACGACGGCATCTGCCGAAATGGCGAGCAGGGCGCCGCTCAGCGCGGCCAGCGGCAGGAGAGGCAGGATACGAGAGGTGCGGGCGATGGCGCGGGCAAAGTGGGGAACGATCAGTCCAATGAAGGTTACCGGGCCGCAGAAGGCGGTCACGGGCGCGACCAGGATCACAACAGCAGACAGTGTGAGCCAGCGAAGACGGCTGACATCCGTGCCAAGGCTCCTGGCGTATGTTTCACCCAGTAGCAGTGAGCTAAGTGGTTTGGCCGCGAGGATGGCCAGCGCGCTGCCAGCGAGGACAGGAACAGCGAGCCAGATGAGGTCGCCGGATGTTGTGGAGGCAAAGGTGCCATCATTCCAGCCGGAATAAACGCGCCCACCGATCCTGTTGGCAAAGTGGATAACGACACTCACTAATCCTTGAACGGTAAAGCCCAGCATGAGGCCAATCACGAGCAAGGTGATGGTTCCGACCCGGGTGGCGAGGGCGGTCATCAGGGCCGCAAACGCCGCTACGCCGAGGAGGGCGCCAAGCGTCAGACCAATGCCCTGGAATGCTGTAAGGAAGCTGATCGCTGCCGGGCCGGTAAAGGCAGTTGCTGTAACAATCAGCGCAACGCCCATCTGACCGCCGGCCGTAAGGCCAAGGGACCAGGCATCGGCCATCGGATTGCGGAACAGGGCCTGCATCAGGACACCCGATACGCCGAGCGCGGCGCCGGCAATCATTCCGGTTGCAATGCGCGGAAGACGAATCTCCCGGATGATCTGGGCGCCAACAGGGTCAGCGCCGGGGGCCAGGAGCGCGGTAACGAGGCGGTCGATGCTGAAGGCAACCTGGCCAGTCGTCAGTGTAAAGATACTGACCGCCGCGAGCGACAATATGAGCGCGGGAACGGCAAGTTTCACCTGACCTCCTCTGAGCAGCTTCGTGGTTGCTGTGTCGCTCATGGTTGCGGTGTTTCCGTGTCAGGCTGGATGTAGACATACGGCGCATCGCGCAGTTCGGGATGAAGCATCCGCGTCAGGTCAGCGAGAAGGAGATCGGGCCGAATGACGCCAGTTTCGTAAATGTCGAAAGCGTCGGCTTCCGCCTTGTAGAGGCCATCTGAGGCAAACGCACAGCCCTCCCGCCAGGCCTTGAAGTTAGAGAGAACAGATTTGTCCGTGAAAGCCACGGAATGGGAATCGCGCAGGACCCAGCAGTCAGCTTCCCGCGCCCTATCCAGGAGTGTTTCTGTCCCCATCCTCTGGGTGGCGTCGAGCCTTGGATTATCGGGCTCGCGCATCAGGTTTTCTGCATTGGCATCCTCGAGAAGGGCGTTCTCGAGATTGCGAACGGTCACCATCCATCGCCCGGATCCCGCAAACCAGGCGCTGAGCACGCGCTTCTTCGGCTGCGTCGCGGCGCGTGCCTTGAGCGCGGCAACATTCTCTTCCACCATCTGAACGAACTGGCTGCCTTCCGCTTCCTTGCCGGTCATGAGGCCGAGCAGGCCGACATAGTCGACCGGGCCCATATAGTGGGGTTCAGATTCGAAGAAGACCGGCACAACCGGAACGCCCAGTGATTTGATGCGCTCATAGTGTTCTGCGTGTCCAAGATCCCCTAGCACCATGAAAAACACGTCCGGTGAAGCACCAATGAGCGGATCAATAAGAGGTGGGGCGTGCCATCCGTATCCGACCTGGGCCAGATCACCAGCGCGCGCGCGGGCCCGTATGGTGTCATTGTAGCTTTTGACCCCGCCGACCGCGACGATGCGGTCTTCTGCGCCGAGCTCCGTGAGCATGGCTTCGAGCGTTGCGTAATTGACCGCGATCCGCTCCACAGGCGTACGGATCAGCATGGCTCCGGCAAGGTCGCCCTCCAGTGCGGGTGGATCCATGCTTTTCGGGGCCAGCACGACACGGGCGGCCTGTTCCTGACCTTTCGCCTCGGTGCCCCAGCGTATCACCGGGGCTTTGAGGTCCACGATGCGGTATCCATCCCGCTCATAGACCTTGAAGGTCTGCGTGTGTCTGAAGGCGAGCTCCCGGGCCCCGGACGGCGGACCTTCCGGGGCCGCTGCTGGATTTGACGGGCCGCTGCACCCGGCAAGCAAGATTGCAGCGCTGATCAGTATCCGTCTCATCATCAGAAGGCCCCGGACAGGGAGATCCGGAACTGCCGAGGCGGACCGGGCATGGCGTACATCGGAGCGCCGCTGTTGCCGAAATAGGAATAGTAGGAGGTGTCAAACGCATTGGTCACTGCGGCCTCCACGGCCCATCCACCAAAGACGTCGGGGGCAAGGCGGGCGCTGAACGAGGCCAGATCATATCTACCATCCTTGTGCGCATTATCGACGGTGTAGAAATAGTCGTCATAGGCTTCGTAAGCCGCTCGCACGTCGAGCCAGCTGGTGACTTGGTGATCGAGCTGAAGGTAAAGAATGTTTTGCGGCACACCGACAGGCGTGTTGCCTGAATAGTCTGCCCCGGACACGGAATAGTCGTCCCATTCCGGAGCGAGGTAGGTATAAGCGGCGCGCACGGTGGTGAACTCGGAGGGGCGTGTTGTCAGCGAAAGTTCGACGCCCTGGCTCTTGTAGACATCGCCAAAGGTAATGAGATTTGAGGGCAGGGTGAAATCATTGGCTGCGTCCGGATTGTTGACGATCTGGCGGCGGTTGGTCTGCTCGCTGTAGAAAAGTGCGCCTTCGACTATTAACGTATTGTCCAGGAAGCGCCCCTTGGCGCCGATCTCGTAGCTGTCGATCTCGGTCGGCTTCGATTCCGGTCGGGCATACTTGACAGGATCCCACTCAAACGTCGCGCCGAAGTTGGAGTTGAATCCTCGTCCGTAGGCAGCATAAATCTGACCCCAATTCGTACGCCAGGACAGGCTGGCCTTGGGGGAGAAAGCCTCGGCTGAGGCGCTGATGTCGCCGCCTGTTGTCACGCCGGTGACAGGGAAGAAGGTGGCGTCCCGGCCGAAGTCGTCATAGCGCAGTCCGACGGTCAGGGTCAGTCGATCTGAGAGGCTGATCTCGTCCTGGATGAATGCGCCATAAAATGAGTTGTCGAACTATGTATGGGTTCGGGTCTCGTCGGTCACAAAGCAGGGGTGATTTGCGTTCAGGACATCGCCGCTCTGATAATCGACTTCGACGAGATAGTAGGTGAATCCGCAGGCGAACGTGAACCCGTTCTGACCGGTCCAGCCGATAAACTCCGTGATGTCGGACTGTTCGGCGCTGAAGCCGGCGAGAATGTTGTGGCGCCCGCTTTCCCACCGCGCAGTGGCCTCACCAAACCACACTTTCTGGGTGGTCGCGCCTCGGAACCCGTTATAGCCGACAATGCCGGCGTCCAGATTGACGCCCCACGGATCAAAAAAATTGAGAAAGACGTCGCGCTTCATGTCGCGGTAGGAGCCGGTGAAGGCGAGAGAGAGCGCGTCAGAGACGGCATGTTCGAGCTTGAGCGCGGTCAGCCAGTTCTGAGACCGATTGTTCGGGCGGCCATAGCCGATGAAACTTTCATCGCCGCCGTCAAAGGCAAGAATTTCGCCGTCCGCGCCGAGGGGGCGACCGTTTGGCATGTCGGAATCGCGGTCATTATAGTTGGCATAGGCAGAAAGGGTTGTGTCCGAACCGAGGTCAACATTCGCTTTGGTGAACAGATTCCAGAGTGTCCGGCCACCCTGCTCGCGCCAGCCACCATAATCTTCATACGTGCCAGCCAGCATCACGCCCCCGGTCGCCCCGAAGGCGCGTTCCAGGGACAGATCGCCGCGATAGTAATCATCACTGCCTGCGGTCAGGCGCGTGCGAACGGCGTCGCCGTCAGGATTGCGCGTGATGTAGTTCGTCGCCCCGTAGAGGGCACCGCGGCCGTAGAGCGCAGACACAGGACCTTTGACGATTTCGACCTGGTCGATCGCTTCGTAGGGGATGAGATTGGTCTGCGTTTCCTCATAGAGGCCAATGATCGGAATACCGTCGACGAGGCTGAGCGACCCTTCGGTTCCTGTCGATCCGCGGAAAGAGACGAAGGGAAACTCATCACCATCGCCTTCGCCGCGCCGGAAGAACACGCCCGTCACACCCCGGAACTCATCGGTGCCGTAGGTGAATCCATTACGCAGAAGATCTTCCGTATCCTGAACGGCGATCGATGCGGGGACGTCGATGAGTTGCTGTTCCCCGCGGGTTGCCGTGACGACGATTGTTTCTTCAATGCGGACGTCCTCAGAGCGGTCTTCTTGGGCGTTCGCCACCAGCCAGGGCAACGTCAGGATGGAGGTGGTAAGAAGAACAGCTCTGGTTTTGTGGTGAGAGGACATGAGTTTCTTGCAGTCTTTCTGGAGCGTGGAATTTGAGCAGTCGGGATTGCTGCATGATCTGATTGGAGGACGAGCCGGCGCAGCCCTCATCCGAAGGGCAGGGAAAGTCTGGTTCACCAGGCCGGGAAGGGATCTTCCAGGTCACTGCGAGGGAGAAATCCGTTTGATGGGGATGGCGCCCCGGGATCTGTGAGGCAGGCATCCAGGCGAGCGGTCAGCGCTGTCTGATCCATCCGATGCCGATGAATACGATCTCCTGCCGCCGGTCTCCGAAGCGCGGGTCCCATATCTGTTCGAGGTATCGGGTAAAATCCGATGAGTGCGGGCGCTGGCTTTCCGGGACTGCAGCCCACCACCGGCCCATGCGCTCGTTGCGGACGAGGGCGCCCGCCTGGCTGAGTTCCGCCATCCAGTCAGGCCGGGTGGCGAGCCAAAAAAAGCCCTTTGCCCTGACGACGTTTGGCCAGGTGGAGTTGATGAAGGCGTGGAGCTTTGCCGGATCGAACGGGCGCCGTGCGCGATAAACGAAGCTCTCCACACCATATGTTTCGCTTTCCGGCATATGGCTGGCGAACCCGTAAAGTTCCTTCGCCCAGAGGGGATGATCGTGGGCCTTTTCAAAATCGAACCTGCCGGTGCCGAGAACTTGCCCGGTTTCAACAAGCGAGTAGTCAGTTTCGATGATCTCTGCGTCCGTGTTCAGCCCACGCAGCAACTTGTGGACGACCTCCCGATCCTGCGGCGCGATCATGCTGGCCTTATTGAGGACGATGACGTCCGCAAACTCAATCTGGTCGACGAGCAGCTGCACCAGCGGGCGCTGATCGGCCTCTCCCAGGCTCTCTCCCCGATCGGCCAGGAAATCCTGGCTCTCATGATCGCTGAGGATATTGGCCGCATCGACAACGGTGACCATGGTGTCGATCCGCGCAAGATCACCGAGTGAAAATCCTTCCTCGTCACGAAAGTCGAAGGTAGCGGCAACAGGGAGGGGCTCGGAAATCCCGGTGGATTCGATGAGGAGGTATTCGAAACGGCCGTCGCGGGCGAGACGCGAAACCTCCTTGAGCAGATCATCCCGAAGCGTACAGCAAATACATCCGTTCGACATCTCGACCAGTGTTTCATCCGTGCGGGATAATTCGCCGCCTTTCTGGCGGACAAGCTCGGCGTCGATATTCACTTCGCTCATGTCATTGACGATGACCGCGACCCGCTTGCCGTCACGGTTATTGAGTATGTGATTGAGGAGGGTGGTTTTGCCCGCACCCAGGAAGCCGGAGAGAACGGTGACGGGTAGTTTTTCAGATTGTGGCATCGGCGGGCTCGACAAGAATGTAATGTAATACTATTACAATCATGCTAACAACGAAGTTTCAAGGCGCTCCCTGATGCTAAATTGTGAATCCCGCTCCAAAGACGGCGTTTCGCGCGCTGAGGTCAGCGTATGTCGCAGCCTGCCTGAATTGCTCGCAGTGGGAATAAATGAGACCGCCGAACTCGCGACGCTGGAGCGGCAACCCGATCCTGATCTGTCTGCTGCGTTTCGAGGACTGGATTTCCATCAGTTCGATGATCTTCGCATCGCCGGCTCGATGGCACATATCCTGGCAGGCGCGCAGAAGTTCCTGGATGCCCTGGCATGGCCTCCCGCCGTCATCCGCGCGATCCTTTCTGATGCGGCTGGCTTCCTCGCGCCGCTCGCGGAGCTCGGGGGGAAGCTGTCGATGCGTCTTGAGTACGTCACCGATGATGCATGCCGTAAATTTCACAAGGACAAGACCGGCTTTCGTTTGATTACGACCTATCTTGGTCCGGGAACGCAGTGGATTGACGCTGGGGCCGCCGGCGCTGCGGCGATATTCCAGATGCAGACTTTCGAAGTCGGGATGCTGCTTGGGCAGCGCCGTGGCCGTGAAGGCCGAATACTCCACCGGTCACCGCCGATTGAAGGAACAGGAGAATCCCGGCTGGTTCTGGTTGTAGATGTGGATCTGCCAGCGTATTCGGAATAGATGCGCAGCGTTGCAAAGATGGTTTGCGCGGAGCTGGCCTGCCGATCCGGATGAGAGGAAGACATGAACACCTTCAATAACCTCCCTCAATTCCTTCTGCAGCACCGCCGGATTGTCGGCGGCTTTGCAATTCTTGTCTGCGCCCTGACCTGGGCGGTGGATCTGTCAGGGCTTGTGTATGAATGCCCCTACTGCCGCAGTCAGCGCACGGTAATCGGTCTTCTCGGGCTGTTTCTGCTCCTGCCCAATCCGGCCCACTGGCTCGTGCGCTACCTCTCTGCAATCTTTGCAGCCTTTGGCGTTACGGTCGCCTCGACCCAGCACTTCAGAGGCTGGGCGCGGATCATGAGCGGAGAATTCAGCTGGGGTGCCCAATGGTACCTGAACTCATGGATGCTGTCGGGCGCGGCACTCGCCATAATTGTTGGCCTGCTGCTGCTGATCTGGTCATGGCGCCCTGGGGGCGCGCAATAGACACGGCGAAGTAATACCACTTTTCGGGCTATCGCCGCTTACGGAAAACAAAGGTGTGGCAGTTTCGGGAGGGGGAAAAAGGGGCTGGCGGCATAGCCGGCGGGTTCCGAAGCGGTTGGCCCATCTTGATGCGCGTGAGCGGATCAGGGCATCACTCGGCACTGATCTGCGCCCCGAAAACACCAGCCCGGAATGGTCCAGACTTGGGTCTCAGAGCAAGATGGTCGCGGCCCAAGCAATAACTGGTCTGAAAAACCTGGGGCAGGCCGGGATGGCCACGTGCGGCGTCTCTCTCAGGCAGGGGGGCACGTCTCGCCGCATAGCGCCCCCGTTGTCTTCAATCCGCGCGGCAAGCCGCCTGCGGAGCGCGCACTGCCAGTCAGCGCTGTGTCAGATCCAGCTGTTCGCCGGGTTCAAGATCGACTGTGAGAAAACACCGGCTTTCAAATGCGCGCTGTTCGATCGTATCAACGGAAATGTAACGCGCGACCCCGCGCTCCCGGGTCAATGAAAGATGGATAAACCCATGATCCCGGACATTGGCATGGCGCACATCTCGATTGTGCGCGACAAGGGCCGCTTCCACCATGTCAAAGTAATCGGTTCGTGTGCTGATGTACTCGTAACCGCCCGGCGAGGTGACGCTGCCGGTCGCCAGTTCGACCCCAATCCATCCTTCATCAGTGGGGTGGTGCAGGTCATTCGCCCAGAACATATGACTGTCGCCCGACAATACGATCAGATTGGCGCCCGTAGCGCGGACGCTGTCATAAAGGCGAACCCGCGCGGCCGGATACCCCTCCCAGGCGTCCAGCCCAACGGGGAGGCTGAAGGCGCTACGCGCCAACCAGTCGGCGGTATATCCTCCACGCGCAAGCGCTGGCTCGATTATGTCGGCCGGCAACACCGATACGTAATCGGGCGTGCGCATACGCGCCATCACGGTCTGGTTCCCGAGAACCTGCCAAACCTGGCCGCGCTGCCGGGAGCCGGCGAGCGCCTCGTGCAACCAGGCTTCTTGTGCGGGGCCCAGCATCGAGCGCGAAGGATCGGCCAGCAGAAAGCGTTCGAAACCCTCCCGGTCGGGGGCGCCATCAGCGTCCACAGGCATGTCGTTGAAGGATAATTGCTGATCCCGGCCGACCAGCCGCGTCTCGATGACGATCAGGGACGCGATCTGGCCAAAGTCATACACCCGGTTCAACCGCTCGCGCGCGCCCCGGGGCCCCGGGTCACGCATCGGAAGCCATTCAAAGTAGGCCTGCAAGGCAGCGTCTCTGCGCTCGCGCCATGCACCTTCCGTCAACGGATCATGTGCAGATGCGCCGTCCGTCCAGCTATTGTTGGCCGTCTCGTGATCGTCCCAGACAGAAATGAAGGGGGCATGTGCGTGCGCCGCTTGCAAGTCCGGATCGGCGCGGTATTGCGCCAGGCGTTCGCGATAGTCGGCGAGGGTCAGGATCTCATGTGCCGGGCGGTGTACCCGCCCGAGCCGCGCGCCGGTCTCGCCATCATAGGCGCCAGCGGCGTGCTCATAAATGTAATCGCCGACATGTACGATGGCGTCGAGATCGTCGATTTCGGTGATTGCGCGGTAAACATTGAAATATCCAGAGGGATAGTTCGAGCACGAAACGAGCGCCAGATTCATCTGTGTGGCCGCGTCTCCCGGGAGCGTGCGCATCCGCCCGGATGGCGACACAACGGCGCCTGCACGGAAGCGGTAGAAGTAGGTGGTACCCGGATCGAGGCCACCGATATCGACTTTCACAGTGAAATCACGGTCGCTCGAGGTCGCTATCGTGCCTTCTGTGAGGAGAGTTCGAAATTCTGGATCTGAAGACACCTCATAACCGACATCGAGCACAGTGGCGACGCCGCCGACCGGCACTGCGCGCGTCCAGATCACGACCGCCGACCGAGTGGGGTCCCCGCTTGCCACACCCCAGCTGAATTTGGCGTCAACGTCGGCAGATCCGGAGGCGGCCGGTTGGATCTGACACGCCGCCAGCGCGGTTACGGCGGTTGCCCCTCCGAGACGGCCAAAGAGGTCGCGGCGGGAAATCAGAGAAAAACCTTTAGGGCTGCGTCGCTCGGTCATGTCGGTCACCGTTCCGGAAGAGGTAAGCTGCGCGCCGGGCGGGACGTTGCCCGGCCCGGCGCGCAACCCAGGCCTCAGAATTGATATTTGAGGGTCAGGCGGTAGGTCCGCGGCAGGCCGGGCATTACGGCGACTTCCTTGTAGACCTCAGCAGCCGGCGTGAAATAACGCTCATCGAAAAGGTTATCGATGTTGGCAGATAGCGTCACGTCTCCGACTTGCAGGAAAGCGGCGCCGTTCACCAGCGTGTAACTCGGCAGAACAATATCATTCTCCAAAATGCCGCCCGTCTCCGATACATAGGTGGCGCCCAGCGTAAGCCCCGATTGGGCGCTCCAGTCATTCAGGCTGAACCGGTCGCTGGTGTAGGTCCCGTTGAGACTGGCGACCTGATCGGGAATGGTGCGCAGCGTGTACCCGTCGGCCAGGGAGGGGACATAGCCGGCATTGTTGAACGCGAAGGTGCCTCCGTAGCCAAGCGCGCCGTCCACACCAAACTGGTCAGGTCGAACCTGGAGATACTCACCGCGGCGCACGCCGGGTTCGTCAACACGCGTCTCCTGATCGGTCAGGGTGGCGGCAAAGGACAGATTGTCCGTCGCCAGCCAATGGGCCTCAAGTTCGACGCCTTTGGCGGTGGTGCCGTCCACATTGCCCATCTGGTCGGTGCGGCGCCGGAACTGCTCGTAGTATGCCATGCCGCCGAAGAGGTTGCCGTTCAGAAGCGAGAATTTTGCGCCCACTTCCTTGAGCTCAGAGGGTGAAATGAAGAGCTTGGCTGCGATGATGCCGGTGCTGAGGCCGCCGGTTTGCGTCGACTCAAGAGAGCGGGAATCGGCATAGGTTACATACGGGGTGATCCCATACGGGGTTTCATACCTCAGGGCCGCCGACCAGCTGTGTGCGCCATCGGAATCTTCGACCCATTCGTTTGCGACCCCAAAAACCGTGCCGCCGGTATTGATCGCCTTGGCGTCATAATAATCGTATCGCCAGCCCAGGAGCATCGCGAGGCGGTGAAACCGGATGTCAGACACGCCGAACGCCGATTTTGAGGACCACTCCATGTCATACTCCGAATCCCACATCAGAGCGCCATCGCTGCCGCGCCGGACAGACATGATCTTGTCATTAGCCTGCGCGCCGACCGACAAATCCCGGCGATCAGGCGCAATATAGCCCGACAAAAAAGTCTCATACTGTTTGGCGTCGTGATGGCGATAGCCAATCCCGAACACATTGTCCGTCGTCAGATGAGACCCGAGGGCGTACTTGAACCCATAGCTGGCGCGAAGCTCTTCTGCCTGCGCCTCATAGTCGGCTGCAAAGCCAAAACTGTTGAACCGCTGGTTTTCCATCCGGTCAATGAAGGCCTGCAGCTGAAACTTGCCGGTCTCGCCGACAGACCGCTCCAGGCCGGCATAGCCCGTCCAGGTGTTGGTGTCGTTGTAGTCGCCATCGGTCGCCAGAATCTGGCTGCCATCAAGCCGGGTGGTGCCCACGCCGGTATCCAGGGCGAACTCGGGACGGTTGGCCCCGCCATACTCGGCGATCTGCCGGAGATTGGAGGTTCCCCAATTTGTTCCCAGCACTGCGTCGATCTCTTCGAAACTCAGATAGCCATCGCCATCAATATCTTGCAGATCGGTGTCCCGCCCGGTGATGTACGTGCCCGTATCAATCAAGTCCTGCGTTACGCGGTTCCAGCCCGGCGTCTGAATACGCCCGGACTCTTCAAAATACATCGCGTTCAGCTCCATCGACCAGTCGTCGCTGAGGCGGCCGACATAGGTTCCCTGAAGGTTTGTGTGCTCTGGATTGATGTTGTTGTAATAAGAGCCGGAGTCCTCTCGCTCGCCAAACAGGGCAAATCCGCCATCGCCCGCCGGAATGTAGAGCTCGCCCGAGATAACAGCCTTGTCATATGATCCCGTCGTAGCCGAGACCGAGCCGCCGAAGGTGTCGACGTAATCGCGGTCAACGCCTTTGGCCGTTTTCGGAATGAAATTCAGCAGACCCCCGACTTTGCCCGGGCCATAGATCGGAGAGGCTGGGCCGCGCAGGACTTCGACATAGGAGGCGGCCGCCAGGTTCGAAGAATAGTTCCCCCGGTTTTCGATACGCTTGAAGCCCTGGAAATAGGTGTCGGCCAGGGTGCCGCGGACATTCAAATTGCCCGGCACGCCAAAGAAGCTGGCGGTAAATGTTCCCGGTACGGCAGACAGAAGATCGTCAACGTCCTGCATACCATAGCGTTCAATCGTGATGTCGCTTACCCGGCTTGCCGATCGCGGCGTCTCCAGAAGGGAGAGCGACAGGCCGGTAAGGGAGTCGGTGGCGCCCTTCTGAAGCTGATTGAGGGGATCGGCCCGGGTTCCGGTTACCGTAACGGTGTCCAGAACCGCCAGGTCGGACATGTCATTTTCCTGCGATCCCAAACGGGCATGATCGTCGGCAGGGGCGTTGCGCACAGCGCGGACGATGGAGATGGCGCCTTGCTCATTTACGCCATAGGTCAGCTGCGTGCCCTCGAGCAGGCGGGAGAGCGCCTCGCGCGGGGTCATGGTCCCCGACACCGTCTGGCTCCGGAGCCCGCTCGTCAACGCGCCTGGCGCGACAATCACAAGGCCGGACTGCGCTGCCAGCTCGTTGAGGGCCGCGTCCAGCGATTGGGATGGAATGCGGATTTCTTGTGCCTGTTCGCTGCTCGCCTGCGCAGATGCGGGCGCGCAAAGATATGCGGTTGCGGCCAGGCCGAGGAGGAGCGGCTGTAGGGAAAGAGGGGGCTTGGTCATGGGAGGTTCCAAAGTCGGGAGGCAGAAACGCTGTCTGGTGACCGGCAACCTGTGTCCAGCCACTCCATGCACCTCTGACGTTTCAGACAGGCGCGGCATTTCACTTGAACCGGCAATTTCACGAAAGCTTGTTACTTCTCGCCAGGAGGATGTCTCAGGATGATCTCTCCGGTGTCGGAGCGGACGATATCAAGGCCAAGGCTTGCGGCAATTGCGGGCACGGCGACGTCAATCTGATCGGTCCGAAATGTGGTCGTGACTTTCAAGTCGCGCAGGTCCGGTGACGCAAGATAGATCCCTCCACGGCGATAGCGGTTCACATCCAGGATCAGCTCGCCAAGTGACGCGTTGTTATAGACAAGGCGCTGATCGCGCCAGACGGCGATCCGTTCAGGATCGACGCGCGAGACTGTTACGCCCCCGCCGCGCGCCACCTTGGCGCGCTCGCCCGCGCCCAGACGCGCGCCAGACATACCTTGAACGGCAGACACCTGCACACGCCCCTCGCTGACACTCACTGTGCTCTGCCCGGGACGGTTGATGAGCTCGAACTGGGTGCCCAGAACTTTTACCTGGAGCTCCTCGGTTTCAACCCAGAAAGGGCGGCCTGCATCCACCGCCACATGAAAGTATGCGTCCCCGTCCAGAAGCCGCGCATGGCGGCCGTGATCGGCGAATGCGACCGTCAGGCGGGAGCCGCCGGCGAGGGTTACTGCAGACCCATCTTCCAGAACAACCTGTCGCACCTCGCCCGTCGCGGTTTCATACAAAACCTCGGCTGGCGGGTCGATGCTGGCAAGCTCCGGGCGTCCGGGAAAGGAGAGGACGGGCAGGGAGACCCAAATGACCAGACAGGCGGCAGCAGCGCCAAGGAGTCCAGCGCTCCAGCGGGCCGCGTTGCGAGGCGCGGCGTGCGGTGTTGCGTCCCTGCTCGGCGCAGGTATCAGCACCGCGCCCGTCAAGGCCTCGGCATTGAGCGTTTCGCTCCAGTCCAGATCCCGCCAGATCGCAGCCAAATGCGAATAGGCATGCTGGTGCAAATCCGACCGCCCAAGCCAGCGATCAAACCTCATCCTGTCTGCCGGGCACATCTCACCGCTCAGCTGCAACGCCAGCCATGCGCGCGCTTCCTGTTCGATCGCCCCGCTCATCTTTGGTCACCCCGCTCCCGCCCGTGCAGACGGGCTGAAAGCTGTTTTAAAGAGCGCTGAATACTGCGGCTGATGAAGGCCGGCGAGTGACCCGTTCGCGCGGAAATATCTGTATAAGAGAGCCCCTCAATTCGGCTGAGAACGAGAATCTGACGCGCGGCGGGGGGGCAAGGATTGAATGGCCGTCTCGAGAAGCCGCGCGCGTTCGCGCTCAAGCATATAAGTCTCCGGAGTCGCCCGATCGATATCGAGGCCGAGCCCTTCGGCCGCTTGCAGGACAGAATGCTTGTGCCGGGCGCGTACCTGCAGCCGCCGAATTTCGTCGATCATCAAATTGCGGGCGAGCGCAAACAGAAACGCCGCCACATTGCCGACCGTCTCCCGGCTGTCTAACTCCAGAAACTTCAGGATTGCCGACTGGATGGCATCGTCAGGGTCCGGCGGCGGGGCGCCGAACCGTCTCACCAGCGCGTCGCGTATGCCTCCGGCATGTTCTCTCATCAATTGTGCTAAACTCGCTGCTTGCGAGGTGGGCTGCGGCCGGGGGGCTGGCTTTCTCCTGACGAGAGGCGCCCCTTGTGTATTCCATTGCTCGAGATCCATGACGGCGCGCCTTCCTGACCTGTCCGCCTTGTAGCCGTCCCCTGGCTGTGTCGGTCAATCAATGCTCTGTGTATGTCCTGTGAAGCTTGCGTGACGTCAGGGGCATTGCCTTATCGACGGTTCCGGTCTCAGCGGCTTCGGCGAACCATGCGCTGTCGCGTTTCATCTTTTCCATGGGCTTATCTCCACCAAACGCAGGACAAAGCGCATCGCTCGTCAGCGATCGAGAGCACGGATTATGGCGGCGTCGCCAGCGACTGCGGATGCTGTTGTATCCCAGGATGAAAGCGTTTGGAGACAACGTCCCGTCCAGCGGAAATAGCCATATCCACTTGATCTGAAGGCAGGCTGAGCCGGGTAGGAATCTTGCCCAGCGCCGCGGCGCGCTCTGGCGCAAGGTCGGAGAAGCCGGTCATTTCGATTGTGAATGTCAGGTCGCGGCAGTTCCATCCGGGAGGCGCGCCCAGGTCAGTGGCTTCCGGCCCGGAGAGAGCGCAACGCCAGGCAATCGTTTCGTTCTGCCACTCCCGGAGCTTCCCGGCGAAGGCGTCATAAGCATTCATTTTGGCGGCATCAACGGTGTGGCCGGCAACGGCATCGATCAGGGTGATTCCGCCCGGCCCGCGTTGCGCGTTACCGCTCAGCTCGTCCTGTGTGCGTTCTGCGTTGACCACAATGATCCGCATACGTTTCAAGCGAACGGCGGCTTGTGGGGACAGGAGGGGGCCGTAAGGCAGCCTCGACGCCTCGTGCAGGATGCCTAGCCCGGCGAGGCCGAAATTATCCACCACGCCGCCGTCGAGCAGGTGCAGGTAGCGCGCGCTGGTTCCGGCATGGTATCGCGCCATCGTATTGGCGGTTGCCCGGCCAACTGCGGAGCTGGCCGGATCGTTCATGAGAGTTTCGGCCCAATTGAGCTGGGCGTGCGCGCAGCTTTCAGGAAACGCCTCAAGCAGGACAGGCCGGATACCCAATGGATAGGCGGAGGCGGCCGCTACGGCGTCGGCTACCCGCACTTTCCCCAGATCGCTGCAAAGCGCGTCGAACCAGGGCGGCGCAAAGGCAAACGGCACGCCTCCACGCAAATCAGCAGCATTTAGTATGATGGGCGGCCCCTGAAATGCGTCGAGCCGGGCCCCCTTATAGACTTCGCGGTCCAGCCATTCGGCAATTTGGGTCGGTCCGTTAACGCCGCCTTGAAGGGCGCCGATCCAGTTGGCCGGCGATAAGAGACTCGTATGTGCCTGGCGCTGCCAGTTCTTGTCCAGCAGGGTTGCCCGGAAATCGCCGAGCCCATCGGGTCCGTACAGGCCGAACCAGCTCGCAGTCAACGTTCCTCCGGATACGGCGGTAATAAATGCGATATGGTTGATTTGCTTGCGTCCGTCCGACGCGTCCAGGTCCGCTAGTCCTTCAAGGACGCCGTATGAAAATGCCGCTGCGCGCGCGCCGCCGCCGGAAAAGGCGAGGCCAATGGCCTCTTCGCCCAGGGCGGGCACCGGTGTGGTGAGCGACCGTGTGTGCCCATGGATCAGCGGCGCGTTGATCGGGAGGGGCGGCAGGCTTGCGCAGGAGCCGGTCAGAACAATCGAAAACCAGGCGAGAAGCCCTGTGCGGAACAGCCGGGATGTCCGCCCGCGCTTCATGTCAGGCGCCCGCTCGGACGAGAAGTCCGCTCAACATCTGTATTCCGGACATGTCTCTGCACATGGCAACGTGATTCCAGCAGAACGTTTCCGCCGTGTACCGCTCTTTTTTCAAAAATAAACAGCTTACGGATCAGATGTGGAAATATTCACGCAGGTGATGTCAAACAGATGTCCGCAGCGAACTAGTGTGGCGATCCCGTGACGAAGGCGTGACGCTAATATTGCGTTTCGGTCCGTCCGCCAGCTTCGGACCGCGGGGGAAGGGCGAGACAAACCCTCATCGGAAAAAATGATTCGGAGCCATTGACTAAAATCCGGAAAAAGAACATAAACGGAACGTTAACTATGGTGAGGTTGGGAGACAATACATGCGTGATTTTTCCGGTATTTCTGAGGAATTCCGCTCCTGGATCCGCGCTGGGATCACGCGCAACGCCAAATGGCTTCTGGTGTTCTCTGACATGGTAGACTTTGTGGACTTCTGCGACTTCTGTGAGGATGACGCGGCGCTTGAGCTGGAAATCGCCGCAGATGAAGCACATGGCGACGAGGTTCGTCTCGTCGGCGTGTATAAACTTTGCGGCACCGAAGAAGAAATCATCGCACGTGTGCGCGGTAAGTGGGCGGTCGCTTAAACGACGATCACGCGCAGCGAAGACGCCGCGCTCGAATTCTGACGACCAGGGGGCTCCCGCCATATCGTGGATCTTGCCATGCTGCTTCTGGGCGGTAGGTGCTAGGTGACCGTTCATGCGAAACGCACCGCCCCCCGCAGCCCATCAGCAGGCGATTCAGTAGGCGATCAAGGCGGATGCCCTCGACTGGTGCGGTAATCCTGCCCCCTCACGGGAATGGCTCTCCCGCCGCCACCAGCTGAGCGTGTCCTGTCTCCGCTCGCTCTTCTATGATGACGGGCAACGCTTCACGGATTTCATCGCCGGTGCCTGGGCCGCTGAGGAGCCAGGTCACGCTGCGCGTTGCCTTCATCCCATATGCATCGCTCATTGAAATATTGTTCGGTATTGGGTCTTCAAACCCCGTTTAGGGTATTTCTCCGCCCATCGCTGGGGGCTGACCCAGGTCGGGTTTCAACAGCAGGGGAGGCTTCGGGGCCGAAAACACCTGTTACATCAGCCTGTTGTCAGCTGCAGGAAACATGAGGGAAGCTGCGCCCACGCGCGTATTCCAGTTGAACAAGACGATACGCCGTATGAGAGGTAGCAAATGACGACTTTCCCGCCGCGCCGGATATTGGCGCCCGGATTGCTGGCGCTTGCGGCCACAGCCTGTGCCGGTGTGCCCTCCGACGCAGGTTTTTCGGAGATCAGCCAGAAGGTTGAGGCCCGCACGGGGGCTGCCCCGGTCTGGGCGCGTACCGAGACCGCCCGCGCCGAAGCTGCGGCAGCCGCTGAGCAGATCCTCGCTTCTCGCGTCGGCATGGATGAGGCCGTTGCGCTCGCCTTTCTCACCAGCCCGCGCTTGCAGGCAGAGCTCGAAGAGCTGGGGATTGCGCGCGCCGATCTTGTCACCGCGATCTTGCCGCCCAATCCTGTGATCGAGTTGTCGCGTCCGGCGCAGGGTAATACGCTGAAGTTGGGCGTTTCGGCCTCGCTGCTCGACATCATTTTCTGGCCGCAGCGCGCCCGCATCGGGCAGGCGGGCATGCGGGCCGCGCAGGCAAACGCCGCGGCCAGCCTTGCGGACGCCGCCGCAGAAGTGCGCGCAGCCTATATCGATCACATCGCCGCGCGTCAGGCGCTCGACCTCTACCAGCAGGCCGAAAGCGCCGGCAAGGCCGCCCAGCTTGCCGCTGAAGCCATGTTCGAGGCTGGCAACATCGCGCGCGTCGATCTTGACCGCCAGCGCCAGTTCGCCGCCCAGATGACAGCCGAGCGGATGAGCGCCGAGGCAGAAGTTCTGCCCACTCGGGAACATCTCATCGCCACGCTCGGCCTTTCGGCGGAGCAGGCGGAAAAGCTGCAACTGATCTCGCGCCTGCCGGTCCCTGCAGAGGCTCACATCAGCGCGAACCGGCTCATCGCTGCGGCGACGTCAGAGAGCCTGCAAGTCGAAGCCGCCGAAGCCGGCGTTCGCCAGGTGGCCGCCAGCCGCGGTGTGCGTAACGTCGAAGCGCTGCTGGGCGAGGTCGAATTTGGCGCAAGCTTTGAGCGGGACGGCAGCTGGTCAGATGAGTCCTACAGTCTCGGCCTGAGCCTTCCGGTCGACCTTGGCATCTCCGGGCGCCAGCGTGTGGCGTCGGAAATGCGCCAGGCGATGGGAGGGCTGGCGCAGGCGAAGCTGGATAGCCTCGCCGATATCCGCTCAGCTTTGCACCAGGTCGAAAGCGCCCGCGCGCTTGCCCTGTTCCACCGCGATGTCTCACTGCCCGTTTCGGCGAACGTGTTCGACGGTGTCGTTCGGGATTTCAACGCGATGCAGATCGGCATGTTCGAGCTGCTGGAGGCGCGGCGCGACCGTGTGGACGCCGGGCGTGACTATTTGGAGGCGACCGCCGACTATTGGCGTGCGCGTGCTGAGCTGGAGCGCCATGTGCGCGTCAGCGACTATGAAATGGCCGGTATGACGCATGGCGAAAGCCATCCGCCTGCGGAAAGTGATCCGGCAGAGCCGGAGGCTGGCGAGATGAAACATGAAGGGCACGATCACTGATGGGCAAGATCAATCTCAGCAGACGCGACGCGCTCACTGTCGCGGGCCTGGCTGTTGCGGGCGCCGGTCTCACGGCAGGTCAGGCGGCTGCGCAGGGCTCCCGGCAGGAGTTCCATCATGCGCGCACGGTCGATCCGGGCGGCAACTATCCCCTCGGCGTGCCGGGTGAACATTACACGCCGGTGATCACGCCGAACGGTACAACGCTGCCGTTCAAGGTCGTGGGCGGCGTCAAGGTTTTCCATCTGGTTGCAGAAGAAGTGGAGCATGAATTCGCCCCCGGTCTGAAGGCGACCTGCTGGGGCTTCAACGGACGCGTTCACGGGCCGACAATCGAGGCAGTCGAAGGCGACCGCATTCGCATCTATGTAACGAACCGCCTGCGCGCGCCCACTTCAATTCACTGGCACGGCCTCATCCTGCCGTCGGGTATGGATGGTGTTGGCGGTCTGTCCCAGCCGTTGATCCAGCCGGGCGAAACCTTCCGCTACGAGTTCCCGTTGGTTCAGCACGGAACTCATATGTATCATTCCCACCATGATGAGATGACCCAGATGGCGCTCGGCATGATGGGCATGTTCATCATCCATCCGCGCCGGCCCACGCGCCGCGTGGACCGTGATTTTGCGCTCATGCTGTCGACCTGGAAGGTGCGTCCAGGTGCCGCCCGGCCGGACCCGAACGAGATGACGGATTTCAACATCCTCACCTTCAATGCCAAGGCATTTCCGGGTACGGAGCCTATGGTCGTGCGCCAGAACCAGCGCGTGCGGATGCGCGTCGCAAATCTCTCGGCGATGGACCACCATCCGTTCCACCTGCATGGGCACACCTTCCAGGTTGTTGGCACAGATGGCGGCGAAATTCCGGAGGCCGCGCGGTGGCCAGAGGCAACCATCCTCGTCCCGGTCGGCTCTGCACGGACAATCGAATTTGTGGCGGACAATCCGGGGGATTGGGCGGTTCACTGCCACATGACCCACCATGTCATGAACCAGATGGGGCATGACCTTGAAAACATGGTTGGTGTCGATCAGTCGAAATTCTCCGGCCTCGTGGGCGATTTGGTGCCTGGCTATATGGCCATGGACGGAAATGACATGGCCGCCCATGGCAAACATGTCGAAATGGGCCATATGCGCATTCCGGAGAATGCAATTCCGATGGTCGGCGCGCCCGGCCCGTTTGATCACATCGGCATGGGGGGCATGTTCACCCTGCTGAAAGTGCGGCCCGGCATTACCAGCTTTGAAGATCCAGGCTGGTATCAGGCGCCTGAAAACACAACAGCTCGTGCGGCACGTACTGACGAGCTTGAGAAGGACGGCATCAACATATGAGCAAAAACAGGAGATACCGTATGCTCAAGACCCGTATTATCGCGCTTGGCCTCGCAACTGCTGCCCTGCTGGCAGCACCGGCCCTTGCGCAGGGCCATGACCATGGCTCCTCACATGCCCATCACGGCGGCATGAAGGGCGTTTCCGCCTCTGTTCCGGCCAATGGCGAAATCGTCAAAGGCAAGGTTGAGAAACTCGTTCTCGAATTCGAGCATCCGATGGTTCCGAAATCGGTGCAGCTTATGACGGATGCGATGGAGCGGATCGACATCGATGCAAAGCTGCCCACCAAAGCAGTCGATCGTGTCGAAATCCCGCTCAGTGAAACGCTCGAGCCGGGCGGCTATCAGGTGACGTGGCGCGCTGGCGCAGAAGATCACGAAATGAGCGGCGCGTACACTTTCGCAGTTCGCTAGTTCAGATGGGGTGGCCCTTCTGGGCCGCCCCTTTTTTACTTTGGTTTGGGGGCTTTCGCTGAGTTCAGCGCCTCTGCCAGGGATTTCCGTGCACGGTATAGCCGGTTCTCAACGGCCTTCGCGGTCATGCCGAGAATTTCTGCCGTTTCAGACATCGACAGGCCTTCAATCGCGGTCAGTATCAGCGGGGCCTTCAAGCCGTCGGGTAGCTGGCTCATGGCCGCTTCCACGGCGCGCAGCTCATCCCGGTCAACCGTAGAAACTTCCGGTCCGGGGATCGGGGAGGGTGGGTCTGGCGGTTCGTCCAGCCGGCTGGCGCGCGGGCCGAACACCAACCCGCGCACCTTTGCCCGGCGGGCAAGGTCGCGGCATTTGTTGAGCGCAATTGCGCGCAGCCAGGTGTCGAACGCGCGATTGGTGTCAAAGCGCGCCAGTGCCTTCCAGGCGGAGATGAATGTCAGCTGGACGACCTCGTACGCTTCGTCGCTGTCGCCGGTATAGCGGCGCGCAAAACGGTAGAGGCCATCCTTGTGCTGACGCATCAACAGCGTATAGGCCCGCTCCTCTCCGGTGCGTGCCCTGCGGATCAAGTCCGCATCATTCTCGGCGTTCCCGGAACTCACAATTCCTGTTCAGTCAGGTAAGCGGTGACCGTCGCGTCAAACCGCGCCTGCTGCTCAGGGGTAAGCGTCTCGCGAATCTCGAAGACGTAGCGGATGGTTTCCATCTGTAACTCGCCCATGGCGATGTGGAAGTCCTCGATGGCGGCCTGAACTTCTTCGCTCAGCTGACGATCGGTCTCAATGCTGGCAGCAAGGCGCGCGTTTGCGGCGCGCATCTCGTTTTCCCGTCTTTGGCGCTGCGCCGAATAGCGCGCCTCAATATCGGAAACCTGTTCCTGCTGTTTGGTCGTAAGCCCAAGGTCACGATGGATGATCTGATGCAGGGATGGGGGCTGTTCGCGTGAAGAGAAGTAATGCGTGGTGCACCAGGCCGCGACCATGCCCGCCAGCGCTGCCAGCAGGAAGCTGACGATGAGATAGGTTCTGGCCGATTTGATCATGAGTGTTTCGCCAGCAAGGTGGAAGGTGCCAGCGGCGTATGGGCGGAAAAAACCGCCATGTCATGGAAATCCTGCCGCGGCGGCGTGCTGACGACGGCGGTGGCAAAGCCCATCACGAGCGCAAAGGCGGTCGCCATCACCGGCAGCGCGCGGACCAATCCGAAGACGCGGTTCTCGCCCTTGGCGTCAATCCGGCCCCACACGTCTGCCTCCAGTTGAGAAAGATCGCGGTCGGCCGGTGTTCCGGCAAGCCTTGCAAAGATGCGATCAAGTTCGGTCATGTGAATACCCTGTGTTCCTTCAGGTGTTACGCAGCCGAAACCCGGCCCCCTCATAAATTGTGCAGCAAACCTTGCCCCCGCGTCAAATCCGACAATTTTGTAACAAATTCGTGAGGGACGGCGGTATCTCCGGACGTACACCTATTGACGCGGGCATAGAGCGCTGCGTGAGCCGTGACCGCCTGGGAGGGGTCATTCCAGTCATTCAAGCATGAAACCATGCAAATTCACCCTGTCATAAATCCGTATAAGGATTTTTAGGTCCTTCAAGAAGGATAGAAACATTGCATCGCATTACCGCCAGACTGCTTGCCGCAACAATGCTTGCGGGAAGTGGAGGAACAGGATTGGCTTTCGCTCAGGAAGCAGAGACTGATTCAACCGCGCTTTCGATGGAGGCTGTCCGCGTAACCGGCAGCCGCATTCAGCGCGAAGACATCACGGGTCTCGGCCCGGCTACGGTCATGGACCGGTCCCAGATCGACGTCACCGGCGTCGTCGCCATCGAGCAACTGCTTCAGCGTCTTCCTGCGACGGCAGGCTTCGCCGGCAACCAGACCAATGCTTACTGGACCTCAAACGGCTACGGCACAACGCAGGTCAACCTGCGCGGCCTTGGCGTCAACCGCACCCTCGTCCTGCTTAACGGGCGCCGCGTCGTCAGCGGCGGCACGGGCGCCAACAGCTCGGTCGACCTCTCGGTCATCCCCGTTTCCGTCATTGATCGGATCGAGGTGCTGAAAGACGGCGCGTCGGCCATTTATGGCGCAGATGCCGTGGCTGGTGTCGTCAACATCATCACCCGCGAGTTTGAAGGCTTCCAGACCAGCGGACGCTACGGCATCACCGGTGAAGGCGATGGCGCAGAATACGACGCAGACGCCATCTGGGGCATCGCCTCCGATCGCGGCAGCCTCAACGCCTCGATCAGCTACCAGAAGACCGAGGCCGTCAACATGGCCGACCGCGCTCCCTGTTCCCTGCGCGAAACTGCCGGCAGCCTGGAATGCTATGGCAGCTCGGCGACCATTGGCGGCCGCGCACGTCTGGCGGACGGCAGCCGGGTCAACTTCAATCAGGTGCTCGGCGGCGACGGCGATTTCTACGAGCCTTATTCGGCAGACCTGCACAATTTTGCGTCTTTCCCGTATCTGAACGCAGTCAATCCGATCGAGCGTCTTACCTTCACCTCCTTCGGTCGTTTGAACCTGACCGATGATATCGATCTGTTTACAGAGTTCCTCTACACCAACCGCAAGTCCCAGCAGCTCGGCAGCCCCGGCAGCCTTACCAATATCGCCATCGCGGCAGGTCACCCGACCAACCCGACAGGTCAGGATCTCATCCTCGAAAGCCGCCGCCTGCTGGAGCAGGGGCCGCGCGATTTCTTCCAGGATGTAGACACCTTCCGCTTCGTCGGTGGCCTTGACGGTACACTGTCGAATGGATGGGCCTGGGAAGTCGCCGCAAACTACGGTCGCAACACGGGCGTGGACGGATCGACCAACATCGCCAACAAGCAGCGCGTCGCCGAAACCCTCGACACCTCGCTCTGCAGCAACGCGCCCGGCGCCGCCATCCCCTGCGCTGACTATCTCGGTTATGGCGATCTCACGCCTGAAGTGCTCGACTACATCTTCTTCACGATGCGCGGCACCGGCGGCAACGAGCAGACCAGCCTCACAGCCGACATCACGGGCGATCTGTTCGAGCTTCCTGCCGGCTCGCTCGCTTTTGCGGTCGGCGGCGTCTACCGTAAAGAGAAGGGCTGGCGCGATCCCGATCCGCTGACGGTGCTCGGCATCGCCAACACCAACCAGCAGGAGCCGATCTCCGGCGAAATCGCGGCCAGCGAAGTCTATCTGGAGCTTTCCGCGCCGTTGCTCGCCGATCTCCCGCTTGTCGAGAAGCTCACCCTGGACGGCGCCATCCGCTATTCGGATTACGATGTCTTCGGCGGCGATACCAACTACAAGCTTGGTCTCGACTGGCAGGTCACGCCCGCCCTCCGGGCCAGGGCGACCTTCGGCACGGCCTTCCGTGTGCCGAGCGTTCCCCAGCTCTTTGGCGGTGTCGGTGAGGGCAACCTGACGACCACCGACCCGTGCAGCAATTATTCCTCGCTGCCGGCAGGTTCGGTCATCGCGGCCAACTGCGCAGCGTCGGGCGTTCCGGCGGGCTATGTCCAGCTCGGCAACACCGTCCTGACGCAGACGGGCGCCAACCCGAACCTGAAGCCGGAAAGCGCCGAGTCCCACACCATCGGCGTGGTCTGGCAGCCGGAGTTTGCCAGCGGCCTTACGCTGACGGCGGACTATTTCAACATCGAGATCGAGGATGCGATCCGCTCCATCCCTGGGTCGACCAAGCTCTCGGTCTGCTACAATTCGCAGAACCTGAGCCATCCGTTCTGTAACGCCAGCCACTTCACGCGCAATCCGGTCACCGGCGAGGTGAACTACCTCTCCGCCCAGCCGGTGAACACGGGCAGCGAAACGGTCTCGGGCGTCGATCTTGCCGCGATTTACGGCTTCGATCTTCGCGGTCTCGATGCTAGCCTCAACGCCAACATCACCTATCTCGAAACCTACGAAGTCACGCCGTTCCCCGGCGCTGATCCGCTGGTGTTCGACGGGAATATTGGCGGCGGCAATGGCGGTTTCCCGGAATGGCGCGGTTCGGGCAGCTTCAGCCTGTCGGATGACAAATGGTCGGCTGCCTACACGATGCAATGGATCGGTGAAGCGACAGACTTCAATGCCGCGCCCGGCGCCATCGGCTACAGCACGCCAAACGTGCTCTACCACAACCTTCAGGGCACCTATAACCTGTCGGAGAAGGCTTCCCTGTCGATTGGCGTGGACAATTTGTTCGACGAAAGCGCCCCCTTCATCGCCAGCTGGACGGACGCTAATACCGACACAATGACCTACGATCTGATGGGGCGCCGCTTCTATATGCGCCTCAACTATCGCTGGTTCTGATGGAATGGCCGGGCGGGGAAACCCGCTCGGCGACCACTGGGGAGGTGGGAATGAAGCCGGTCACCTTGTTCCGCAAGACGCATAAATGGGCGACGCTCATTATCGGCGTTCAGGCGGTCTTATGGACGCTGGGCGGGGTCTACATGACCGTGATCCCGCTTCCCATTATTCACGGCAAGCATCTGATGGCAGATGTTCAGCCAGCGGAGATAGACTGGGCGCGGGTCGATATCGATCCTGGCCTCGTTGTCCTCGCAAATCCAGATGCCCACCATGTTCGCCTCACCATGTTCGACGGGCAGCCAGTCTATCAGGTGATGGGCGAGCGCCATTCGCTCATCAGTGCTGAAACGGGGAAGGTGGTGTCGCCTGTCTCCGAAGACTCCATCCGCCGGGTGGCCCGCGTGGACTTTGCCGGCGATGCAGAAATTATTGGCGTTTCGTTGATCGAGGATGATATGCCTCTGGAAGTGCAAAGCGCGACGCCGCCTCTCTGGCGGGTCGATTTTGCCGGCTGGAACGAACCGAGCTTTTTCTATTCTGCCGAGACCGGGCAGTTCGTGTCCCGGCGGCACAATCTCTGGCGCGGTTTCGATATCGCCTGGATGTTCCACATCATGGATTACAAAGACCGCACGGACATGGACAACTGGCTGCTCAGGATATCGACGGCTATCGGCCTCTTCAGCGCGCTCGCAGGCATGGGCCTGCTTGTTTATCGGTTCACACGCCGCAAGCGGCCGGAGGTCGCCCAATGATCTTCCTGCGATGGCTTCATAAATGGCTTGGCCTGATCGTTGGTGTGCAGATGACGCTGTGGATGCTCAGCGGCTTCGCCATGGCCGCCATGAGTATGCACCAGATCAAGGGTGGCGACCGGCGCAGCGAGGCGGCCCTCCCGGCGCTCGATCGCAAGGTCCAGCCGATTTCGGCAATCCGGCAATCTGTCGAAGGCGCTCAATCGGTTGCGTTGCGTCACGGCCCGGATGGTCCGGTCTATCATATCGTGACGCCCGCCGGCATTGCATTGCTCGATGCTTATACGGGCGCGCCGTATGAAGTGACTGCGGAGCGTGCGCTCGCGGCGGCTGCCACAGACTATTACGGCCCCGGAAAGCCAGTCTCGGCAGAGCCACTGACAGCGCCCTTCATGGAGCTGCGCAAACACACCGGACCTGTCTGGCGGGTCAACTTTGACGATGGCCGGAACACATCGCTTTATATCGATGGCGTCTCGGGGCAGGTGCTGGAACGGCGCAATGATATCTGGCGCGTGTTCGATGTGTTCTGGATGCTCCACACGATGGACTATGTGGGGCGGGACAATTTCAACAATCCTCTGGTGATCGTTGCCGGCTTCGCCGCGCTTTGGCTGGCGATGAGTGGTTTCCTCCTGCTGTTTTCCAGCTTCCGGCGCGGCGATTTCGATATCGGCTCGGCGCTCCGCCGCCTGCGGGGGGATACGGTCACCAGCGCCGTCCATGCGCCGGGCCGCGAAGTCAGCAATCTTTCCTTCGCGCCGGGCCTTTCCTATTTCGATGCGTTCGCACGCCTGGATGTAAACCTCCCGTCCAGCTGTGGTGGCGCAGGCAGCTGCGGCCAATGCGTTGTCCGCCTGAAAGCGCCCACGCGTCCTGGTAAGGATGAGCTGCGCCATCTTTCGGCGGCAGAGCTGGAAGAGGGATGGCGTCTCGCCTGCCGCCATCAGGTGCGCGATGGGGTGGATGTGGAGCTTCCCGAGGGCGTCCTCGATAATGCTATCCTGTCGGGCCAGGTGAGCGCCGCGCGGTTCATCGCGCCGTTCATCAAGGAAATCCGCATTCGCCTGGATGCGCCACTGTCCCGTCCCTTTGTGGCAGGCCAATACGTCCAGCTTCTAATCCCACCGGGGGATGTGCTGGTGGACAATGCGGACGTTCCTGACGCATGGCGCAGCCGTTGGCTTGATGCGGCCGATGGATTTGAATCCTCTTCGTTGCATGAAGCGCGCCGCATCTATTCCATTGCCATCGGCCCGCATGAAAGCCCGCGTGAGATTGTGCTGAACGTCCGCCTCGTTCCGCCTGCCGGTGGCGGCGGCTGGGGCCGTGGGTCCAGCTATGTTTTCTCCCTGTTGCCGGGTGATCCTGTCACGCTGAACGGGCCTTTCGGTCGCTTTGGGCCGTCGGCGTCGGCCACCTCGCTCGTGCTGATCGGAGGCGGCTCCGGTATGGCGCCGCTCCGGTCCATCGTGCGGCATGAATATTCCGCGCAGGGTCAAAAGCGGCCCATCCGCTTCTTCTACGGCGCGCGGACAGAAGCCGATATTCTTTACCGGGAGGAGTTTGAAACCCTTGCCGGTTCGGAGGATGGCTTCGATTGGGTCGTGGCCCTCTCTGATGCGCAGGTTTGCCCGCAGGAATGGAGCGGTCATCGCGGTCTCGTCCATGAGGTCGCCCGGCAGGAGCTTGGCACACAATCGTCAAACCTTGCCGGATGCGAGTTCCTCCTTTGCGGCCCGCCCGCCCTGATCGAGGCATCCCGCCAGATGCTTCTGGCACTGGGTGTTTCGGAAGGTCAGATCCGCTGTGAAGACTTCGGCGTCTGAGGGTGCAGGCAGCAGAAACCCGCTTTCCCTAGGGAAACAGGAGCGCGATTCTGCTGCCGCTTCCGCCGGGTGAAGCCTTCCAAACCGGCATTTGCCTGTGCCATGTCTCTCTGGTGAAACAAGATCGCCGCCCGGCGTCCGTCCGGGGTGCACAGAAAAGGGGAGTGACATGGCTCAATTCAAAACCCGCCTGACCGAGATGTTCGGTGTTGAAACGCCGATCTGTATGGGCGGCATGACCGGCGTTGGGTATGGCGAACTCGTCGCCGCTGTCGCCAATGCCGGCGCGCTCGGCTTCATCACCGCACACATGTTCAAGTCCGGCGAGGAGCTCCTCGCTGAGATCGAGAAAACCAAGAAGCTCACCGACAAGCCGTTTGGCGTGAACCTGACGCTCCTGCCGTCGATCAACCCGATCCCTTATGACGAGTATCGCGAAGCCATCATCCATTCCGGCATCAAGATCGTCGAAACCGCTGGCCGCGCGCCCACTGATCACCTGCCGCGCTTCAAGGAGCATGGCGTCAAGGTCATCCATAAATGCACCTCGGTCCGCCACGCCGTTTCCGCCGTCAAAAAGGGCGTCGATGTCATCTCCATCGACGGCTTCGAATGCGCCGGTCACCCCGGTGAGGATGATGTCGGTCTGATCGTCCTTCTGCCCGCCACCGTCGATGCGGTCGACGTGCCAGTCATCGCCTCGGGCGGTATGGCTGACGGCCGCGGCCTGGCCGCCGCGATCGCGCTTGGTGCTGACGGCGTGAACATGGGCACCCGCTTCTGCGCCACCGTCGAAGCAACGATCCATGAGAATGTGAAAAAGAAGATCGTCGAGAACACCGAACTCGATACCGTCCTCGTCGGTCGCTCGCTGCGCAACACCGCCCGCGTCGCCAAGAACGACGTTTCAACTCAGGTCGCTGAAATCCAGAAAGACCCGACCAAAACCTTCGCCGACGTGAAAGAGTTGATGGCCGGCGTGCGCGGTCGTGAAAACGTCCTGCGCGATGGCGACACCGATGGCGGCATCTGGACCTCGGGGCAGAGCCAGGCACTTATCCACGATATCCCGACCTGCAAGGATCTCGTTTCCAACATCATGAAGCAATTCGAGGAGGCGCGCGCCAAGCTCGCGCGCTGATCCGCAGAGGGCTTTGCCCTCTCACCTCAAGGCCGGGCCGCGTCATGCGCTGCCCGGCTTTTCTTTGCACGGAAGTGGACCGAATTGTCCCTGAAGTGACCCAAAGTGTCGCTAAAAGTATCCGTTCGGCCTCAAAAAGACACAGAATGACACGGTAAGTACGCGAACTTGCCGGGGCCGGGACCCCGGCAAGTCCTCACGGATTACTTCGCGGATTCGTAAAGCGCGTTCACTTCGTTCCAGTTCACGACATCCCACCAGCTCTTGAGATAGTCGGCGCGGCGGTTCTGATAACGCAGGTAATAGGCGTGCTCCCAAACATCGACGGCGAGCACGGGTTTGCCCTGTACCGCAGCCACATCCATCAACGGATTGTCCTGGTTCGGGGTAGAGGTGATTTTCAGCCCTTCATCCGTCACCACCAGCCAGGCCCAGCCGGAGCCGAACTGGCTCGTTGCCGCAGCATTGAACGCAGCCTTGAAATCGTCCAGCGAGCCGAAGGTGGCTTCGATGTCCGCCAGCAGGTCCGCAGAAGGCTCACCGCCCTGGCCGGCCGGCGCCATCAGCTTCCAGAAAAGCGAGTGATTCCAATGGCCGCCGCCATTATTGCGGATCGCCGGGGAAAGGGTCGACACTTTTGCCAGCAGTTCTTCCAGCGGCTGAGCGCCAAGTGCCGGATCGGCAGACAGCGCCTTGTTGAGATTGGTCACGTAGCCGGCATGGTGCTTGCCGTGATGGATTTCCATGGTCTGCGCATCAACGGCGCCTTCCAGCGCGTCGTAAGCGTAGGGCAGGTCGGGAAGGGTGTAGGTGATGACAGCCGGCGCGGTTTCTGTAGCGGTGGCTGCAGGTTCGCTCGCCTGGGCAGTGGTTCCCATGCTGGTGCAGGCAACCGCACCCAGCGCCGCGGTGGCGACTAGAAATGTTCTAAACATAATATTCTCCCTGATCTGAAGATGGTTCATGAATCCGGTTCGGCATGAGACACATGCGCTTCACCCATATGGAACCTGCGCTGGCGCAGGTCACGGACGAATATGTCTGGTGTCAGTGTGTAGTCAGTTTGAACGGCTTTGGGGCACATCAGTGCCCGATTGTGAGCATCACTCACGCCTTTGTGATGGAGCCATCGCTTGGCCGCCCGATCACTTCTTTCCGTAGAAATCGCACAGGGTATCGATCAGCGACTGCGCGATACCTTGCTTGCAACGATAGTAGATCGTCTGCGCGTCACGGCGGCTTTCCACGAGGCCAGCGGAGCGCAGTTTTGCCAGGTGCTGGGAAACAGCCGATTGAGACTGGCCGGTCATCTCGGCGAGCTGGTTCACTGGTTGCTCACCTTCACTGAGGGCACACATGATCTTCAGCCGTGTTTCGCTCGCCATAGCTTTAAGAACGGCCGCGGCTTCATGAACGCGTTCCGTGACAACCGCCACGCTGGGCGCGTTTTTGCGTCGTGCGAGGGGCATTCGGGGCAAGTCTCCATGGAACGGGGCAGAAACGAGTGCGCTGGACGAGGTGGGGCTCTTTGCCCTGCCTGTCCAGCCTGCCTGCGGAAGAAAACTCAGAGATAACCGGCAGTTTGCGCAGCCAGCCACACCCCAATCACAATAAAGAGCAGTGCTGCCAGCATACGCACCACATTCAGCGGCACACGGCGGATCAGCTCGTTCCCGAGGAACACTGCCGGCACATTGGCGAGCATCATGCCCAGCGTGGTGCCCATGGTGACCATGATCAGGTCGTTGAAGCGCGCGCTGAGCGCAACAGTCGCCAGTTGTGTCTTGTCGCCCATTTCCACCAGGAAGAAAGCGATGACGGTTGTAACAAACGCGCCAAACCGCGCGGGTTTGTCTTCCACATCGTCCAACTTGTCCGGGATCAGGGTCCAAAGGCCCATTGCCACAAACGAAGCGGCGATCAGATAGCGGAACCAGTCTCCTTCCAGGAAGGCAGCGGCCTGCGCGCCGATGAAGGCGGCCAGGAAATGGTTTGCAATCGTTGCAACGAAAATGCCGAAGATGATCGGCAGTGGCCGTTTGAACCGGGTGGCCAGCACGATGGCCAGAAGCTGTGTCTTGTCGCCGATTTCGGCGAGTGCGACCACGGCGGTAGAGGTCAGTAAGGCTTCCAAGATAATAGTCTCCAGGCCGGGCGTGTGCGTGAGTCCAACGACATCACATCCTGGCCCGGCATGGCAGGATGCAACGTCATTGGTCTCGCCCGAACGGTAAAACCGTCCCTTCCGCACCATGGCCTCTCGACCAAGTATGTTGACACGGAAGCCCACCTTTCGGCGGCTGGCTACTCCCCAGATGACCCGCGCTGCTTAACCGGGAACGGCGCGATGGGCAAGGGCTGAGCCAAATGAGGAAAGCTTTGCCGCTTGAGCTGGTTTTGCTGTCCTGTCAGGGAAGGATCAGGGAATCGCGGGAAATGTCTCTGCGAGACTCGACAAAGCACAAAAAGTTATAAAATAACATTTTGTGCTGATCCGGAGAATGCTTTGATGATGAAGACCCTGGCCGCTGGCGTCGTGGTGCTCCTGTTGGTGGCTTGTGGAAGTCCAGCGCCGGCTGACGAAGATGACTCTATGGCGCCGCCGCCAATGCCGGAAGGGGCCGTATCCGAGACTTTCGATCGGCCCAGCCCATCTGGTTATGTCGATGAGAGCGCGGTTGCCTCTGCGCCGATTGGGGAAAACGGCTATTGGGGCGTCAAGGAAGGCGAGGCGCTGCCGATCATCTGGGATGACCTTATGCCTATCGGCGGCGGCGAGGCGCTCGAGCAGGAATATGCCGATTTCTACAAGACGCTTGAGGCGCGTTATAGCTCAGCAGGCGCCAGCGAAGGCTATCAAATGATCGAAGAAGGCTCCGATCTCGACTACATGCCGCAGCTTGGGGGATTTGAAACCGTTGCTGAGCTTGACGGGAAACTCATCCGTATACCCGGATACGTTGTGCCGTTCGATTTCAACCTCGAGAAAAAGCAGGCGAGTTTTCTATTCGCTCCTTATATGGGGGCCTGTATCCACACGCCGCCACCACCGCCGAACCAGATCATATATGTTGAAGCGGACCCGGCGGTGAAAATTGATGACATGTGGGTCGCCTACTGGCTGGAAGGCACGCTGACGGCTGAGAAAGAAGAGACCGATCTGGCGGCAACCGCCTACAGGCTGACGCTCACAAAGATCGAGCCATATTTCGTGCCATAGCGAGCACAATTTCATGACCCGAAATTACATCGTATTGCGCCTTTGATTGAGAAGGGCGCTCATGCCCGGCATTGGCCTGCGGAGGTTTGGGTATCCCGTGGGCCGGACTGGAGGAAATCAATGTTGCGCGCACTCATCGTTTCACCCCTGCTGATTATTCCAATTTTTCTCTACATGATGATCGCTTTGACCGCTGGAGACGGCGGCACTCAGGCGCGTCTTGCGGGTAATATGTTGAGCGTGCCGATGATGAGCGGAGGGCGGTGGCTCTTCTCGCTGGGCGACTTCGTGCTGCTGGTAGGGCTTATATTCCTTTTTATCGAGATCCTGAAAGCGGCGCGAACAAAGAGCGATGCGATCGTCAATCACTCGCTCTCGATGGTATTGCTTTTGGTTTGCGTTATCGCCTTTCTGGCGTTTCCCGGGTTCGGAACATCTGTGTTTTTCCTGCTGATGGTGATGACATTGCTCGATGTCGTCGCCGGGCCAATCGTCAGCATCGTCGCGGCGCGCCGGGATTTCGGACTGGGTGACCAAATCGGCGGTTAGGGCAGTTAGTTGCCGCACTCGACATTCAGCAGAGCATGGATGTCGTCGGGGTCCCATCCAGCGTTCTCGTCGGCGAGCAGGGCCTTCATATCCATGACCGTCTGCGCTTCACGGATGCGGGCGCAGGACCAGGACTTCGTTGGGTCTGCGGCATCAAGTTCTACGCCGTGGGAGAGAACGTTCAGCATCCTGAATAGGTAAAACGTGTCAGTTGGATGTTCCCGGATATAAGGAACGAGCAACGCCCCGGCTTCCTCAAGGGCGGTTTCGGCGGCCGGTTGATTGCCGGAGAAATGTTCCGCCGTTGCAAGCTTTTGCAGCATGGAAGAAACCCCTTCCGGGCCGCCCATGTCTTCGGGGTTTTCCGCCATCAATGCCCGAGCCATCTCCAAAGCCTTGAGGGCGGCTTCTCGGCTTGCTGGCATGTTTCCGGCTAAGCGCGACGCTGTCGCGAGTTCGCCATACGCGACCATCAGCTGAGTCTTGAAGTAATAGTTGTCAGGTCGCTCAGCGAGCTGCTCAGATCTTAGGGTGATTGCTGTGTTGAGAGGCTCCAGAGCCTCTGCGCCACGTTCCGCCTGAATGAGCAACATGGCCTCCTGGCTGGCGAAATAGGCCTGCATCTCCACGCCGCTGCCGATGCGCTCGGTCATTTCCGGAGTGAGCTCCGTGCGCCACTGACGAACCTTTTCGAGAGCTTCGTCGACTTTGCCTTCGGCATCCAGCAATTGGAGTTCATCTGTCCGGATGCTCCAGAAATGGCGAAGGATCGGGCGTTCACCTTCCGCCCCAAGCGTCAGGCCTTCTTCTGCAAGGTTTCGTGCGCGGTCATTTGCGGCATGCGCGGCCACAAGATCATTCTTGTGATAGTAATTCTGCATGGTCAGCATACGTTCGACCATCAATAGCTCGGCAATCGCGGTCTTGTCGGTGGGATTGCGCTGAAGCGCTTCTTGCAGCGTCTTCTGGGCGTCGAGAAACAACTGCATCGACAGTTCATTTTCGCCAAGGTTGGCGATGCCGACGCCGCCATAGAGGTCTGCGAGACGCGATGTGATGATGCCTACTTCCACGAGGACGTCATCGGGCGCGTCTTCGTCTAGCTGCAACCCGGTGATGTAGTCCTTCACCACGCCGGCAAGTGACTTGCGGGCATCCAGTGATCCGGAAAGCTTCTCCGCTTCGTCGTAAACGTCGAATACCAGTGTCCGGCTCAGCTCGCGGGCTTGCGTGAACCGGTTATTGGCAACGGCAAGCGCTGCCTCGGCGCGATTATACTGGGCGACTGTCGTCGCCAAAGCCGCGGAGAGGCCAACAATGACGGCGATCAGTGACAGGACAGCAACACGGTGACGGCTGATGAATTTGCCCATGCGGTAAGTACGGGATCCGGCAAAGGCGGCGACGGGCTTGCGGCTGCGGTAGTTGGTTATGTCTTCGTTCAATGCGTCGACAGATGCGTACCGCTCGTCTGGCGTAGCGGCAGAAGCGCAATTGATAATGGCGTTCAGCTCCGCATTGCGTTCCGGGTGTTTGACCAGATCACCAAGGAGTTTGCCGAGAGAGAAGATATCGGACAGCGTGTTCGCTGCGGCGCCGCGCTCGCGTTCCGGCGCGGCGTAGCCCGGCGTATAGCTCATGGAGCTCTTTTCAGCGCCGCTTCGGGCGGAAGATGTGGGCGATGGGTCGGTAGACTTGGAAATGCCGAAATCGATCAGCTTTACCAATCCGTCCTGATTGACTAGTACGTTTGAGGGGGTGATGTCGCGGTGGATGATCAGGTTCTGGTGGGCGAACTGGACGGCGTTGCAAAGGTCCTGGAACAGATCAAGCCGTTGTTCCAGAGATGCGCCCGTGCGGTCCGCCCATGAGAGGATCGGCTCGCCGTTCACGAACTCCATAATCATATAAGGCGAGCCGTTCTCCATCTCCCCGCCATCATAGAGGCGCGCGATATTGGGATGGTTCAAGGTCGCAAGAATCTGGCGTTCGCGTTCAAACCTGTCGATCAGGGCTTCGGAGAGCACTCCTGGCCGGATGATCTTGATCGCGACAGTGTGCTCGAAGTTTCCGCTATCGCGCTCGCCTTTGTAAACGGCGCCCATGCCGCCTTGGCCGATGATCTCGGTGATGCGATAGGCGCCCACGCGCTCCGGCGCATCCGGCTCAACAGTATCGTGTCTGGCGCCGCCAGTCTTCAGCGCGCCGGGAAATGCGCGTTCCGCTTCCAATAGGCTGAGGACGCGCTTCTCCAGAATTTCATTGCCGGCGCATTGTTCCCGGACCCAGGTCGCGCGCTGATCGGACGGCATGTCGAGGGCTTGCGATAGAATTTCCAGTGCAAAGCGGTCAATCGATCCGGTGTTCATCCTGTCTCGCTTCATTGAGGCAATCGAGCAGCCAGGCGCGTGCAGCGCGCCAGCTTCGTTTCACCGTGGCTTCCGAAACGCCTTTAATCTCGGCGATCTCCTCGAGGGTCATGCCGCCAAAGTAACGCAGCTCGACGATTTCGGCTTTCTCTTCATCGATGACGTTGAGCCGGATCAGGGCCTTTTCCAGGACGTCCATTTCTATACGGTCCGCGCGGCCATCTCCGAGGCGCGACACCAGGGTCACTTTCTGATGTTGGCGTTTGTCAGAGCGTTTCTTTCTGGCGTGATCGATCAGCACCCGGCGCATTGCGCGTGCAGCCAGCGCCAGGAAATGAACCTTGTCGGACCACTCAATCTGATCCACCCGCATCAGGCGAATAACGGCCTCATTGACCAGGTCGCTCGTTGACAGGGACAGGTTCCGCTCGGAGCGGATAAGCCCGGCCGAAATTTGGCGAAGCTCGGAATAAAGTTCGGTGAACAGCCGGTCGCGCGCGACCATGTCGCCCGCCCGCCAAGCATCCAGAAGCTGCTTTGTAGATCTGTCACACGGTTGGCTCATTGCCACCTCCCGATGCGAACCTGTCGCAAAAAGCATGCCGCGACAAGGCATCAGGGCTGCTCAAAAATAATTTTCAATCCGTGTGACCGGAAATCCCTCGTTCCTGCGCCTTCATCTTCAGAGCCGGTTTAATTGAAGGCGTACCCCATGGATCAGACTCTCCAAGAGACACTGCAACAGATCCCACCCGAAGCGTGGCCGATCATCGATCTCCTATTCAACATCACAATGGCGCTGGCGGGGATATGGCTGGCGCTAACGGTGTTCGTGATCTGGCGGAGGCACGCCTCGAACCTGACCCCAGTGAATGCAACGAGCAAGAACAGCAAAGCTCAACCGGACTTTCTGAAGGTGGACCGGAAAGCCCGGGAAGAGGCGATCAAGCGCGGGGACGAACACGAAAAAGCGCTTGACCGGCGCGATGCGGAAGAAGCGAGAGCAGAGGCTGCCGCCAAAACCGCGTCGCGCCGGCAGCCTTTGAGCTTTGCTCAGAGGCTTGCCGGTCTCGCGACGTTCATCATGTCGGTTTTTACCCTCTTTTCCATTGTCACCAGTTCGATCTTCACGGTCTCCAAGCTGGGCGATGTCGTTGGTGAAATGTCCGCCGTCGACCGCATGGTGGCAATCGTTGTGGCTCATCCAGTTCCAGTCGCGATCTGCCTGCTGATCATCTTCGCCCGGGTTTACACCCAATTCTTCATGAACTCTAAGAAGGAGGGCTAAATCATGGCCTCTATGCCGCTTGTCCTGACCGACCCGAACCTTCTTGCCGAATTCGTGCGGGAAGCCGAGTTCAAGACTTTCTTTGAAAAGCGCTTTGCCTCGCCGCCGGATATTGCTGCGCTGCTGTTCAAGAATGGCCAGTTGATCGACAGCTTTCAGGGCGCTCATTTCTCTGTCGGTGGCTTTGCCAATGCCTTGAAGGGCGTCGTCGGGGGATCGACGCACATCGCCATCATGCTCGCGGATCTGAAACCATTCCAGATTTCGATGAGCTTTCAGGGCGTTTCCCGAGACAATGTCGAGATCACGGGGCTGTGCACGTTCGAGCTGCAGCTAAACCCTGACAAGCCCTCCAACATACTCGGCCTCATGCGCGGCGTTTCCCGCAATGAACGTGAGCCTGAGGATGAAGAGCTTGGTCTGCCGGGTCGCAAGGCGCTTTCCCGTGTAGACGTGCTTGAGCGTCTGGCACCGCATGTTTCCGACCGTGTTCTGGAGGCAGTCATCAGCCGGACAGACGCAGACGACATCAGGGGCAACACAGGCCTGCAGGACAAGATCCAGGCCGACATGATGAATGAAGCGGAGCGCGTGCTTGGCGATCTGGGCGTTCTCGTGCGCGCGGTTTCCGTCGAATGGGCGCTCAACAGCGTTGAACGTGAAGCCTTCAAGCGAGCTGAAATTGCGCGTGAACAAGACGCGTTGGACTATCAGCTGGAGCTGTTGAAACGCGAGATCGCGCGCGAGAACGAAGCAACCCAGTTCCGCGTCGAAACAACCGCCGACCTGGCCAAGGTGCAAAGCGCGAGTGAGGACGAGCTTTCACATATGGTGCTTGAGAGCGAGGTTCGTTTTATCGACGCGCGGGAGGCTGTTTCCCGGCGTCATGAAATGGAAGCCCTGGCGCACGAGATCGAAGTGCTGCGTTCCGAGCGCGCCGCCAAGATGAAGATCGAGATTGAGGATGCCGGACATCTGATCGATCTGACCAAGGAAGCGGGCCGCCTCCGCAAGATCGAGATCGACATCGAGGAACTTGACGCGCGTCACAGCCAGAATCTGAAGAAGATGGGCGTGATGACAGACCTGGAGCTGCATGAGCGGCGCCAGCGCATGGAGCTCGAAATGGCGCGCCTGGCCCAGGAGCAGGCGCACAAGAACCTTGAGCGTATGATGAACCTTGAGGCGGCCACTGATGACCGCACCAACGAACGCAACATTCGCGCGAACAAGGCGGATACAGACAACAAGATTGCCATGACAAAAGCCGAAGCGGATGCCCGCACGGCTCAATTGATGGCAGGCGCGAAAATGACGCCGGAGCAGATCCTCGCAATCAATGCAGGCCTCTCTCCGCATGTTGCAGAAGTCTTGAAGGAGCAGGCCCGGGCGCAGGCCAGCAATAGTCAGGAATCCATGGAGATTATGAAAGAGCTGATTAAGGGCGCGGCCGACGAGCGCGCTGTCAGCCGGCAGCATGAATTGGACATTCTGAAAGCGGGCATGACAGGCGCCACGGGCGTCGCTCATGGCGCGGGCGGAAAATCTGGCGCGCCGGTGGATACGTCCAGCAGCGATCCGGCGACGGTTGATTGCACGAAATGTGGCCGGACCATGCCGGCAAAAGCCAACTTCTGCACCGGCTGCGGCCACAAGATGCGGACCTGACCTCCGATGTCTGTCGCTCCTTCCAGTTTCGCGCCACCGGCCCGGACGCAGGCGGAATGTTGCTACCAGTCGGCACTCGACAAGGAGGCAACGTTCTGTGGCGAATGCGGGAAGCCGCTTTTGCGCTGCATGGCTTGCGAAGAATGTGGCGGTCTTCTGGATGACCGCGGGCTCTGCACGGTTTGCGTTGCGCCGTACTTACAGATTGATGCGGGCGCGCTGACGGCTGCGAAAGTGGGCGGTTCAGTTGCATTGCCGATGTCGCTCGGAAATCTTTCGGGCGTGGGGCGGCCATTGTTCGTTACCGGACTGTGGAGCCGGGAGGGCAACGGAGAATGGCGGCCTGAAAGCCTTGGCTGGGAGAGGTTGGACGCTGGCGAAGCGCGCCCCTTCAATATCGTCGCGCGCGAACTGGACCGAACCGGCGCCCACAGCGTTCAAGTGCTGATCGCGTTGGCAAGCCGGTGGCGGTGGCGTCAGGAGAACTTTGTTTTTACCGCCAACCTGTCGCTCATGATCGAAGGTCCTGAAGCGGACAAAGGGCCCGTCGTCAATATCGGCGGTCAAAGCGCGGGGCACGGGAACACAGTTTACATTTCCGGCAAGGCCGACACCAAGTCAGCTGTTCAGAAATCCAGTGAGGCTGTTCTGGTGCCGCTTGTCAGAGCTGAGCGGGAAGAGCGGCGGCTTGGATTGCGGGGCATTGACGCCGATAGCTGGGTGCCACGCAATGCGGAACTGGCCTGGAGCGGGTTCGAGAACGGCGACGCACCCTTTGATGGACCGATCATGACGCCGGACGGCGTTGTTTCAGTCGGCCGAAGCCGCCCTCGCGCACAAGGCGGCGAGGGGGATGTGCGCCTTCTTGCATACGGGGCCAGTGGGGAGCTGGACGAGGACACCAGCCGCTTGATCTCGCGCCGGCACTTCGAACTCTACATAGAATCTGACCGGCTCATCCTGCGCGTAACCGCTAGTGGCGGGCTGCGGGTTAACGGCAACGCGTATGGCGATGGCAAGATCATCCGTCTCGCCGATGGCGATGTAATTGCGCCCATTGTTTCGGCGCCCGATGCCCTCGGCATACGCGTGAGCTTCCGAACTGAACATGGAAGCGCGCGCAGCATTTCACTTCAGCGTATCGCGCCCGGCAAAAGGTAGGACCCCTCATGAGTAAATGCAGGAATTGCGGCGCAGAGATCGCTCAAGGCGACCGGTTCTGCCAGGAGTGCGGCGCCGATCAGCAGGAAAGCAAAGCGGCCAGCCTTATGACCATTGGCGGCCTAGAAACGCTCGATACCGGAGATGTGCGGCCACGCGGACGTGACGCGATGCCAGACCTGGAGCCGGGTACGGAGTTTTCCGGACGCTACCTGATCGAAAGTGTGGTCGGGAAAGGGGGCATGGGGGTTGTCTACCGGGCCCATGACAAGCTGGCTGACAAGACCGTCGCGCTGAAACTCATCCGTGCCGACAGGCTGGCAGGGCAGGGCGCTGTCAGGCGGTTGATCTCGGAAGGCATCACCACGAGAGATATCCGGCATCCGAACATCGTTGCCGTTTATGACGTGGGTGACGCCGCAGGTCAGCCCTTCGTGTCGATGGAATTCATCAAGGGGCAATCCCTTCGGGACTGGCACCGAGATCGTATCCGTCAGCGTAAGGATGTGCCTCTGCGTGTTGCGGCGCGGATTATTGCAGAAGTGCTTGATGGGCTGGCCGCGGCGCATGCGGCCGGGGTGATCCACCGCGACCTGAAGCCCGAGAATATCATGTTGACTGACGAGCCCACAGAGGCGGCCGCGCCCCTCAAGATCCTGGATTTTGGGATTGCCCGGGCAACGACAGGGGCAACAGATTCAAACACGGGCACCGGCCTTGGCACGCCCCGCTATATGGCACCAGAACAAGTCACGGCCGCGGACAGCGCCGGCCCTGAGGCAGACATTTATTCGCTTTCCGTCATTTTCTATGAATTGCTGGTGGACGTGCTTCCTCAGGGACATTGGCAAGCGCCTTCCGGTGGCAGGTCGGACGTGCCGACAAGTATCGACGTACTTATCGAGCGTGGGCTCTCAAACCGGCCCGCCAACCGCCCCCAAACGGCGAAGGAATATCGCAAGCTTCTTGTCGATGCGGTCAATCTCGGGGTTGTGTACCGGACCGAGGAAAAACAAGACGGCTCGCGGTCTACGCTTTTCAACAAGAATTCCATCATTTGGGGCGGCGCTTCCGTGGCCGCGATCTGTGTCATTGCCATCACAGCCGCCGTGGCCGGGTCTGGTGGAGACGTAGTGCACGGTCAGGGTGAGGGCGAAATCGCAGGCGGTGGCGGTAGCTTTTCTCCGCAACCCGTCAAGACTTCTGCCTATTCGCAACTGAGTGGACAATGGGATGATGGTCTCGGGAGCCTTTACTCTGTTCGTGTGAATAACAATGGTGCCTTTTCCGGCACAGGGCAGAACAGTTACGGGTACGGTTTGCAGATCAGCGGACGCCTGAATGGCAGTTCCGGAGACTTCAATCTCGCCGTTCCGTCCGTAGGCGCGACTTTTGCCGGGCGCCTGCAATGGGACCAGGGCTGTCACATCAGTTTCCAAACTTACGACATGAGCGGAACGCTGGTCGGGCAGGGACAGATGCATGTGAATCACACGCCTGGCGGGCCGTGCCCGAGCTGACGGAAAGCGCGCAAGGAACTTGTCCAACTTTGAAAGGGGACTCTGAATGTCTGGAAAATGGTCTGGCTACAGCCTGAATGGTTGCCGGTTCGAGACGCGGCCAAGCGCGGCGCCTACGCTGACGGCGCCGACTGTCCGTCTCCCCGATAAAGTCGATCTCCGGGCGCATTGCTCGCCGGTGGAAGATCAGTTGCGCACACAGTCTTGTGTTGCAAATGCGGTGATCGGCGCACTGGAATATCATATCCTCAAAGCGGGGCGTCCTCTTACGGATTTGTCGCGCCTCTTTGTCTACTACAATGCCCGCAGGCTTTCTGACTCTACGATGCTGGATCAGGGAAGCTTTATTCATCACGGGATGGCTGCGGTGCTCGCCTATGGTGCCTGCGAGGCGGCGCTGTGGCCTTTCATGGAATCCATGGTCATCATGCAGCCGCCAGAAACGGCATATCAGAATGCGCGGAACTATGATGCAGTGCAGTATGCCCGTACGCCTCGTGGCGTCCCGGCTTTGACTGCATTGGCGCATGGGCTGCCGGTAGTTTTCGGCATGTATGCACCCGGAGAGTATTACGATGCCGCTGCGCAGACCGGGCGCATGCCCCGGCCCGATCAGGTGGTTCCGCAAAAGCCGCCATCTGGGCACGCCATGCTCATTGTGGGCTACGATTTGCCGGCGCGCCTGTATCTCGTCCGCAATAGCTGGGGCCATGGATGGGCCGAGCACGGATATTGCTGGATTCCCTTCGAGACGATCGATGCCTGGTCGACGGAAGAAGACTTCTGGACCTTTGGCGCTATCGAAGAAACGCAGGGCTTCAAGCTCGCCGGCCCAAGCCTTGCCGATTCCATGAAGAGCGTAGGAGTGGCGTCGGAGCTCGTTGAAGCGCGGTCCGGCCGCCTCGATGCGCTACGCAGTGGGCTGCGGCAATCGCTCTCCAGCAATCTCGAAGCCGCCAAGAAAGACTTCCGCGATCGTCTGCGCGGGAAGTAACTTCAGGTCGCTTCGGCATAAGCAAACGGCCGGGTGGGAGGCGCCCGGCCGTTTCTCTACGCGCGGTTCAGGCCGCTGCCTCAGAACCGCTTGGTAAGCTCAACGCCCCATGCGCGCGGTTCGCCCATAAACGCGGCAAGTGAGCCAGGCTGAAGCGCCGCGTTGAAAGTGACAACGCGATAGCTCTCGTCCAGGAGGTTAGAGCCCCAAAACGCCAGTTCTGCATCATGGCTCTCAAAGGTCAGCCCAACTCGGCCATTGACGAGCGTATAGCCTTCCTGGCGTTTGGCGGGGTCTAGATCGGCGCCGGTAACGGTGGCGGATTGATACCTTGCTGCGCCGGAGAGGAAGAATGTGATGTCGCTGGTGAGGGGTCGCATGTAGCTTCCGCCCAGTTGTGTTGTCCACATCGGCGCAGCGTTCAGGCGGCGCGACGCAATTGCCGCATCGGAAACATCTTCCCCATACTGTGTATCAGCGTATGTCACCGAAAGATTCAGGTCGAGATTGTCGGTTGCGCGGAAGCGGGATTCCAGTTCAGCACCCTGTGAAATGACTTCGCCCTGGTTGGAAAGCAGGGTCTCGGTGCCGGTGAACACGTTACGCTGGAAGTCTGTGAATTCGATCCGGAACGCCGTCAGGTTCGCGCGGACGCGCTTGTCGAACCATTCCGTGCGCACGCCGAGTTCGTAGTTCTCGGACTCTTCAGGCAGGAATGTCTGGCTGGTGCGGTTACCCGCATCCCGGTCGAGGCTGATGCCGCCGGCCTTGTATCCTTTTGCAAAGGATCCGTAGCCCATGAGGTTCGGCGTAAATTGGTAGGACAGCGCTGCCGTGTAAGTCAGGGCATCGTCGATGAACTCTGCTTCATAGTCCGTGGTCGGGCAAAACACCCGTGCGGCCGCCGGAACAAGCGGTGACGTGCAGGATTCTGCGGCCTGTGTAATGAACTCGCCGCCACCGGTCTTGTTTTCCTCAAGGTAGCGAAGGCCGAGCGTCAGCTTCAGCGCGTCAGTGAGCGAGATAGTATTGTGCGTGAAGATCGACCAGCCGTCTCCCTTTTGGTAGTAACGGCGCAACAGGTCGCCATCGCCTTCCTGGTAAAGCGGAATGACCGCCGGCCGGTTGAGCACGCCGCCCAGAAATGCACCAAGGTCTGCGCCCATTACTTGGGATTGCGGGTTATTGAAGTTGCTTTCAAAGGCATAGACGCCGACCAGCCAGTCGATTCGATCCGTCTTGTCCTGAAGAGTGGCCTCGATTGTGTTCAGCCGATCCTTGCTGCGGTCGTTGTCGATGTTGGCCAGGTCGAGGTCGCTGTTGTCCACATCAGAGTCGCGAGCCGATTTGAAATTGCGCGTGCTGGCGATCACTTTCAGGTCGCCGATGCTGGTGTCCCAGGAAAGATGCCCAGAGAGACCGAACTCCTCGATCTCGGAGCGGGGCGGAGTGTTGATCGCGACGCGGTATTCGTCTTCCTGTGTCGGATTAAACACCGTTCCGCCGAGGTTGGTGATAAGTGCTGCGCGCGCGCCGTTTGCAACATAGGGCGCTGCACAGCAGACTTCATCCTTCTCGATATAGTCTGCGATAAGCCGCAGGCTGACAGTGTCAGTTGGCTCGACAAGGAGTTGCCCGCGCAGGCTGTAGCGGTCTTTGTCGTTGTAGGTTTCGCCGTTGACGTCTTCCACATATCCGTCACGTTTGTTGACGAGGCCTGAAAGTCTGAATGCGAGCTTGTCGGAGACAATTGGGCCGGTAACAACGCCCGTGAAGCGCTGCTGCCCATCGCTTCCGAAACCTGCCATGACTTCGCCACCGAATTCAAATTCAGGTTCGCGCGTCGAAATTACGATCGCGCCGGCAGAGGTATTTTTCCCAAACAGTGTGCCTTGCGGACCGCGCAGGACTTCAACCTGCTTCACATCCATCAGGTCGTTGAGCGCAAGGCCGGGGCGGGAGCGATACACGCCGTCAACGAACGCTCCAACCGCGCCTTCCAGGCCCGGGTTTTGGCCCGCCGTTCCAACGCCTCGTATGCGGATCACGCCGCCCGTTGTCTCAGAGTTGGAAACGGTCACAACAAGGGAAGGGGCGACCTGTTGCAGGCCAGACGTGTCGCGCACGCCAGCTTCAATAATATCGCGTTCGCTGACTGCCGTAACAGCGACGGGAATTGTCTGCGCGTCGGCCTCACGGCGGGTCGCTGAAACAATCACGGTATCGGCGCGAAGCTCTGCCTCTTCCGGCGCAGTTTGTGATTGTGCAACTGCGAATCCCGGAAGGCAAAGCGCCAGGGAAGCAGAACCAAGAAGCTTGGCATAGGACGAAGTGGAATTGCGTTTCATGATCCTTCGGATCCTCCCAGATGCGCCCTCATTTGCTCAAGGGACGCTTAAAATTGTCGACAATCCATAGCGGGTGGGATAACCGTGTCAATCGGGATGGCCATATTCCGGCGCGTAAATGCAGCGCCAGGCCAGTGAAATCAGGACGAGAAAACACACGAGAGGAACATTCATGCGCCGACAGGAACTCATTGCATCGACAGCGATTCTGGCTGCTCTGGGGCTTGCAGCTTGTGCAACAACGCCAGTTGTTCCGGATGCGGAGAGAGCTGGATTGGTAGCGCCAGCAGCGACGGCCATTGAGGAGCAGGTCGATGAAGCATTCCTCTACGGGTATGGCATCTATGAGTTTGCCCGGTTCGCCACGTCAGGCAGTACCAGCGTTGGACGCAACGTAAACCAGTTGGGCCATCGCCGTATCCTCTCCGACCATACCCACCGGAATGTGACTGCGCCGAATATGGACACGCTCTATTCGAGCGCGATTCTGGAATTGTCCGGCGGCCCGATGGAAGTCATTACGCCCGAAGCGCCGGACCGTTATCACAGTATCGCGTTCATGGACGTCTTCACGGACAACTTCGCGATCCTTGGCAGCCGCAACGGTGGCGGACACAAGGCGCGCTACTGGATCGCGGGGCCCGATTGGAACGGCGCTGTTCCAGAAGGCGTCACACTCATCCGTTCCGATACAAATGACGTCTGGATGCTTGCGCGAACACTTGTGCGCGGCGCGCACGACCTTGAGGCGGCGACGGCTGTGCAGTCCCAGATCCAGTTGATCAAGGTGGAGGGGCGGGGGCCTGATGTTGGCTATGATTTTACCGCGCCGCCGGTGCCGGACGCCGAAACATTCGTGAATGTTGTCAATGCGATGCTGGCGCGAACGCCGGCCAACGCAGGCCAGGCGGCAAGAGCGGGCGCGTTTTCGCGAGTGGGTATTGTACCGGGTGAGGCTGAGGGGTGGTCCAAACTTGCCTCGGAATTCCAGGAGATATGGAATGAGCGCTTTGCCGCCAATCTGCAGGATCTGAAGCAGAACGCAGAGGCGCTCATGGTCACCATAAATGGCTGGCGCGCGGCCCCTCCGGGCGTGGGTGATTTCGGCGACAATGATATGCTCCGCGCGTCGGTTGCCCTTTGGGGGCTCGCGGCGCTGTCGTCAGATGAGGCGACTTATTTCCGCGCCTCACGCGACGCGACGGGCGAGCCGCTGGACGGAACCAAGGCCTACAAGTTCACCGTTCCGCCAGGGGGCGCTCCAGTTGAGGCATTCTGGTCGCTGACGATGTATTCAGAGGAGCCGGACGGCCGGTTCTATCTCGTTGAAAATCCGATCAATCGCTATTCGGTGAGTGATCGCGTGCCCGGCGTGAAGCCAAATGCGGATGGATCCTACACCTTCTACCTTCAGTCAGACGCGCCTGACGGGGAGGCTGCGGCGAACTGGCTTCCAACACCCAAAGGGCCGTTCATGGTTTCCTTCCGGGCGTACCTGCCCACGCCGGAACTGTTTGAATCCAAATGGACTCCGCCGCCGCTCGAACCCTCGACGCCCGGCTGACCTGCCGTTAGGTTGACGCGGGAATCGGGGAGGCTTGAGTAGATTGGCAGGATGGGCGTCATCAAAGGTAGAGGGTTCGGCGGCGCGGGTGGGGGCCTTGCGCGTGGCGCGTGACCTTGCTCGCTCTATCGAGAAGGGCGAGTACGAACCCGGCCAGCGCCTTAAGGAGCAGGAACTGGCAGACAAGTTCGGGCTTAGCCGCGCGCCAATCCGTGAAGCTCTCCGCCTGCTACAAAGCCAGGGGCTCGTCGTCATCGAGGAAATGCGCGGCGCACGGGTCGTGCGGCCGGGCGATGATGATTTCCGGGAGATCTGGCTGATCCGGGCGGCGCTTTCGGGTGTTGTCTCGGAGTTGGCGGCGGCAAATCCTGACCAGGCAGCCAAACAGCGTTTCCATGCTCAGACGGTCGCTTTGGCGGAGCGCGCACGTGCGGGCGCCGAGACCAAAGAGATCTATGACGGCTTGCGCCAGAATACACGGGTTCTCAGCGAATTGACGCTGTCGACGCGGGCGCATTCGATGCTGCTGGGACTGGCAGCAGGCCGGGAAGCGTTCCAGATGCGCGCGATACAGGCGCCGGAGCGGCGGCTGGAATCTACGCAAACCTGGGTGAAGCTTTCTGAGGCAGTGCTCAAGGGCGATGGGCCGAAGGCTGCAATGCTGATGCACACGCTTTACCGCAATTCCATGCAGTTCGTGATGGCAGAAGACGCAGCTGGCAGCGAGGCTGCGTCAGGCAAGCCGAAGAAGCGTTGAGCGGACGGCTTTGAGGACGGGCAGGATCAGGTCCGGACCCGTTTTGTCGGCAAAGTCGTTTGCGGCGTGATGGAAGCGGTGTGCCGCCAACATACCAATGGCGTTGGGGTATCCTGCGGACAGGATTTCTCCCAGCTCGCCACCCGCGCCCATTTGGGCGGGATAGGGCACTTCCAGTCCAGCAAGACCGGCGAAGGTTTCCTGTAGCGTCGGGATGAGCGCTTCGCTGGCGACCAGCAGGCGTTGCGGGTCCGCATTTTTCAGCGGGCGGAGCTGGGCGCCATATTCGTGCCAGTCGCGCGCTGCGAAGCCTGCGCCAAGATGCAGCCAGAGCTTTGTTTCTGAAGGACTTGGCGCCGCCTCAGCGAGGACGTGGTGGCTGCCGAGATTGTCATATTCGTGGCCACTGTTGACCAGGAAGGTCCAGGCGTGATCGGGGTAGGCTTGGGGGAGGGTTTTGGCGAGAGCGTAGAACACGGCGATACCGGGGCCGCGTTCGCCCATGCAGGGGCCCCAGCCGGAGCGGGGCGTGGAGATAACGATGCGCGGGCCGGGACGGTTGATCTCGGCGATGAGGTTGAAGGCAGGGCGGGTGCCGCCATCGCCATCTGTAATGAGTGTTGCAGTCGCGCCGGTGCGGGCGAGTTCGTAGAGGGGCTCGGCATCCTTCGGGCCGATGACTGCCATCGGCTGGGGCCAGGCGGGCCCTGAGGGATCAGCATTGAGGGCGACGCGTTCGCGCGAAGGCCCTGATGTTACGAGGATTATCGCGGCGGCTCCGCCGTCGGAGAGCGGCTTGATCGCCGCCTTCAGCGCGGGGGCGGCGAGTTGGGAATGGCGCGCATAGGGCAGGACCATGACGATGACAGCGCCGGCAGGATCGGCAACATCGCCGGGGGCGCGCCAGACTTTCAGAGGGCCGCTGACGCCTACCGGGCCGGTTGGGACGACGATGCCCTGGGGGTAGACGGGGGCCTGAAGGGCGCCGACGCGGATGACGGCGGTGGAGGGCTCGAAATAGGGTGTCTGGAATTCCTGCCGGCGGACGGCAAAGCCTTGTTCCTGAAGGATAGTTTCCAGCCATTCGCCGCAGGCGATGTCGCCGGGGCCGCCGGCGCGGAGATCCTTGAACGAGGCGAGGCGATCCAGGGCCTCCGTGATCCAGGTGATGTCATTGTCGGTACGCACAGTGTCAAACTGTGTATTTTTGGATACGTTTGATGTCGCATTGGCGCAGGCAGCCGTCATCATCGAGCCGCCTGCGATCATCATTCCGCGCCGAGTCAGTCCGTTCATTTCCGCTCTCCCGATTACGCCGGGGCAGCTTCCCCGATCCCGTCTGATTTATCTTTGACATTACGCGCAGGTGGAAACATTGTCGACAATCAGCGGGGGTGCTCAAAATCGAAATGGACCTGATCGATGGTTTTCAGAACATGGATTTCCTCTGCCGCGCTAGCCCTGATTGCGATCACGGGCGCCGGATGCGCGAACGCAGCGCCGCCCGAGACAGCGGCGCTGGTGCCTCAGGCCGCCTCGACCAGCCGGTACACCGCGCCGGGGCCTTACAAGGTGGAGACCGAGCGCGGCAAATGGCATGACGCCAAGCGCGACCGGGATGTGCCCTGGCTGATCCGGTATCCTCAGGATACGGACGGGCCGCGCCCGGTGATGGTGTTTTCCCACGGCCTTGGCGGATCGCGCGAGGGGCTGCCCCGGATGAGCGAGTTCCTGGTGAGTCATGGCTATATCGTCGTGCATGTGCAGCACCCCGGATCGGATGTGAGCATGTGGAAGGGCGTGCGCCCGGACCCGGCGACCGTGGACCGGGGCGCGATGCTGAAAACGGCGAGTGACCCGGCCGTGATGCTGAACCGGTTTGCCGATATTCCCTTCGCCATGGGCGAGCTGGGTAAGATGGCGGTAGACGGCAAGTTTGCCGGGAAGATCGACATGGGCCGCGTGGCCATGAGCGGGCACTCCTTCGGCGCTGTGACGACGCAGGTGGCGGCGGGGCAGGTGTTCAAGACTGGCGCGGCAATGCCGGCGGATGGCTTCCGCGCGTTTATCGCCATGAGCCCTTCCGGCGACCGGGACGGCGATGACAAGGCAGCGTTTGCCAATGTGACCAAGCCCTTCCTGATGATGACGGGTACGGAAGATGGGTTTGCGCTGAACCCATCTGTTGAGACTGCAGAAGACAGGCTGCAGCCCTATTACGGGCTGCCCGAGGGTTTGCCGGCTGTGCTGGTGAACCTGACGGGCGGGGATCATTTCGTGTTCAGCGGAAGTATTCTGACCAGGGGCAAGGACCGGCCACTAGACCCGCGCCATCATGAAATCATCGATGCGGCAGTTCTGGCCTTCCTCGACGCGTACCTGATGGACGATCCGGGCGCGCGGGAATGGCTTGCCAATGGCCTTGCCGGACTGGCACGAACGGATGCCAGCATAGAAACACGAAATGTGACGCCATGACCGAGACCCGCTTTCACCTTTCCAGACGCAACCTTTTGATCAGCGCCGGCGCGGCGGCATTGACGGCGGCCTGCGCCAGCGGGGCGGAAGACGCCGTGTCTCCCTCTGAGGGATTGGAAGGCCGGGTGATCTATACGGAGTCCGTGCAGATGTCTGGCGGGGCGCCTAATGGCAGCTCCGTCTTCAGCATCCGGCTGTGTCAGTACCCTGAGATTGGGGTGGCGTGGGTCTGGGCGTCTGTAATGACGCCGGAGGGCAGCTTCCTGTTTGCGGACAATGAAATTCCGTGGAGCGGGAAGGCGGCGGACGCGGCCAATGCGACCGACGTTCACTACGCGGCCTCGGTCGGCGATATGACCATCCGCTTCAGCCGGACGGGCAAGCATGGCGCGATCGACGGCGGCACGCTGGAGTTCGAGAAAGGCGGCGAAGGTGCCTTCCGCGTTTCGGCGACGTTCACCCGGTCTGACGGATATGTCGGCCTGCTGGATGGGCGGTCTGAAATGTTCGGGACGGTTGAGGCTGTGATCGAAGCGGGCGGCCAAACGCGGACGATCAGCGCGCCGGGCCAGTGGCATGAGCAGCCCCAGAGCGAGCCGCGCTTTACCGTTCCCTTTGTTTATTCCTCGCTTTGGGGAAAGGGCATTTCGGGAACCCTGCTGCAATCGCCTGAAGGCTCCGGCGCATATGCCCTGCGGTCCGGCAAGGCGCCCGAGATTTTCCGCAAGGCGGAATTCTCTCCGCCCGGCGCTGAGCGAACGGTCGAGCTGGTGGGTGAGGACGGGACGGCGCATACGCTGCACCTGGAACAGCGCCACCTTTATACGCTGGAAATCTATGGCAAGACCTGGATTGGCACTTTCGTGTACGGATCATATCTGGATCAGCCGGTGGTGGGCTTCATCAACAACTGGCTGATGTGAGCCTCAGGCGGGGCCGGAGGGAAGGTCCGTCACTGCGCCGACATCCAGAACAGGCGAGGCGTCGATATCGCCTGCGCCGAGCAGAGCGACAAGGCGCGTGAGCGCGGCGTTGATATAGGCCTGTTCCCATTCGGGCAGGTGGGCAAAGCGCGCACCAAATTCCGCCTGCAGAAGATCTGGCGCCTCTGACAGCATCTTGCGGCCTTCGGGCGTGATCTGGACGAGCACAGTGCGGCGGTCTGCATCTCCCCGACTGCGCAGGATGAGGCCGCGCGCCTGGAGCTTGTCCAGCAGGATGGAAATGGTGGCCTGTTTCAGCCCGGCAGCGCGGGCGAGATCGCTCGGCTGGACACTGCCGCGGGCGGCGAGTTCCTTGAGGACGACAAGCTGGGAGGGGGTGAGGCTGGTGTCGCGTGCAAGTGTGCGGGCATGCGACTCGACCGCTTTCAGAATGCGACGGAGCGAAATCAGAGCCTGCTCTGAGGCGTCCTGTGGCGAATCCGGGGTGGGCGTGGCGGCGATCATGCCGTCATATGTAGTGGAATTCCATTGAAGAACAAATAATTTGAAAGTCAAAATAAAGGGCGGAACCCCTTGAGCACTCGGGCATTTATGTTGCTCGTCAAATATGCCTTGGCTGCGCTCGGGGTTGACATTTCCCTGAGGATAATAATTTGACGGTCAAAATAAAAAAGCAAATGGGAGCCGTCATGCCGAGTGAGGCCACCGCACCGTCCGCAACAGAGACTGTTCCGGGCCGAAGTAAAATCGAAGGCGCCGCGATCCAGATCGGACCGCCGACGCCTGAAGACGCCGCTGAAATTCACGCGTTGATCGCAGCCTGCCCGCCGCTCGATACCAATTCGCTGTATGCGAACCTGATCCAGTGCACGCATTTTGCGACCTCCTGCGCCGTGGCGCGGATGAGCGGCGAAGTTGTTGGCTGGATTTCCGGCCACAGGCCACCCGGCAAGGACGCGACCTATTTCCTGTGGCAGGTGGCTGTGCATCCCAGCGCGCGGGGCAAGGCCCTGCCGAAGCGGATGCTGGCCGATATTCTTTCCCGCCGGGCGCAGGCGGGGGTTTCCGCACTGGAAACCTCGATCACCCGGAGCAATGACGCCTCATGGGGCCTTTTCCGCAGCGTTGCGGGATGGCTGGAGGCGCCCTTGCGCGAAGAGCTGTGGTTTGATCGGCATCGCCATTTCCGCGGTCAGCATGACACGGAATTTCTCGTCACCATTGGCCCTTTCCAGGCGCCGAAGGCCGCAGGCTGAAGGCTCAGCCTCAACGACCCTAACCGAGCGAAGAAAAAGGAGCCATTCATGGCATACGAAGACACGTCCGCTCTCCCGAGTATTTTTGAACGACGCGAATCCCGCGTGCGCAGCTATTGCCGGTCTTTTCCGGCGGTGTTCAAATCGGCGCGCGGCGCTGAGCTGATTGCGGAAGATGGAACGCGCTATATCGATTTTCTGGCCGGTTGCTCCACGCTGAACTATGGCCACAACCACCCCGAGCTGAAGCAGGCGCTGCTGGATTATATCCAGGCCGATGGCGTGGCTCATGGCCTCGACATGCACACGCGCGCGAAGGCGAGCTTCCTCGAGACGTTCGAAAAACGTATCCTGAAGCCGCGCAGCATGGATTATCGCGCAATGTTTCCGGGGCCGACGGGGGCGAACGCGGTTGAAGCTGCGCTGAAGATCGCCCGTAAGGTCACGGGACGGACGAATGTGATTGCCTTCACCAATGGCTTTCACGGCATGACGCTCGGCGCGCTGGCCGCGACGGGCAATTCGGGCAAACGCGGTGGGGCGGGCATTCCGCTGACCGGCGTGGTGCACGAACCATATGACGGCTATTTCGGCGAAGACACCGACACGGCCGAGCAGCTGGACCGTCGCCTGTCTGATCCTTCCTCGGGCCTCGACAAGCCTGCGGCGATCATCGTGGAAGTGGTGCAGGGCGAAGGCGGGCTGAATGTGGCCTCCGATGCCTGGCTGCGCCGCGTCGAGCAGATCGCGCGCAAGCATGGGGCGCTGTTCATCATCGATGACATTCAGGCCGGAATTGGCCGCACGGGCGGCTTTTTCAGCTTCGAAAAGGCGGGCGTGAAGCCGGATATCATCACACTGGCGAAATCGCTGTCGGGGCTCGGCCTGCCGATGGCGCTGACGCTGATCCGGCCGGACCATGACCGCTGGAAGCCGGGCGAGCATAACGGCACGTTCCGGGGCAACAACCATGCCTTCGTGACCGCGGCCAAGGCGATCGATCTGTTCTGGAGCGATGACGCGTTCGAGCGCGATGTAGCCCGGAAAGGCGAGCGCCTGCGGGCGGGGCTGGCCAAGATCGGCGAGGGCAGCGCACTGGCCGGGCGGCTGAAAGGCCGGGGCATGATGAGCGGCATTGAAATGCAAAGCGGCGAAGTGGCGGCGGAAGTATGCGCTGAATGCTTCGAGAACGGACTGATTATCGAGACGAGTGGCAGCCATGATGAAGTGGTGAAGGTGCTCGCGCCGCTGACCATCAGCGACGCGCAGCTCGATGCGGGCCTCGAAATTCTGGCGGACGCCGTGCGCACGGTGGGTGCGCGCCACCGCAAGTCCGCTGCGTAAAGGAGATTTGGAAGATGATTGTCAGAGACCTCAGCATTGAAAACAACACCGAACGGCGTGTGGACAGCGATGGTTGGACTTCCGTCCGCCTGCTGCTGAAAAATGACGGGATGGGTTTCTCGTTCCACATCACGACGATCCATGCCGGCGCCGAGCTGCACATGCATTACAAGAACCACTTTGAGAGTGTGTATTGCATGGAGGGCACAGGCTCGATCACAGATCTGGCGACGGGCGAGACCCATCAGATCCGCCCCGGCGTGATGTATGCGCTCAACAACCATGACAAGCACATCCTGCGCGCTGATGCGGGCGGGCCGATGATCATGGCGTGCGTGTTCAATCCGCCGGTGACGGGCAAGGAAGTGCACGGCCCCGACGGGGCGTATGCGGCCGATACAGAACTCGAACAAACAGCCTGAAAGGAGCCTGTCCATGATGACAGATACTGACCAGGATCTTTATCCCTCGCGCCTGAAGGCGGAGCCGGAATGGCTGACACGGCGCGACCCCGTGGTGCATGGCATCCCCGGCGAGGAAGCGCCGGTGGGCCGCGCGCTGATCGAGCAATTCGTGCGCGACGGGTTTGTCGTGCTGGAAGACGTATTTTCGCCGCAGGAGGTGAAGGCGCTGGCGCGGGAGGCCAATGCGCTGCGCGAGCGGGGCGGGCTGATCCCCGAGAGCCGGATCACCGAGCGGGGCATGGAGGGCGCCGAAGCTGTGCGCTCCGTATTCGCGCCGCACCGGCAGTCGGACGTGTTCGAACGGCTGGCGGCCGATGAGCGCCTGTCGGGCCTCGCGCGGTTCATTCTGGGGGACGATGTTTACATCCACCAGTCGCGGATCAACTACAAACCCGCGTTCCGGGGCAAGGATTTCTACTGGCATTCGGACTTCGAGACCTGGCACACGGAAGATGGCATGCCGCGCATGCGGGCGTTGTCGATGTCAGTGATGCTGACGGACAACCATCCGCATTCCGGGCCGACGATGTTCATGCCGGGCAGCCACATGAATTATGTGACCTGCGTGGGCGAGACGCCGGACAACCACTACCGCGCGTCGCTGAAGAAGCAGGAATATGGCGTGCCTGATGGCGAGAGCCTTGCGAAGCTGGCGGCAGAAGGCGGCATTGAAGGGCCTGCGCCGAAGGCCGGTTCGGTCGTGATTTTCGACTGCAATACGATGCACGGCTCAAACAGCAACATCACGCCGTATGAGCGGATCAACGCTTTCTTCGTTTTCAATGCGTGGAGCAACCGCCTGATCGAGCCGTTCGGCAAGACAAAGCCGCGCCCGGAATTTGTGGCGCACCGTCAGGTGAAAGAGCCCATCCGCCCTCTGAAGGCGATGCCGCCGCTGCCGCTGGGAGGACGATAGATGAAACGCACTGTGGAAAAGATCGGCGGTACGTCGATCTCCAACACCAAGGCTGTTCTGGAGAATGTGCTGATCGGCAAGCGGCGCGGGAGCGCGCTGTATAACCGGATCTTCGTAGTCTCCGCCTATTCGGGCATGACGAACCGCCTGCTGGAGCACAAGAAATCCGGTGAGCCCGGCGTTTTCAGCCTGTTTTCGGGCGCGGGAAACAAGTGGGCGTGGACCGAGGCGCTGGCCGCAGTGGCGCAGGCAATGGAAGACAAGAACGTCGAAATGTTTGGCGGCGAGCCAGAGCAGGAAGTTGCGGACAATTTCGTTCGGGAACGGATTGAGGATGTTCGCAACTGCCTGATCGACCTGCACCGGCTGTGCTCCTACGGTCAATTCCGTCTCGACGAGAACCTTGCCACCGTGAAGGAAGTGCTTTCCTCGCTGGGGGAGGCGCATTCGGCCTTCAATACCGCGTTGCTACTGCGCAAGCATGGCGTGAACGCAACGGCCGTCGATCTGACGGCATGGCGGGATGAGCGCGACCTTTCGATGGAAGAGCGTATGCAGGATGCCCTCGACAAGATCGACCTTTCCAACGAGCTGCCGATCGTGACGGGCTATGCCAGTTCGCGTGACGGCCTCGTGCGCCATTTCGGGCGGGGCTATACCGAAGTGGTGTTCTCCAGGTTGGCCGCGCTGATCGGCGCGGATGAGGCGATCATCCACAAGGAGTTCCACCTTTCCAGCGCGGACCCGAAGCTGGTTGGCGGAGATAAGGTGCGCAAGATTGGCTTGACCAATTTTGATGTGGCCGATCAGCTGTCCAATATGGGCATGGAGGCGGTGCATCCCAAAGCGGCGAAAATCCTGCGGCAGGCAGGCATTCCGCTGCGCGTGAAGAATACGTTCGACCCGGAAGATGGCGGCACGGTCATCTCTGCAGACTATGCGCCGCCCAAGCCGCGCGCCGAGATCGTGACCGGCCTGAAGGGCGTGTTTGCGCTGGAAGTGTTCGATCAGGATATGGTGGGCGAGAAGGGATATGATGCGGCCGTGCTGGAAGCGCTGACGCGCCATTCCATCCGTATCGTGTCCAAATGTTCCAACGCCAACACGATTACACATTATGTGGAAGGCAGCCGAAAGGCATTGAAGCGCGCCTGTGTGGACATTGAGACCAAGCTAAGCGGCGCGGAAGTTTCTACGAGCCGCGTGGCGATCGTTTCCGTGATTGGGGCCGACATCAATGTGCCGGGCATTACTGCCAAAGCGTTGACGGCGTTGCATGAGGCAGGCGTGCCGATCATCGGCCTGCACCAGGTTTCCCGGAAGACGGATATCCAGGCCGTGATCCAGGAAGACGACTTCGACACGGCGATCTGCGCCCTGCACGCAGCGCTGGTGGAGAATGTTGAGTCGCGCGTGGCGCGGGAAGCGGAGGCGTTGCTGCCGGCAGCATGACGCGACTTGTCCGTTGGCCGGGGCTGGCCCGCAATGGGCACAGCAATCTGGCAGCCTACCGGAACATCTTCGTTCTGGTGGCCGCCCTTACGCTGCTGCAAGGCGCGATGGCGGCGCTGGCGATGGTGATGTCGCTGAAGCTGCTGGCGGGCGGCGTGGCAGAGCTTGGCATTGGGTTCGTGGCGGCGGCGTATTCGGCGGGATTCCTGGGCGGCACGCTGATCGCGCCGCATGAGATACGCCGCATTGGGCACATCCGCACCTTCACGCTGCTGGCGGGCATCTGCGCGCTGGCGGCGCTGGTCCTGCCCTTGGCTGGACGAGAGGTGGCGGGGTGGTCGTTCCTGCTCGCGCTCGCGGGCGCTGGCGCAGCCGGAATGCTGACGGCGGGCGAGAGCTGGATTGCGAATGCAGCACCCGCACAGAGCCGGGGCGCGATCCTCGGCTTCTATCATATGGTGTCTAAGACCGGGGCGATTGCGGCGCCATTTGTGGTGGCGGGCGCGCTGGCGGGGTTTGGCGCCTTCATGGTGGTGGCAGGCCTGTTCATTGCAGCGCTGCTACCAGTGGCGGCGACCAACCGCAGCCAGCCGGAACTGGTGGCGGCAAAACCGTTCGGCCCGCGCCGCCTGCTGGCGCAGGCGCCAGCCTCTGTGTTTGCTGCGTTCTGCGCAGGGGCGGTGAACAATTCCGTGGCGCAGCTTTATCCTGTCTTTGCCGCAGCAATGCGCCCGGACGATGCGGCCGGATTTGCCGCGCAGCTGAATGGCGCCATCCTGGCGGGGGCGATGATCGGACTTTGGCCTGTGGGGCTTATGTCCGACCGGTTTGACCGGCGGCTGGTGATTGCGGCGGCGGCGGCGCTGGGCGCGCTGGCGGCTGGCGGGCTAGCGTTGACGGCGGCGATAGATGTGCCGCTGCTGACCCTGGCGCTGGCGGCGGCCTTTGGCGCGGGATCGCTCAGCTATTACGCCGTAGCCGTGGCGAACGCGGCGGACCGGGCAAGCCCGGAAGAGATCACCTCGATGATGGCGGGCATCCTGGTCATCTGGGGGATCGGTTCGGTGATCGGGCCGGTGATCGCAGGCGGCTTCCTGCAAGTGTTGCCGGGCGGGGCGGGGCTGTTCCTGTTTGCGGGGCTGGCGCTGGGTGCGTTGATGCTGGCTTGTCTCTCGCGGATGGCCATCTCACCGCCGCCGCTAGCGGAGGAGCGCGCGCCCTTTACAGTGTCCCCGGCGACGAGCCTTGCCATTGCGGAGTTTGACCCCCGCGGCGAGGGCGAGCAGCCGGACCTGTTTGCCGAAGAGGCGACTTCTTAAGAATTGACAGGCGGAGCGCCTGTTTATCCTCGGGTCAGCCCGGAAATCGTGTCGTGTGGCAAGAATTGCCACAATAACGCGAACAAAATGTCAGAAGAAATCAGTTAGTGCGGGAATATCGCGGACAGGACTGCAAACTTCTGGCAGTTGGCCGCGACGGAATACCGACCGGCCCCCGTTCAAGGCCTGACACACCATTTGAAGCTGAGTTCCCATGTCCAAGACCAAAGTGCTGAAAAACCGTTGGGTCATGATCGCAGTCGCCGCTGTTGCGGTGGTGGCGGCCTGGCTTGCCTGGCAGGCTATCTGGGGGGGCGAGAAGGCTCCCGTCTACCAGACCGCTGAAGTCACCAAGGGAGACATCGAGGTTTCGATCTCGGCTGCCGGCAAGGTAGCGCCGAAAGAGACTGTGACAGTCGGCGCGCAGGTTTCCGGGCAGTTGACCGAGTTACTGGTGGACGCGGGCGACCTGGTCGAGCAGGGGCAATTGCTGGCGCGGATCGACGCGACGATTGCTGAGACCAATGTGGAAGGCAGCCGCGCACAGCTCAAAGAGCTGCAGGCGAGCCGTAAGCAGCAGGTCGCCACGCTCGAGCTCGCCAAGGCAGACGCCGAGCGCGCCAAGATGCTGTTCGAAAATGATGCCATTGCGCGGGCGGATTATGAGGCAGCGCAATCGAACCACACCGTCGCTGTTGGTAAGCTCGACGCGATTGATGCGCAGATCGACCGCCAAAGCTCGACGCTGCGCGCGCAGCAGGCGACGCTGGAATTCACGAATATTTATGCGCCGGTGGCCGGCACGGTTGTCTCGCTCGACGCGGTGGAAGGCCAGACGCTGAACGCCAACCAGACGGCGCCGACGATCCTTTCGCTGGCCGACCTGACGGTGATGACCGTAGAGACGGATGTTTCGGAAGCCGATGTCCTGCGCGTGAAGCCGGGGCAGGACGCCTGGTTCTCGACGTTGGGCGACTCGACGCGCCGTTGGGAAACGACTGTGCGGCAAATCCTTCCGACGCCGGAAGTTCTGAACGATGTGGTGCTCTACAAGGCGATGCTGGACATCGACAACCCGGACAACCTTTTGAAGCCGGAAATGACGGCGCAGGTGTTCTTCGTGACGGGTTCGGCGAAGGATGCTGTGCTGGTGCCGGTGACGGCGCTGCAGGCAAACCCGGAGCGCCGCCAGCGCCCGCAGGGCGAAGGCCGTGGGCAGCAAACGGCTTCGGCAGAAGGCCGCGCCCGTGAGGGCCGCGCGCAGGGCGGGTTCATGCAGGCAGAAGCCAGCGAACCGGCTGGCGCTGGACCACAGGAAGACAGCCGCCGCAAAGCGTTCACGGAAGCGCGTAAGGCGCACCCGGATGCAGAAGTGGCCACCGTGCTCGTCATTGGGCCGGACGGCACGCCGCGCCCGCGTCCAGTGCTGATCGGCCTGAAGACGCGCACGCAGGCTGAAGTGATCTACGGACTTGAGGCAGGGCAGACGGTTGTGACGGGCGAAGTGTCGCTTAGCAGGTCGTCCACTGCGTCGGGACCGTCCGGTCAGCAGGGCCAGCGCCGGCCGATGGGGCCGCCTCCGGGGCGCATGTAAGCGGCGGGAAGCAGGTGATACCATGACGACCCCCTTGATCGAACTGAAAGACGCGTCGCGATTTTACGGGGCCGGCGACACCGAGGTGCGTGCGCTGGACGGCGTATCGCTGACCATCGAGACTGGCGAGTTTGTGGCCATTGTTGGCCAGTCGGGTTCGGGCAAGTCGACGCTGATGAACATCCTGGGCTGTCTGGACCGGCCAACGGGCGGGAGCTATTCCATTCGTGGGCAGAATGTTTCAGAGCTGGACCCAGATGGGCTTGCGGCGCTACGCCGGCAGACATTCGGATTTATATTCCAGCGCTACAATCTTCTGGCGAGCGTCAGCGCCTCGGAGAATGTGGAGATTCCGGCGATCTATGCCGGCATGACGCTGGAAGAGCGCAAGGACAAGGCGGCTGACCTGCTGGGCAAGCTGGGCCTTGGCGAGCGTATCCATCATAAGCCGGGCCAGCTTTCGGGCGGGCAGCAGCAACGAGTGGCTGTAGCGCGCGCGTTGGTCAACGATGCAGAAGTGATTCTGGCGGACGAGCCGACCGGCGCGCTCGATTCCGGCTCCAGCAAAGACCTGCTCAACTTGCTTGACGAGCTGCATGACAGCGGGCGCACGATCATCCTGATCACGCACGATCAGAAGGTTGCCGAACGCGCCAAGCGCGTGATCGAAATCCGCGACGGCAAGATCATTTCAGACACCGGCAACAAGGCGGCTACTTCCGAGGAAGCGCCCCAGTATCGATACGCCCGCAAGGGCCCATCGCCACTGACACAGATTTTTGAGTCCGTGAAAATGGCATTCCGCTCGCTGAGGGCGAACCTGTTCCGGACCGCGCTGACGCTGCTGGGCGTGGTGATCGGCGTGTCGGCGGTGGTCGCCATGCTGGCGATCGGTGAGGGCAGCCGGGCCGAAGTGATGGCACGGTTCGAGTCGATGGGGCCTAACCTCCTGTTCGTGCGTCCTGGCGCGCCGGGCACACGGATGCGCGGCGGCGCCATTGCGACCCTGACGATCGAAGATGCGCAGGCATTGGGCGAACTGGATAACATTCTGACGGCTGTTCCTTCACGCTCGACCAGTGCGACATTGCGAGTAGGCGGGAAGGACTATTCCAGCTCCATTGAGGGCGTCTCCGAAGGCTGGCCCATCGCGCAGAACCGCGACATGAAATATGGCACCTTCTTCGAGAAGGAAGATGTGGACCGCCGCATGGCGGTGGTGGTGCTGGGCACGACAACGGCAGGCAACCTGTTCGACGATGTTGAAAGCGCGGTCGGGCAATATGTGTTCCTGGGCGGCGCCCCCTTCGAGGTGGCCGGTATCCTGGAAGAGAAAGGCGCGACCTCCTGGGGACAAGACCAGGATGATGTGGCGCTGGTGCCGATCACGACAGGCATGATGCGCCTATTTGGGCAGAGCTATCTTTCCTCCATCACTGTCGCGGTAGACGACACGAAGAAGATCACCGAGACCGAAGAGGCGGCCCATGCCTTGCTGCTGGCCCGTCACGGTACGGAAGACTTCCAGATCCGCAATACCGCGTCGATCCTTGCGTCGGTGGAGGAGACACAGAACTCGTTCTCCATCCTTCTGGGATCGGTGGCGGCAATCTCGCTGCTCGTGGGCGGGATCGGCGTGATGAACATCATGCTGGTGAGTGTGTCTGAGCGGACGCGCGAGATTGGCGTGCGAATGGCGACGGGCGCACGGCGTTCCGACATCATGACGCAGTTCATCGTCGAGTCGCTGGTTGTTGGCGGTCTGGGCGGTGTTGCAGGCGTGCTGATCGGGTTTGGCATCGTCTTCATCCTGACGCAGGTCGGCATGACGGTCGCGGTTACCCCGCTTCCGGCAATCCTCGCATTCAGTTCAGCGCTGGGCACAGGCCTCATCTTCGGCCTTCTGCCGGCCAGAAAGGCGGCCCGGCTCGATCCGGTGACCGCGCTCGCCTCGGAGTAAATCCATGATCCGTACGCTTCTTATTTCGACTTCCGTGCTCGGCCTTGCGGGCTGCGTCAGCCTGAACCCCGTGCAGCGGGAAACCAGCACCGAAGCGGGCCTGATCATGCCGGATGGTTATGACTATGCAGGCGCCGTCGATGCGCTGGCCGCGCCGGAGCAGGCCTGGTGGGCGAGCTTCAAGTCTGCCGATCTGGACGCGCTCGTCAGCGAAGCACTGGTTGCCAACAACACGTTGGCGCAGGGCGTTGCGAATGTGGACGCCTCCCGCGCGGCACTGAAGACGGCGAATGCGGCGTTCCTTCCGCAAGCGAGTGGCTCGCTTTCCGCCAGCAGCAATACGCAGTCCGGCCTGGACGATGTTGATGCCAATGCGCGCCTGTCGGCGAGCTATCAATTGGACCTGTTCGGCGCAAACGCCGCCAGCCGAAACGCCGCGCTGGCAAACCTGGACGCCGCCGTGTTCTCGCAGCGGGCGCTGGAACTGACGGCGCAGTCGGATGTCGCCGCGGGCTGGTTCAATCTGCTTTCGGCACGTGAGCAGCTGGCCGTGGCCAAGCAGAACCTCGAAATCTCCGAGAGGATCTTCAAAATCGTTCAGGTTCGCTATGAGGCAGGCGCGATTTCTGGTTTTGACGTGTCGAGCCAATCTGCGAGCCTTGCAAATGCGCGGGCGCGCATTCCGCAGTTGGAGTCGCAGATCACGAGCCTTGAAACTGCGCTGGCAATCCTGCTTGGCCGGGTGCCGCAGGGCTACACCGCGCCTGAAGCGGACGTACTGTCCATTGCGTTGCCGAATGCTGAGCCCGGATTGCCATCCGATCTGCTGTTGCGCCGGCCGGACCTGATGCAGGCCGAAGCAAACCTGCGGGCAGCGAACGCAAACATCGATGCGGCGCGGGCGGCATTCTTTCCCAACATCGATCTGGGGGCAGGGCTTTCCAGCGTGTTGACCGGCGGCGGCGACCTTATTGGCTCGCTTTCTGCGTCCGTTGCGCAGAACATCTTTGCTGGCGGGCGCCTCGACGCGCAGTTTGAAAGTGCGCAGGCGCGGCGGGAGGCTCAACTCGCCGGATATCGTCAGTCCATCCTCAGCGCGTTGCGCGATGTGGATGTCAGCCTGAAGGCGATTGAAGCAAACGGCGCGCGTGAAGCACAGCTGTTGATCGCAAGGGACGCAGCCGCAGATGCATTGCGGGCCGCCGAAATTCAGTATCAGGCAGGAACGGGCGATCTGACCAGCTTGCTGAATGCTCAGCAGAACTATTTCGACGCGGCCAATTCCTATGTGCTGGGGCGGCTCGACCGGCTCACGGCGGCGATCAATCTCTATGTTGCGGTTGGCGGCGGATACTGAGCGGAACCAATTGCTGGGGCAGGGCGAACGGCACCTTTGACTTATCTGCGAAAAAATATGAGAATGACTTGCAATTGCGGAAAAGCTCAGGCAGTGGAAGTCCCAACTTATCACTGATCTGAGCCGCCTCATTGAAACAGTTTCTTGCCGCCGCACGCTCCTCCGAAACCTGGGGCAAGTCTCCGCTTCGCCATCTGGAGAAATGGTCGACTTATGCTTTCTGGAAACGGCAAGCGCGCACCTGGCACTGGATGTCGGGGGCTGTCTGCCTCATCGGCATGCTGTTGTTCGCGCTGACCGGGATTACCCTCAATCACGCGCATCAAATTCCGGCAAAGCCGAAGGTGACCGAGCTGGAATACGTGCTTTCCGGCGACGCGCTCGCAGCGATTTCTCCCGATACCGAATTTGTGAGCGCGGCGGCGCTGCCAGCGGCGACAACGGCGGAAATACGCCGTGAGCTGAATGTGGATATTTCCGGCAAGAAGGGCGAATGGACGGATATTGATGTCTATGTGAGCCTGCCGCGACCCGGCGGCGATGCCTGGATGAGCATTGACCGGGAAACGGGCGATGTGCTCTATGAGGTCACCTCGCGCGGGCCGATTTCCTATCTCAACGATCTTCACAAGGGCCGCAACGCCGGGGCGATCTGGTCCCTGTTCCTCGATGTTTTCGCCGTGGCTTGCATTGTGTTCTGCATGACCGGCCTCTGGCTGTTGCAGATTCACTCGCAGCGCCGGGGATCGACCTGGCCGCTGGTGCTGGGCGGCCTTGCCATTCCTGTCGTCATTCTTCTGTTTTTCCTTCATATATGAGGTGATCTGTATGCGTGCAGTTCTGACCATTGCCGGGCTCTCCCTGCTGACCGGGCAAGCACTCGCCGACGACATTGAAATCCAGGTCGGCATCCCGCGTTTGGATGTGGCCGAATACCACCGCCCTTATGTGGCGATCTGGATTGCGAAGCCCGACCATTCCGTCGTTTCAAACATTGCTGTCTGGTATCAGCAGGGCGAAACGGGCGAAGGAAAAGGCGAGACCTGGCTGAAGGATATCCGCCAATGGTGGCGCCGTACCGGGCGCGACCTGGATATGCCTGTCGACGGAATTTCCGGGCCGACGAAGGCGCCGGGAACGCATGACATCGTGCTGCCGGTCGACAAAGGCATCTTCGGTGATCTGCAGCCGGGCGAATACCAGCTGGTTGTTGAAGCGGCCCGCGAAGTTGGCGGCCGCGAACTCGTCAGCGTGCCGTTTTCCTGGCCGCTGAAGCCTGGGGACCTTACCGCCAGCGGCGAGCGTGAGCTCGGCAAAGTCACTCTGCGTCTTGCAGGCAATTGAGCCCTTCCGGGCGACACCAAAACGGGAGTCATCTGAATGAAACCGACCTTTCTGAAAGCCTGCGCTGCAGCAGTTCTCGCCCTCGCCGTTTCTGGCACTGCCAGCGCCCACCGCGCCTGGCTCCTGCCATCGACCTTCATCCTTTCCGGTGAAAACCAGTGGGTGTCCGTGGACGGCGCAATTTCCAACAACCTGTTTGCGCCAAACCATGTCGCCATGCGGCTGGATTCTGTAGCCGTGTTCGGGCCGGATGGTGCACCGGTTGAGGTTCAGAATGCTGCGACGGGCCGCTACCGTTCCGTATTCGATGTGGCGCTTGTTGCTGAAGGCACCTATCGCATCAGCTCGGGCGGCGCGGGTTACAATGCAAGCTGGGAGGAGGGCGGCGAGCGCAAGCGTTGGCGCGGCACGGCAGAGGCCCTGAAATCCGAGGGCATTAAAGCGAAGTCGGGCGTCCAGATTTCCGGCAATGTGCGCCGTATCGAGACGTTCGTTACACTCGGTTCGCCGACCGATTCTGTCTTCGCGACCGAAGGCAACGGGCTAGAACTGAAGCCCGTGACCCATCCCAATGATGTGTATGCCGGCGAAGAAGTGAAGTTCCAGATGCTGTCTGATGGCCAGCCAGCAGAGGGCGTGGAAGTTGAGCTGGTGCTTGGCAATGACCGCTATCGCAACTCCGAAGATGCGCTGAAACTGACGACCGGCGCGGACGGCATTGTGACGTTCACGCCGGATGTGGCGGGCGCCTACTGGCTGAGCGCGGAATCCAAACGCACGGGCACGCTGGACGGGAAGTCCATCCCGGTACGGTCTACCTATGTCTTGACGTTCGAGGCGCTGCCTCTTTGAGCGAAGCGATCCTCATCATTCCTGACGAATTCGGCCGCGGCGAAATCACGCCGCGGCCGGAAGCGTTTATGGGCCTGCGATTGAGCGGGCAGACGATGGGGACGAGCTGGTCTGCAAGCTGGTGCTCTGCGCCTGGACTGCCGGAAGACGCTGTGCGGGCGGCATTGGAGGCGAGCTTTTCCGCGATCATCGCTTCGATGAGCCCGTGGGAGGCGACATCACTCATATCCATGTTCAATTCCTTGTCGCCGGGCGAGCGCTTGCGTGTCGATGCACCGTTTCAGGAGGTTATGACGCTCGCGCTTCAGGTCGCGCGGGAGAGCGGCGGCGTGTTTGATCCTTGTCTTGGCGGCGAAGTGATGCGGCGCGGGTTTGGTCCGGTTGGCGTCGGCGCCAGGCTGGAAGGCGCGGCCCACGGCGACAATGTGTGGGCGGCGCTGATGCCGGAAGAAGGCGTGTTGATGCAGCCCGGCGGCGTGACGCTGGATCTCAACGCGGTTGCCAAGGGATTTGCGGTTGATGTGATGGGGCGGGTTCTCGAAGGGTTTGGCATCACGCAATATCTTGTCGAAATCGGCGGTGAATTTGTAGGGCGCGGCGTGAAACCGGACCGGTCGCCCTGGTGGGTGGATCTGGAGGCGCCGTCGCCGGGCAGCGCGCTCTGGCGGATTGCATTGATCGGGCAGGCGATGGCCACATCGGGCGACTATCGGCAACAGCGGCAGGAGGGGCGCGCGCGCGTCTCCCATATTGTTCCGGCGAGTACGCGCAAATGTGTGTACGGAGATTTGGCGAGCGTGACCGTGATTGCCGCGTCCTGCGCGCTGGCAGACGCCTGGGCGACCGCGCTGTTTGCGATGGGCGACGAGGACGGAATGGCGCTGGCCGAGCAAAAGGGGCTGGCCGTGCTGATGCAATACCGGGGCGCGCCACCGCGTTATTCGAGCAAGCTTTCGGGTTGGCTCGACTGAAAGGTGCATCCAAGCGGCGGCTATTTGGGACTGTGCATGGCAGGTATTCTGACGTGTGCTATGGCGGAACAGTCTAATGCTTTGAAATAACACCACAAAAATATTGCGAATGATAATCATTTTTGCTTGATCTCGTGACGCGCGGGGCCTACTGAGATTGCGAATTATTCGCAATCAGGGGTCTTCATGAAAACCTTCATCGCACGGCGCGCCATGCTTGGCTCTGCCGCTATCGCCGCCCTCATTTCTGGTCAGAACGCCTTTGCCGAGGAAGCCGCCGCCGGGGCTGATAGCGCCGCAACGGAGTCGACAGAAGCGGAAGAGCAGATGCGGATGAGCGAGATTGTCGTGACCGCTGCGGGGTTTGAGCAGAAACTCGTCGACGCGCCGGCAAGTATCAGCGTGGTGCCCGCTGCGGAGTTGAAAGAGCGTCCTTACATGACGTTGATCGATGTGGTGCGCGATCTCGAGGGCGTGGACGTAGGTGAAACGGCTGACAAGACCGGCCAGCGGACCATCAGTATGCGGGGTATGGGCTCCGATTACACGCTTGTTCTGATCAACGGCAAGCGTCAGAATAATCACGGTGACATTTACCCCAATAGCTTCAGCGGCAACCAGTTCAACCATATTCCGCCGCTTGATACGATTGAGCGGGTGGAAGTTATCCGGGGACCGGCTTCCACGCTGTATGGGTCAGATGCGCTAGGTGGTGTCATCAACATCATCACCAAGAAGACGCAGGATCGCTGGACCGGGTCGGGCACAGTCAGTCGCAGCATTCAGGCAGACAGCCAGTTCGGCGATGACACGACTATTGATCTCTCGATTAGTGGGCCGATCATCGCGAACAAACTGAACTTCAGTGGGCGGGGAAGCTGGTACGATCGCGAAGCATCGAACCCGGAATATGCGGCGGTGACAGACCCGGCCGGGCAGGCACATTATCGCTCCCTTGGCTTTGGCGGCGGCGGAAAAACCGTGGACAACACCAATATCAGCTACGGCTTTACGTTCGACTGGCTGATCTCGGAAAACCAGAATCTGAGCTTCGATTTTGATGGCTCCAAGCAGGATTACGACAACTCGCCGATTTATAATGCTCAGGGTGTGGCTTCTTTCCCGCTGGGCACTGTGGATGATTTTGGCACGATGTTACGTGTTGGCGGTTCCGGGCGAATCGAGCCGCGCGCGGGATACTCGGAGTCGCAGGAATTTACCCGCGACAGCTGGGCGTTGACGCACCAGGGAGAATGGGATTTCGGAAACAGCTTTGTTTCGCTTGCCTATGTGGCGACCAACAATAATGGCCGTACACTGCCGTTCAGTGTGGCGGAACGCCAGAATCTGCAGGTTCTTTGGAATTCTGCCTGCGTCAGCGCAGGCGGGTCAGTCGGCGGTAATGGCTATTGCGCCGTAACGGGTGCTGGCTACGCCAACGTCAACGCCTGGAACAACCAGTCTGAAGCTGACAAGTTGGCCTTCATGGAATCAAATCTCAGCGCCGCAGATTATGAAATGCTTCTCTCCAATCTGCCCCGTCCAAAACGGACGCTGGAAAGCGCGCAGTATACGCTGGATGCGAAGCTGGACATGCCAATTGAATATGCCGGCAATCATATGGTTGTGGTCGGCGGGCAGGTCATTCAGGGTGAGCTGACAGATGGTGTGTTCGGCATGGAGGCCGGCGTTTCCGGCGAAGCCCAGGAACACAATATGTATTCCTTGTTTGTTGAGGACACCTATCAGCCTGTGAAACCATTCTCGATTACCGCAGGTGTACGCTACGACAATCATGAAGTGTTTGGCGATCATGTCAGCCCGCGTTTGTATGGCGTCTATACGTTCTCCGAAAATCTGACATTCAAGGGCGGCGTGAGCACCGGCTTCAAAACGCCGAAAACCACGCAGCTCTACGATGGCGTCGTCGGCTTTGGCGGGCAGGGAACGTCGCCACAATTCGGAAACCCGGATCTGAAGCCGGAAACAAGCACCAGCACGGAACTGGCGATCTACTGGCAGCACCCGCGTGGGCACAATTTCAACGCCACGATCTTCCGCAACGAGTTTGAGGACAAGATTGCGTCACAGCCTTGTGGCGGCGTGCTTGTGCTCACCTGTTCCAGCACAGGCGATTTCGCTGATCTTGGCTACTCAACCAGCACGAAAACGGTCAACATTGATGAAGTGTTGATAGAGGGTGCAGAAATCGCCGGTCGCTATGAGGTCTTTGATTTTCTGAGCGTGCGCGCAAACTATACGTATACGGATAGTGAGCAGAAAAGCGGGGCGGCGGTCGGCTTGCCGCTGACCAACACCGCCAAGCACATGGCCAATGCAACGCTGGATTGGCAGGTGACGGGGAAACTCAGCTCACAACTTTCCGCGGAGTCCCGCTCGAAGCGTTATCGCGGTGTGGACAGCAATACGGGAGAGCAGCTCTATTATAAGGATTATGTTGTTTACAATCTGGGCGCCCAGTACCGCGTGACAGACCGCGTGACGATTAGCGGCCGTGTGAATAACCTGCTCGATGAGGACTTCACGTCCTATCAATATAGCTTCATCGACAATGGCGACGGCAGTTACACGCTCTCAACCACGGATGATTACAACAATAAGGACAAGGCGCGGAGCTTCTGGTTGAGCGTGAATGTCCGTTTCTGATCGCGCCGCCTGAGATTATCTCCTTCAACTGAAACATGCTGGCGCCCTGGTTGCCGAGGGAGTCGGCATGTTTTTTGGGGAATTCTGCGCCAAAACAGTCCGGAGTAGCGTCCAATACGCTGGGCGTGGTACCGGGTACTCGAATTAATGATACCAGAATGGCCATGATTTCTGATCTGGCGTTGATTCGAGAACTCAAAACTATTGCCGGCGCGGGCCATGTGGTTACCGGGCGGCAAGCGATGCGCCGATTTGTTCGAGGTTATCGCTATGGTGAGGGAGAAGCGCTTGCGGTGGTGCGCCCTGGAACGCTTGTTGAAATGTGGCGCGCCATACGGGCAACGGTGCGGGCAGGCCGCGTCATTGTCATGCAGGCTGCCAATACCGGGCTGACGGGTGGGTCTACCCCGCAGGGAACCTACGATCGCGGTGTCGTCGTTTTCAATACCATGCGCTTGAAGGGCATTCACATGCTCAATGGTGGCGCTCAGGTCGTCTGCCTGCCGGGGGCAACGCTGTATGAGCTGGAACGTGAGCTGCGTCCCATGGGGCGTGAGCCGCATTCTGAGATTGGATCGTCTTGCCTCGGAGCATCCGTTCATGGCGGTGTTTGCAACAATTCTGGTGGCGCCCTCATTCGTCGGGGGCCGGCCTATACGGAGGCGGCCGTATATGCGTGGGTCGATGAGACTGGCGAACTGAGGCTTGTCAACGAACTGGGCATTGATCTGGGGCATGATCCCGAGCGGCAGTTGGACAAGCTGGAACGTGGCGGATTTGCGCGCGTGGTGCATGATATGCACGAGCGAGTCTGTTCTGCGCCGCAATACCTTGATGAAGTGCGGGATGTGACCGCGACGTCGCCTGCTCGATTCAACGCCAACCCCCGTTACCTGAAGGGCGCCTCTGGGAGCGCGGGCCGGTTGATCGTCTTTGCCGTCCGTCTCGATACGTTTCCGAAACCGGAGGAAAATACGGTTTTCCATGTTGCGAGCGATGATCCGATGGCGCTGGCGGCCATTCGGCGCCAGCTATTATCGGATGCTGCATTGGTGCCGGTGGCGGCAGAATACATGCACCGTGATATGTTCCGGCTGGCAGCGCGCTACGGCAAAGACACCTTCCTGGCGGTGCGCCTTCTTGGTGCGGACCGGCTTCCCTTGCTGTTTTCTTTCAAGTCAGCCGTAGACGGATTGGCAGAGAAGTTTGGACTGGGGCGACTGCGCCTCAGCGACAGGATCCTGCAAGGGCTTAGCCACCTTGCGCCGCCTCATCTGCCGGAGCGGTTGGTGCAGGCAGGTAAACGCTATGCGCATCATTTGTTGATAAAGGTCGACGCTGAGCAGGTGAGCGCCGTAAAGGCGGCCTTGGCCGCCGCGCTGCCGGCTGAGCGCGGCGCCTATTACGAGTGTACGGAGAGTGAAGGGCGCAAGGCATTTCTTCACCGGTTTGCAGCGGCAGGTGCGGCCATCCGCTATACCATTCTGAAGAGTGGGCGGGCCGAAGGGCTGGTTGCACTTGATGTGGCGTTGCGGCGTAACGACAAGGCCTGGCATTATGTGGTGCCCGATCACCTGAAGCACATGGTTGATAAGACGCTCGTCTACGGACATTACTTCTGTCACGTCTTCCATCAGGATTTTGTCCTGCGGGTTGAAGCCGATCCGGAGGCCTTCAAGAAGGGCATGTTGCTGCACTACGAATCCCGTGGTGCGGAATGCCCAGCGGAGCATAATGTCGGGCATCTTTATCCCGCCAAGCCGGCGCTGGAGGCGTTTTACAGGGGCCTCGATCCCACCAATTCCATGAACCCGGGAACGGGGCAGACTTCCAGGAAGGCTAACTGGAAATAGGGGGCTTAGCGGAAATCCGACCAGGATATCGTCTTGGCAATCTCTCGCGGGTATTCGGAACGTGTCGTTGAGATATAGCTGGCTTCCAGCAGCTTCATTGCCTTGAAAGCCCTGGCTTCGTCGCGCGCGTAAACAGCGTTCCTGATGCTGCGCAACCCACCGAGGGCCTGCTCTCTTTGAACTTCATTGGGGCGAATACCAGCCGTCCAGGTGATGCGGCGCAGGGCAGGCGAGAGAAACATGAAAAGCGGGTTACGTGTCATCAGCGAGAGCTGGTCCCAGAAGTCCATGTAGAGCTCGTAATAGGTGTCGTAGTCGCCCAGGCTGGCTTTCAGCAGGGAAAGCAGCCTGTCCAGTTCTTCGACTTCCTCTGGTGTGGCGTTGGCCGCGGCGAGCGATGCCATGCCGGGGTCGATTGCGCCGCGCGCTTCTATGATTGACTCGATCGAGGCTTCCGAAAATTGCAGCAGCAGGGCGATCGTGGAGGCGAGACTTTCCCAACGTGGCTGCGCGACGAAGTGGCCGCCGTTCGGGCCAGGGCGAATTTCCAGGACGCCTTGTATCTGGAGGTAGCGCAACGCTTCACGGAGCGTGCCCCGAGCAACCTGATGGCGCTCGATCGCTTCTGCTTCCGAGAGGTATTTTTGTCCGGCCGGGATACGCTCATCGCGGATATGGCCGACGATCTCCCGCGCAACCTTCAAGGCGCCCTTTTCGCGGATGCGCCCCGTCTGCGAGGGGGAGAGTATCCCTTTCGGCTCAAAGTTCTTCATGTATCCCCAGACTTTCCGTCAGCGGGCCAAGCCTACCCGCCGGCCCTGTTGTCGCGTCCCACCATTTCGTGCGTTCATTCACTGGTGGTGTTTCAGCCGTCAACCTAGTCACCAATGAAAATTGGCATGGTTAAGCCTTGATGGTGACGATTTTGGCGGATGCCGCAGGGGCAATGCTTGGTTGGTGAGCCAACAAGTGGGGGACAAAAGCCCTGCGGACACTGGAGACGAAGGTCCGCAGGGCTGTCGCTCTAGCGATCGATTTCGAGATCGTTCTCGCCGGCTTCACTCATCGACACCTCATTCCAGAGCGCGTTGAGAATGCCGAATGTCAGGGCAAAGCCGAGGCCGAGAATCCAGGCAAAGTACCACATGGTTTCAGTCTCCTCTCAATAATGTCCGGGGCTGTTGGCTTCTTCGATGGTCAGGCGACCCCAAAGAACCTTGAAGACCCAGGCTGTGTAAGCCAGCACGATTGGTAGCATTATGGCGGTCACGATCAGCATAATGAACAGTGTCGTATGGCTCGAAGAGCTGTCCCATACGGTCAGGCTCGCTGACGGGTTGACCGTACTGGGCAGGATGAAGGGGAACATCGAGGCGCCGACCGAGGCAACGATGCCCGCTGAGGCTATGCCTGACCCAGCAAGCGCGAGCGTCGATTTCCTGCCGAGCGCCCAGAAGGCGAGGAGGCTGCCGCCAAAGCCTGCGAGAGGGGCCAGGATGAGGAACGGATACTTCGCGTAATTCCCCATCCAGGCGCCGGCCTCGGTGACCACTTCCTTGCGCAGCGGGTTGGCGGGGCCATGCGGATCAATATCCGACACGATGCGGTAGCCCATCCCGGATTGCCACAACCAGATGCCGGCCAGCGCATAGAAGGCGATGACGGCAAGCGCGGCGAAGCGACCGTACTTTGCCGCGCGGTCCATCACCGGGCCTTCTTCAATCTTCACCACCAGCCAGGACGCGCCATGGACCAACAGCATGGCGACCGAGGCGAGACCCGCGAGCAGGGCGAAGGGGTTGAGCAGGCCGATCAGGCCGCCGTCATATGTGGAGCGCATTGTGCGGTCGATGTCGAAGGGAACCCCCTGCAGCACATTTCCGAGTGCGACCCCGAAGATCAGCGCCGGGACGAAGCCGCCGACGAACAGCGCCCAGTCCCAGTTGCGCCGCCATGCAGGGCTGGCGCGTTTGGATCGGTACTTGAAGCCGACTGGCCGCAGGATCAGGGCCGCGAGCACCACAAACATGGCGAGATAGAAGCCGGAGAAACTGACCGCATAAACGAACGGCCAGGCAGCAAACAGCGCGCCGCCCCCTGTGATCAGCCACACCTGGTGGCCTTCCCACATCGGGGCGATGGAGTTGATGACCAGACGGCGCTCTTCATCGGTCTTGCCGACGAAGGGCAGCAGAGCGGCGACGCCAAGATCGTAGCCATCGGTGACGGCGTAACCGATCAGCAGGATGCCGACGAGTGCCCACCAGATGACTTTCAGAGTGGCGTAGTCGAGTGGGATGTCCATGATCTCCTCCCTCAGACGTCGAATTGAACAGAACGGCCACCGGTTGGCCCTTCGCTGGTCACACCCTCGGGGAGGATGCGGCCACCGGGACCGGCCTTGATGGCGCGGAGCATCAGCGTGATCTCGATCACGGCCAGCGTGCCATAGAGGGCAGTGAAGCCCACGATCGTCATGATGACCTGCGATGCCGAGAGACTGGAGACGCCCATAAAGGTCGGCAGGACGCCATCGATCACCCAGGGCTGGCGTCCAACTTCGGCCAGCACCCATCCAAGCTCTGCCGCGATCCATGGCAGCGGGATGGCGAAAAGCGCGACGCGCAGGAACCATTTGGGCACCTTCCGCTTCATGCTGATGAAGAAGAAGGCGAGACCAAAGATGCCGATGAAGAGGAAGCCGAGCCCGGCCATGATACGGAAGGAGAAGAAGGCCATCATCACGTTCGGCACAGTGTCGAACGCAGTGGACGCAATCAGATCCTTGTCTGCCATAAGCGGATCTTCAATGTGCCGCTTCAGCAGGAGGGCGTAGCCGAGATCCTGCTTCGTCTGCTCGAAGGTTTCACGGGCAATGGCGTCATTCGGATTGATGTTGAGCGCCTGGACTGCCTCATAAGCCTTGAGGCCGTTCTCGATCCTCGTTTCGGCAATGGCGACGAGTGGCAGGATGCCTTCGACTTCGCCATCGAGCGAGCGAGTTGCGATCAGGCCGAGTACCCACGGCACTTGCACTTCAAAGTGAGTTTCATGGGTTTTCTTGTCAGGGATGCCGATGACCGTCAGTGGGGCGGGAGCGGGCTCGGTTTCCCACATGGCTTCGAGTGAAGCGAGCTTCATCTTCTGGTTATCGGTAAGGGCATAGCCGCTCTCATCGCCGAGCACGACGACTGAGAATGCCGACAGAAGGCCAAAGCTGGCCGCAACCGCCATAGAGCGTTTTGCGAGGCCCAGATGGCGCCCTTTGAGGACATACCAGGCGGAAATGCCAAGCACGAAGATGGACGCAGTGACGTAACCTGCGCTGACCGTGTGGACGAACTTTGCCTGGGCGACCGGATTGAACAGCACTTCGACGAAGTTGGTGATTTCCATCCGCATCGTGTCGGGATTGAACTCCGATCCGACGGGGTTCTGCATCCAGCCATTGGCGATCAGGATCCACAGCGCCGAGAGGTTCGAGCCGAGCGCGACGAGGAAAGTCACGAGCCAGTGGGCAGGCCGGGAGAGCTTGTCCCAGCCGAAGAACATGAGGCCCACCAGTGTCGCTTCCAGAAAGAAAGCCATGAGGCCTTCAATGGCGAGTGGCGCGCCGAAAATGTCGCCCACATAGTGAGAGTAGTAAGACCAGTTCATGCCGAACTGGAATTCCATCGTGATGCCTGTGGCCACACCGAGGACGAAGTTGATTCCGAACAGGTTCGCCCAGAACTTCGTGGTGCGCTTCCAGACTTCCTTGCCGGTCATCACATACGCGCCTTCCATGATCACGAGGATCATCGACAGGCCGAGCGTGAGCGGCACAAAGAGGAAGTGGTACATTGCTGTGAGGGCGAACTGCCAGCGAGACAGATCCGCGACGAGGAGATCGGGCATTTTCCCAGCTCCATTTTCTTGCAGCGTTATGCTGCGTATTTCACGAATTCCTAAAGTAATCCGAGAGTGAAGTCACGCCGCGATAAGTCGCATGCGTCACTTGGGGCGTCCACAGTAAATCTATCTCGATGGCAGATGCAGAACGAGCGAACAGAAGGCGTGTCCCGACCCGGCTGAAAAGCTGGAGCACGGCGGCGCGTGGGCCTTCAGCAGGCGCCCTGATGATGCAGGTCGTGGGTCTTCTTGCCTGGCTCGGAATCGCTTTTGGTATCGGATACGGCGTGGATCAGATGTCCGCGGGCGCGTCAGCGGGGCTGTTGCTTCTCATCGTTGTGGTCGCGGCGTTGGTGCGCGCACTGGCCGGTTGGATGCATGATCTGTTCGCGGCGAAAGCGGGCGTTGCCATCGTGCGCGCTGCGCGGAATGAAATTTTGGGCGCGCTCAAACTTCGCGGCGCGGGAGTGCTGGCGGGCGCTGATTCAGGGACGCGTACTTCGCAGATCATCGACCGGACCGGCAAGCTGGCAGGATACGCCGCGCGCTGGCAGCCAGGCAGGCAGATGGCGGTGATCGGCCCGCTGATCGTCCTGATTGCTGTGGCAACTCAAAGCTGGCTGGCGACCGTGCTGTTGCTCGTCTCCGTGGTCGTGCTGCCGGTCTTTATCTGGCTGACGCTTCGAGAAGTCGCGGCAGTGGCGCGGGCACAGCAGACCTCGTTGGACCAGCTCTCTGGCACGTTTCAGGCGCGAGCGTCCCAGGCGGGCATCATCCGGGCGTTCCGCGCGGTTGCGCGTGAAACAGCGGCGCTGCAGGCGGCATCCGATACGCTCCGGGAGCGAACGATGAAGGTGCTGCGCGTGGCATTCCTGTCTACGGCTGTGCTCGAGTTCTTTGCGTCGGTTTCTGTGGCGATTGTGGCCGTCTATGTGGGCTTCAAACTGCTGGGTGTATTTCCATTCGAGACCGGGGAAACCCTGACGCTGGGCGAGGGGCTCACGGTCCTTATTCTGGTGCCGGAATTCTTCGCGCCAATCCGCAAACTGTCGGCGCTGCACCACGACCGGGCGGACGGCGCGGCTGCGGCGGGCTTTCTGGGCGAGTGGCTGGAGAGCGCTGAGGCGGCGCCCGCGCCGGAAAGGTGGCCCGCAGAGAAGGCGGCGCCGGTGGTGGAGTTCAGGGATGTGGCCGTCAGTTTTGGCAATGGTGCCGGACTGGCGGGAGTGAGCTTCACGGCGCGGCCGGGGGAACTCGTCGCGCTGGTTGGGCCGTCGGGCACCGGCAAGACGACGTTGTTGAAACTTCTTCTGGGACAAGCGGTTAGCGCGTCTGGAGGGGTGCTGGTGAATGGGCAGGCAGTGCCGCCGGGTGCAAGTCTGGCGGAGAGCGCGACCTGGATCAGCCAGACGCCCTGGATGGTTGAGGGGAGTGTTGCGGCGAACCTCCTGCTCGCCAATCCGGCGGCGAGCCCGGCGCAGCTCCGTGCGGCGCTGATCGAGGTGGGGCTGGCGACAGAGGCGGACGCCGATGCATTGCTGGAGCGACAGCTTGGGCGGGGCGGCAGCGGGCTTTCGGGAGGTCAGCGCCAGCGAATTGGGCTCGCGCGCGTGATTTTGCGGGGCTCGGGCCTGCTGCTTCTGGACGAGCCGACGGCACATCTCGATGAAGGGGCAGAAGAGGCCTTTATTGCATCACTCCGTGTCATTTCGAGGCATCGCAGTGTTATTTTGGGGACTCATTCGGACACTTTGCGCGCAGCTTGCGACACTGTGATCGATGTCGCGGCCTTCCGGACGGAGGGCGCGGCATGCTGAACTTGTGGACCGCGCTCGGCGCGCCGGGGCGGATGCAATTCATCCTGGCGATGAGCCTCGCGGCGCTCGCCTCCATCGCCGGGGTGGTGCTGATGGGGCTGTCGGGATGGTTCCTCGTGGCGGGCGCGCTGGCAGGCGCTGCGGGCGCAGGACACAGCTTCAACCACCTCCACCCGGCAGCGGGGGTGCGTGGCTCTGCGTTCATCCGGGTGCTCGGCCGGTATGGCGAACAACTGGCCGGGCATGACGCCATCCTGCGCCTGTCGGCGCGCCTGCGGCCACGGATCTTTGCGTCTGGCGCATATGCGCGGCGGGGGCTGTCGCCGATGGCATCTGCAGAACTGACGGCGCTGATCGATGACATGGACGCCGCGGAGGGGGCATTCCTCAAAGTGGTGTTGCCGGGCATCGGCGTGGCGGCGGGATTTGCTGTAGCGCTTGGCTTTGCGCTGGCGAGCGATCTGGTGCTGTTCATGCTGGCGGTGATCGCGGCGGCGCTGGTGGCGGGGGCGTTGCCATACCTGGCGGTACAGGCCGTGCGACGGCAGGCGGCGGCGCTGGCAGAGCGCGTGGAAGCGGCGCGCGGGGATGTGGCGCGGCTGATCGAAAACGCGACAGAGCTGGATGTCTATGGCGCGCTGTCGCCTGCGGCAGATGCGGCGATGGAAACACTGTCAAAGTGGCAGGCTGAAGGGCTGAGGCTGGAGCGGCCTTTCCTGGGCCTCTCTGCCATCCTGAGCGCAGCAGGGGTGCTGATGGGGGCGCTGGCGTTGTGGCGGGTGTCGGTCACAGGGGGCGACTTGCCGATGGCGGCGGGCGCGACGCTCTCCCTGATGGCGGCATTCGAGGCGGCGGCTGCGATGCTGAAAGTTCTCGAAGCGGCGCCGAAGGCAGGGGCGGCTTCGGCCCGGCTCGGCGGGCGGCTGGATGTGGACGCGGCCCCATGGGATGCAACGCTTGAGGACGCCCCAGCGTTGGCAAGTGTGTTCCCGCTGGAAGTGGACCGGGCGCAGGCGATGGCAGCGCCGGGAGCGCCGCTGACGCCGCAGGTGAGCTTTCAGATTGAGGTGGGCGATGTGGTGGAGCTGACGGGCCGCTCCGGCGCGGGCAAGTCCACTTTGGCGGAGGCGCTGATGCGGCTGCATCCGCTGGCGGAAGGCAAGATCCGCTATGGCGGCACAGAATCCGGCCGGGTACGGATCGCGGCTGTTCTGGGGCACGTTGCGATGAGCCCGCAGATGCCTGCATTCCTGCCGGGAACGGTGGCCGACCAGCTGAGGCTGGCGAAGCCGGATGCGACGGACGAGGAGATGCGCGCGGCGCTGGCCGTGGCGCTGGCGGACGAATTTGTCTTTGCGCGGGCCGAAGGACTGGAAAGCCCGATTGGCGAGAATGGCGCAGGGTTCTCCGGGGGGGAACTACGACGGCTGGGCCTTGCGCGGGCGATCATTGCCGGGCCGGAACTGTTGATCCTGGATGAGCCTTTGGCGGGGCTGGACCGGGAGCTGGCTGTGCGTCTGATCGCCAGCCTGTCCGGTTGGCTGGCCGAGGGCGGGCGGGCGATCCTTGTTTTGCAGCACAAGCCCGGCGGCGCAGACTGGAAAGCAGCGCGGATCACCCGCGCGGCGTTACGCTGAGGCGCAGCCTAGAAGACGCATTTCTCCGTGGTGCTGTAGTTTTCCACCAGCGCTTCTGAGAAGGCCTCGGCGAGGCGATTGTAAGCAGGCGGAACATAGCCCTCTTCCTTGCTGGAAGGCAGGGCGGGCGAGCGGCTGACGCTGATGACGAACGGGCGGCCTTCCTGCTGGACGAAATCAATCCGGCCATAGTCAAGGTTCAGGCGGGCGCGCAGGTCCAGCAGCTCCTGTGGCGGGGTCCATTCTTCAAGGCTGAGCGGGGCGGCGCTGCGGATGATGGCGGCGCCGGAAGTCTGCAGGGCGAGGAAGTGGCGATCCCCGAGGAAATAATACTGGCGTAGCACAAAGCGGCCATCATTCTGTTCGGGCAGGAATTTCTGGATGATGTGATCCTTGCCGAACTTCTCCTGCGGGACATGTGCGACCGACGGATAGATGTGGTAGTTATCGTTGACCGGGGCGCGGGCTTCCTTGCCGGCGAAACTGCGGTTCAGAAGGCCGAAATTGGAAAGAATACCGCCACGCGAGGGCGCAGGCTGGGCCGGGGCGGCATAGCTGCAATCGGATTTGACGATCACGGCACCTTTATAGAAGTCACCTGCGGCCAGAATACCATCGGCATACTGATGTTTGCGCAGGTCTGTAGCCGATGTGTTGTACGTAACCGGATATTGCGCGGCGAAGCGGCGATATTCTTCCGGCACGATCGGACGGCTGAGATGGAGGAAGAGAAGGTCTGCCTCGACGAAACTGGATGTGCCCGAAAGCTCGACCACTTCAATGCCGCTGGCGCGCCACTGATCTGCGAGCAGCGCAATCAGATGCGAGCGGTTGCCGGGCGTGTGGCCGGAATTGTTGAGGATGGCGATACGATCAAGCGTATGGCGCGCCGGGCGATAACCACCAGCGAAGGGGGCGGGGCGTGTAAGCAGCGGGCTGCGCATGTCGTTTCCTTTCCACCTGGCCGCCCTGCGCCGGTTTGAGACCGCGCGGGCGCCTTGTGGATAACTTTGCAATTCCAGCGCCAGTTGAGAGAACCTGCCGGAGAAAACTCGCGGCGTTGGTGAATTTCGGGCCTGTTTTTATTAACGAATGCGCCCGGGCGGGCCATAATTGACATAAGTGGTGTCAATAGATACGAATTTCGTAGCAAAAATGCACGCCTCAGCGGCTTCGGCAGAGAAGGCGGCAACAAGGCGACACAGTCGCCGGGGAGGAATTGATGTCGCTGAAAACGCTGATTGCCTCTCATGTGACCCAATATGTGACTGGCGAGAGCCGGCAGATGAAGCTGCGCGCGAACGCAGAGCGTAAACGGCAAAAGGAGGGGCGTGTGCACCAGGCCGAGTATTTCCATGTGGCGGGCGACCCCTATTCGCATCTTGTGCTTCAAGTGCTGCCGGCGCTGCAGGCGCGGTATGCGCTGAAGGTGAAGCCGATGCTGGCGCCGCCGCCGCGGGACTGGGCCGCGCCGGAACGCCAGAAACTGGAAGACTATTCACGCGAGGACGCCGCGCGGCTGGCCGCCAGGGCAGGCCTGAGCTTTGCCGATCCCGGCAGCCAGCCTTCGTCCGAGCGGCTGGCGGCGGCGGAAGCTGCGCTGGGCGCCTTGCTGGACGCGCCCGACTTTGCCCAGCGCGCCCTGGCGATCAGCGAAGCCCTCTGGACCGGCGCGCCCCTGCCGGCAGGCGGCGCGGCGCCGGTTGCGGCGCTGGCCGAAGCGGACGCGGCACGGGAGAAGCTCGGCCATTACCTCGGCGGCATGATCCACTATGAGGGCGAATGGTATTGGGGCGTGGACCGCCTGCATTATCTGGAACGGCGCCAGAGAGAGCTGGGCGCGCAGAAGGCCGGCGCGCCGGACGCCTTCCTGTTCGATCCGCCGGAAAGCCCGCGCGCGGGCGCCGATGTGGCCGCCGGCAAGGGCAAGGAGCTTCACTACTATCTCTCCTTCCGCAGCCCCTACACCTACATTGTGGCAGAGCGCGTGAAGGCGCTGGCCGAAGCCTATGGCGCGGAGCTGAAGCTGCGCTTCGTCTTGCCGATGGTGATGCGGGGCCTGCCGGTGCCCCGGATGAAGGGCATGTATATTACCAAGGACGTGGCCCGCGAGGCGCGCCGCATGGGCATTCCCTTCGGCAAGATTGCCGATCCCGTGGGCACGCCGGTGGAGCGCGGATACTCCATCCTGCCGATGGCGATGGAAGAGGGCGTCGGCTTTGAATTCTGCCACTCTTTTCTGAAAGGTGTGTGGGCGGAAGGCATTGATGCGGGCAGCGATGACGGTCTGAAGCAGATTGTAGAGCGGGCGGGGCTCGACTGGAGCCGGGCACGCGGCCTGATTGGCGGCGACCATTGGCGGGCCGAAGCCGAAGCCAACCGGGCGGAGATGATGGGCCTTGGCATCTGGGGCGTGCCCAGTTTCCGGGTGGGCGAGGTCGCCACCTGGGGGCAGGACCGGATGTGGATCATCGAGGACGCACTGAAAGGTTGATCCGGAAACATCCGGACAGGGAGGAAGAGTATGCAGGTTACGAATGAAATGTTTCCGACCGATCCGGCGGTCGTCCAACAGCTGATGCAGCCGGGACCGGAGGGGCCGATCTTCATGGTCAACCTCCTGAAGTTCAAGGACAAGGCAGAGTATGAGGATGGCCGGGAATGCAACCTCACCGGCAAGGAAGCCTACATGATCTATGGGCGCGCGGTTTCCGAGATCCTGCTCAAGTTTGGCGGCAAGGCGATCTTCGCAGGCGACGTGACCTTTCTGACGCTAGGGCAGGTGGAAGAGCTTTGGGATGAAGTGGCCATCGCGATGTATCCCCAGCGTGCCGATATGGTACGCATGTCGATGTCGGCCGAGTGGCAGGAAGCGGCGGTGCACCGGACGGCGGGCCTGAAAGGCCAGCTCAATATAGAAACCGTTTTACCTGCAAATATGAAGGATGCTCTGCTGTCACAAATGGGTGTCAAGGCATAGGCAGACCCGGACTTAATCGCTATTAAAACCGCTGAACCTGGTCTTGGTAAGGAAGCGTAATGTCTGAAATCCTCGAAAACAGCGCGGACACGGCGGATATGGCGTTTGAGAGCGAAGACGGCCGCAAGCGCCGGTCTGAGCGCAGCCGTGAGCAGATCGTCGAAGCGATGTTCGATCTTGTGCGCGGCGGGGAGCTTGATCCGGGCGCGGCACGGATTGCAGAGGTTGCCAATGTGAGCCTGCGGACCGTGTTCCGGCATTTTGAGGAGGTCGACGGCCTCTATCAGGAAATGAACCGGCGCGTGAAGGAAGACGTGATGCCAATCGTGCAGGCACCCTTCAACGCAACCAACTGGCGCGATACCGTCCGTGAACTGGTGGATCGCCGGTCAGAAGTTTTTGAGCGGATCATGCCGTTTCGCGTGTGCGGCAGCATCCGCCGGTTTCGCTCGTCCTTCCTTATGCAAGGGCATCAGGACTTCGTGGCCATGGAGCGTTCCATTCTGGACAGCGTTCTGCCCGAAGAAGTTCGCGCGAACATCGTGTTCGAGGCGGCATTTGATACCGCGCTCGGCTTCGACACCTGGCGGCGCCTGAGACAGGATCGCGGGCTTTCCTTCGATGAAGCGAAGGAAACGGTTCGTCATCTGGTCGAAGCGCTGCTGAAGTCGGTCTGAGGCATTCGCGATGCGCGTGTTGCTGGCGGCTTTATTGCTTACATCGGCAGCAGCATGCGGCGCGAAGGACAAGGTGGCAGCGGGTAGCTGCGGCCTCGCAGCGGACGATATTGGCAAGTTTGTCGATGTGCCGGGCGGAACGCTCGCCAAGGGTAAGAATGCCGTCTATCCCGAAGAAGGGCCGGAGGCGGAGCTGCATGTCGATCCGTTCCGTATACAGATCCATGAAGTCACCAATGGGCAGTTCGCAGCTTTCGTGGCGGCGACCGGCTATGTGACCGATGCCGAACGCGGCATTGCTGAAGGGCGGCCGGGGGCTGGCTCGGCTTTGTTTGATGGTGGGCGCTGGACGCTGGTGCCGGGGGCGAGCTGGAAAGCACCCGCCGGGCCGGGCTCTGATCTTGCGGGCAAGGAGAACTTGCCGGTGATCCATGTATCGCTGGCAGACGCTGAAGCTTATGCGCGCTGGGCGGGCGGGCGCATTCCCAGCGAGGAAGAATGGGAGCACGCCGCGCGCCTTGGCCTGCCTGATCCCGCGCGGGACACCTCCGGCGCCTTTGAAGACGATGGCACGCCGCGCGCGAATACCTGGCAGGGCATCTTTCCGGTGGCCAACACCGTTGACGATGGCTTTGCGGGACCTGCGCCTGCAGGGTGTTTTCCGGCAGACCGGCTCGGCCTTTACGACATGATCGGCAATGTGTGGGAGTGGACCGAGACGCCGTTTGCGCCGGGCAACAACACCATCAAGGGGGGCAGCTATCTCTGCGCCGACAATTTCTGCCGCCGCTATCGCCCGGCCGCGCGCCACCCGCAGGAGGTGGACTTCTCGTCCAACCATATCGGCTTCCGCATCGTGAAGGACGCAGAAGCCGAATAGGCGTCAGTTGGGCCAGTAGACGTATTCCTCGCCCTCGACATAGGCATCGGCCTGTGTGTGGTCGATCTTGATCGGGCTTTCGATTGTATACGGATAGAGCGGCGCGCGGGCGTCTTTCCAGTGCGCGTCGATCAGGGCCTGAAGCTCGGCGAGCTTTTCGGGCTGGCTGTCGGCGAGGTTTACCTGTTCTGTCGGATCCGTATTCAGGTCGAACAGCCAGGACTTTTGCTGGCGGCCATTGACTTGAAGTTTCCATCCGCCAGCGCGCACGACCTTGTAATAGCCGCTCGACCAGAAGATTGCGTCGTCCTTGCGTTCGACAGTGCCTGTGCCTGTTGCCAGCGGAAGCAGGTTCTGGCCATCGATCTCGACACCGGCGGGCAGGGCAGCGCCTGCAGCGGCGGCAAGCGTCGGCATCACGTCGATATGGGCAACGGGCTCATCCACCACTGTGCCGGGCTGGATAACGGCGGGCCATTTGACGAAGAGGGGCACGCGGATGCCGCCCTCGAACAGGGTGATCTTCCAGCCGCGATAGGGCTGGTTCACTTCCGGAATGCCGATATAACCCGCCCCGCCATTGTCGCTGGAGAAGACGATGATGGTGTTATCGGCAAGGCCTTCTTCTTCCAGCTTGTCCATGACGCGGCCAACGCTGCGGTCCACCGCGCGCATCATGGCGGCGTAGACGCGGGCGCGGTGGGGCTCGATATCGCCCACGGCCTCATAGTCTTCCTTCGTGGCCTGAAGCGGCGTGTGGATGCCCCAATGGGCGAGATAGAGGAAGAAGGGCTGGTTCTTGTTGGCGTCGATCACCTTCAGGGCTTCGTCGGTCCAGTAGTCGGTGAGGTAGCCGCCCGGTTCGAACCAGTCGCTGTCATTATAGCTTGCGGCGAATTGCATCCGTGCCCAGAGGAACTTGTCGATGGGGTCGAAGTCCAGCCGTGCTTCCACGCCGCGGGGATCGCCCGCGGGCAGGTAAAGCGCGCTGGCCATGTCGAGGCTTTCGTCAAAGCCCTGATCGTTCGGGCGGAAGGGCGCTTCGTTGCCAAGGTGCCATTTTCCGATATGGACGGTGTGATAGCCGCGTTCCTTCAGCACTTCGGCAATGGTCACCTCTTCGCCCGGCAGGCCTTGCTCCGCGAAGGGGGGCATCAGCTTTTCGTTTTCCTTCACTTGCTCGGTCGGCGGCAGGCCTGTGCGCATCTCGTTGGCAAACATGGGCACGATGCGGGACATGCCCGGCGGCGTGGGCGTGTATTCAAAGCCCGTGCGTGTGGGATAGCGCCCGGTCATCAGCATGGCGCGGGAGGGGGCGCAGGTGCCGGTGCCGGAATAGGCGGTGCTGAACAGTGCGCCTTGCGCGGCCAGCCGGTCGATATTCGGTGTCTTCACCCGGCCACCGGCCATGCCGCCGCCCAAGGTGGAGATGTCATTCATGCCCAGATCGTCGGCCAGAATGAAGATGATGTTCGGCGGACGCTCGGACGGCGCGAGCGCTGCCGCTGCCGGGCCTTGCATCCATTCGACAGGACGGTTGGGCGCCACATCCACACGGCCCGTATGGGTGACCATGTAGAGGATGATTTCCTTGCGATTGAAGAAAGCAAGCGCGCCGAGAATAAGGATGGCCGCGACGAGGCCAAGCAGGATCTTACGGAACATGATGTTTATGCCTTCTTTTTCAGGCCACGGCGGATATTTAGCCCGAACCAGATCAGGCCGCCCAGCAGGATGATGCCGCCGATGGCGAGCGCAATCATCTTCGGCATGGCCCGCTTCAGCACGGCGGCGGTCATGTTCTTCTGGACCTGCGAGACCGAGTTGTAACCGGCGGGTACTTCCAGCACGCCGACACGGGCGGCGTAAGCGGCATAGTCTGCCTGAAGCTGCGAGAAGATTTCCGGATGGGCGGCGGCCATGTCTGCCGTTTCGCCGGGATCGTTATCGAGATTGAACAGGCGCCATTGGCCATCGCCCCAGGGCTGGAGATTGCGGACGATTTTCCACGGGCCTTTGTAGAGCGCGGAGTTGCCGGAGACTTCGATGCCGACCGCGTCATTCTTCGAATAGGCGCCGGTCGCCGCGCCGGAGAGGACTGGCACCAGGCTGCGCCCATCAATGGAAACGCTGCCTTCGGGCGCAGGGCCGGCTTCGGCCATTTCCAGCAGGGTGGGTGTAATGTCGGTCACCATCGCGAAACTGTCGACGCGGCCACTGGCGATGCCGGGGCCAGACATGATGAGCGGCACGCGCAGGCCGCCCTCGGACACATAGAACTTGAACAGATAGCTGGGCGAAGATGCGGCGCTGGCAAATTCCGGCCCGATGAAGCCGTAGCTGCCTTTCTCGCCGATGCCCTCAATGCCGATATGGTAGCCATTGGATTCCAGCCAGGCAGCAAAGCGCGGGTCTTCCGCCGAGGAGGGCTCCGGGCCATTGTCCGACGTGATGACGAAGACGGTGTTCTCGAACTCACCGGTTTCCTTCAGCCGCTCAACCAGGCGGCCGATATGGAAATCCATCGCCTCCAGCATACCGGCATTTACGGCCATGCGCGCAGCAAACAGTTTTTGCTGGTCTTCAGGCAAGTCTTCCCATTTGCGCAGGTTTGGATGGAGCGCGGGCTTTGTGGCGCCTTGCGGAACAAGGCCGATTTCCTGCGCGCGCTGCCAGCGGCGCGTCTGCAACGCTTCCCATCCATCCTTATACGTATCGAGATAGTTTGAGGTGAATTCGGGCGGTGCCTGCACAGGAATGTGCACGGCCTGGAATCCCATATAGGCGAGGAAAGGCGCGTCGCCGGGCGTCTGGTCCATATATTCCATCATCTTGTCGACGATGAAGGTGGAGGAATAGAAGTCCGCTGGCAGGGCGGCGGGCTTGCCATCCTCATACCACGGCGCATCCGCATAATAGGGCATGTAGGACTTGTCTTCCCAGTTATCCGCGCCTGAAGCATCCAGCGCGAAAGACCGGTCGAAACCGTGTGCATCCGGACCATGGCCGTCGCCGCTGCCGAGGTGCCATTTGCCGGTCATCAGCGTGCGATAGCCGAGCGGCTTCAGGCGGGCGGCGAGGGTGGTGACGCCGGGTTCGAGGTTCATCGTATAGCCGGGCTTGCCCACATGTTCCGGCGGGAGGACTTCCGGAATGGTGGAGATGCCGGTGCGGTGATTGTCGATGCCTGTGAGCAGCATGGCGCGCGAGGGCGAACAGAGTGGGGAGGAGCGATACTGCGTGAACATCGCGCCGGAATTGGCCAGCGCGTCGATATTGGGCGTGGCCGCTTCGCCGCCATAGATGCCCAGATCCATCAACGCGGCATCGTCGATCACCATGACGATGAAGTTCGGCTTGTCCGGGGATGCCTGCGCGCCTGCCGGCGCAGAGACGGCAGCAAAAACGGCAACGGCGGCAAGAAGCATTCGCTTCATGATGTATCCCTCCCTTATTTTATCATTGCCGCCATCAGACATTATGACACGATCCGCGTCAATTGATTCCTGCGTTTCGATATTCAGGGTGATGGCGTGGGGGCAGCCTTGGCAATTCGCCTGTGGGGCGATAGCAGTTTCAACACACAGCGTGCCAATAGGCGCGCGAAGCTTATGGAGAGGATACTCATGCGCCGTTACCTGCTTGCGAGCGTTGCAGCCCTGATGCTGCCCGCCACCCTGGCTGCAGCCGAGCCCACCAAGGCGACCAAGGCGACGATCGAGGCCAATAAAGCCTTTGCCGCGGGCCTGCCCTGGGAAGATACGAGTGAAGCGGAACTGGCGGCGCGCGGCTTCATCGCGACGCGCGAAGATCCCATCATCACCGGCAAGGACGGGCAGGAGGTGTTCGACCTCAACGCCTATGACTTCACCGACGGCCCGGCGGCCGACACCATGAACCCGAGCCTCTGGCGCCATCTGGGCCTGCTGAAGAAGCATGGCCTGTTCGAGGTAACACCGGGCATCTGGCAGGTGCGCGGGTTCGACATTTCGGTGATGAGCATCATCGAAGGCGAGACAGGCTATATCATCGTTGATCCGTTGACGGTTACCGAAGCCTCGGCTGCCGCGATGGAGCTGGTGAAACAGCAGCTGGGCGACAAGCCGATCCATGCGGTGATCTACACGCACAGCCATGGCGACCATTTCGGCGGCGTGAAAGGCATTGTCGACGTGGCCGATGTGGAGGCCGGCAAGGTGCAGATCATCGCGCCAGATGGCTTTATGGAGCATGCCGTCAGCGAAAACCTGATTGCCGGCCCGGCGATGAGCCGGCGTGCGAACTTCCAGTTCGGATCGCGGCTTGAGCCGGGGCCGGCCGGGCAGGGCGGCGCGGGCATCGGCACCGGCATTCCGCGCGGCACGATCAGCCTCATACCGCCGACGCGCTCCATCATGCAGACCGGCGAAACGATGGTAATCGATGGTATCGAGTTTGAATTCCAGCTTACGCCGGGCACCGAGGCGCCAGCGGAAATGAACTTCTACCTGCCTCAGCTGCGTGCGCTCTGCCTTGCAGAGAATGCTAATGCGACGATGCACAATGTGCTGCCACCGCGGGGTTCGCTGGTGCGCGACGCAAAGGCCTGGGCGGATTACCTTACCGAGGCGATTGCACTGTATTCGGACAAGACAGACGTGATGTTTGTTTCCCATGGCTGGCCGCGCTGGGGCCAGGATGAGATCACCGATTTTATGTCGCATCACCGCGATGCCTACAAATACCTGCACGATCAGACCGTCCGCCTGATGAACAAGGGCTACACGGCCAGCGAGATTGCTGAAGTGATCGCGCTGCCCGATGCGCTGGCGTCCAAATGGTACAATCGCGGCTATTACGGAACGATGTCCCACAACTCGAAGGCGGTCTATCAGCGTTATCTCGGCTGGTATGATGGCAATCCGGCAAACCTCAACGCATGGCCGCCGGAAGAGGCCGGCAAGCGCTATGTCGCGGCGATGGGCGGCGCGAAGAAAGCGCTGAAGGTTGCCCAGAAAGCCTATGACGGCGGCGACTATCGCTGGGCGGCGCAGGTAGCGAGCCACATCGTGTTCACGGACGATACCAACACCAAGGCACGCGAACTACTGGCCAGGGCGTTCGAGCAGATGGGCTACCAGGCCGAAGGCTCTCTGTGGCGGAACATGTATCTGACCGGCGCCGCAGAAGCCCGCGAGGCTCCGAACGATCGTCAGATCACCACCGTTTCGCCCGACATGATCGGAGCCATCACCACGCCTCAGGTGTTTGATATGCTGGCGATCCGGCTGGACCCCGCCAAGGCGGAAGGGGTCAGCGCATCGGTCGCGTTTGTGTTCCCGGAACGGGGCGAGACGCGCCGTGTTTCCGTGCGCAACTCCGTGCTGGTGCATGAAGAGGGCCTTCCCGGCCCGGTGGACGCGACGGTGACCATTCCGCGCCCGGCCTTCCTGGCAATGCTGTTTGCCGGGCAGACGCCGGCGGCGCTGCGTGAGGCGGGCATCATGAAGGTGGAGGGCGATGAGGCTGCTACCGGCGCGCTCATGTCAGTCTTTGACGGGGCCGACACAGGCCCGCCCTTCGAGATCGTCACCCCCTGAAACGCGAAAGGCCGGGCACAAAGCCCGGCCTTTTGATTTGTGGGGATATGAATGCTGGCTTACTTCGCTGCGCAGCGCGTGTTGTAGGCCGTCACGTCGTCATTGAACCGGGTCACGGAGGACTGCAGCGCGAGTTCGCGGCTTGCGAGCAGCTTTTTGGCATCCTCATAGGTCGCCTTGGTGGCGTCCGCCGTAGCGGCGTGGCCGGCAGAGGCGCGGCGCATCACTTCGGCGTCGTCCCAGGCTTCGCCCGTGGACTCGACCGTTTCGGCAGCTTCGTCTCGGGTCTGTTTCAGCTTGGCGATCTCGGCCTGCAGGGGGCCAAGTTTTGCGGCCATCGCCTTGCACGCTTTCACGTCGGCGCTGCCATTGGCCTGCGCGGTTGCAACCGGGACAGCGGCCAGCAGGGCGGCAAGCATCAGGGGGCGCAAGATGGTCATGGGACTCTCCCTCTCTCTGCCTTCAAGTATCAGGCACGGCGATGAAGCCAGCCTGAACGGCTTTGCCGCCTCTCTGCCGCATTTCAGCTTTGGTTTTGCTCCATCCGGACACGCCCGTTGGTCACCTCGTCGATGATGCGGAACACGGCGTTGAAGTCGTTCAGAAGCTCGCGCACCCGGTCTGCGCTGTCGAGCGGCTTGAACATGCTGCCCGGTTCAAAAAGGTTGCCGCCTTGCAGGGTGATCAGGAGTTCGCCGCCATCGAAGCAGGCTTTCAGGTTTCCGCCCTTGAAGGTCGTCTCAAGGTCCACGAATTGTTGCATCAGGTCTGGCGTCAGCAGATACCTGCTTTCGACCTGATCTGTCGTATAGACCTCAAAGATCTTTTCGAACACGGGGTCTTCCAGTCCGGCGCGCTGCATGCCTTTCTGGCCGCTGCCCAAACGATTGAAGAAACCGGCATCGCGCGTAATCAGCGTGCGGCCATAGAAGGTCTTGTGAAAATCCAGTCGAAGGCACTGGCCCTTGAATACGGTGACCCATGTCGTCCGTGTCCGGCCTTTCGAGTCAGTCGTGGTCCGTTTTTCTTCAAGGTGTGCCTCGAATAGCTGGAAGTTCACCTCCCGGCGTACGCCCGTGATCAGGTCTTCATATTTCGACCGGTCCCAACCGGGCACAAGGCCGAGCGCCTTGTGTTGATAGATGGTGTCGACCGTACCTGGCTCGATCGTGAAGTCGATGCCGAGTTCTTCGGCGATGGGCACAACGATCAATCCTTTGGCTTCCTTGGCGAGCTTGCTAACGCCCTGCTCGCCAAAAGCGAAAACCATCAGCGCGATCATCACGCCAATGACGGGCACCCATATGGCCTGAGTTACAATGCCGCCGGCGACACCTGCCGCCAGAATAGCGCCCGAAATCCACCGGCTTTGGATTGCGCGCTTGGTTGCGGCGATCCGGTCTGCTTCACGCGCCTGCAGGGAGGGGCGAATGCGCTCCTCGAATATCTGGTCGAAGCCTTGAAACTCTTTGGGCAGTCCCGATAGCGCTTCGCGGATTGCGAGCGTCGCCGGTGAAGGTTGCGCGCTTGCGGTGTCGTCCGTCATTCCAGTCTTCCCGATATTCTTGCGTCCAGCCGCCAGCTTAGGGCGAGTTGTCGGGCGCCGGAAGGGCCCCATTCAGGGGGTATCAGAGGGGCAATCTCATCAGAAATTCAAGGTCTTCGTGCCGGCCGACCGGGAAAATGAATTCGCCAGCCTTTTCCCAGCCATAGCGGGCATAAAGCTTCTGCGCGCCGAAGTTTTCAGAATAGACGCTGAGATAAATTTCCGGTGCGCCCTTTGCCCGCGCCCAGGCAAGCGCTTCATCGACGAACCGGGTTCCCAGCCCACGCCCCTGTAGCGCCATATCGACATATAACCGTTTCAGCTCGGCCGCGCCGGGCGCAGCATTCTCTGCGGGTAGTGTCAGAGGACTGCAGACCATATAGGCAGCCAGCGTTCCATCTTCGGCTTCAGCCACACGAATGAATATTTCCGGGTCGGCGAGCCATTGACGATAGACTGCCTCGCCGTGGGACGTCTCCAGGAAGGAGGCCAGATCTTCGGGATGATAGAGCGTGCCGAATTTATCCATAAAGGTCTTGCGAGACAGGGCGGCGAGTGCCGCGACATCTCCGGGCACGGCATCGCGGACGGCAACGGCAGGCGCAACTTCAAGCGGCATCGAGTGCCTGCATGTCTTCAGCGGAAAGTTTCACGTTCGCCGCGGGCATGATCTCCTGCAGCTGGGCCACCGAAGTGGCGCTGGCGATCGGCGCCGTGATCGACGGCTTCGCCATGAGCCAGGCAAGGGCAACTTGCGCCAATGACGCATTGTGGCGGGCGGCAACGCCGTCCATCGCGGCCAGAAGCGCCGGGCCGCGCCCGGTGAGCAGCGCCTTCATCTGCCCGCCACGCATGCTTTTCTTCAGGTCTGCTTCGGTGCGGTACTTCCCCGTGAGGAATCCGCTGGCAAGCGAGAAATAAGGGATCACGCCGAGCCCTTCACGCGCACACACTTCCTCAAGCGCGCCTTCATACTGCTCGCGCACAAGCAGGTTGTAATGCGGCTGGAGCACTTCATACCGCGCGCGTTCGCCACCTGCCGCGCGCAGGGCTGAGTCCAGGCCGGGGGCGTCATAGTTAGAGCCACCGCAAGCGCGGATCTTGCCCGCTTTGATCAGGCGGTAATGCCCTTCCAGCGTTTCCTCAATCGGGGTTTCCGCATCGGGGAAGTGGGAGAAATAGAGATCGATATGGTCCGTCTTCAGACGATTCAGAGACGCTTCGCAGGCCTCGACGATATAGTCTGCCTTCAGGCCCTTGCCGCCTTCGCCCATGTCGGAGCCGGCCTTGGTGATCAGCAGCGTCTTCTCGCGCCGCCCGCCGCCAGTGGCAAACCAGTTGCCGATCACGGTTTCAGATTCGCCGCCTTGATGGCCCGGCATCCAGCGGGAATAGACGTTGGCGGTGTCGACCGCATTGAAGCCTGCGTCCACGAAGGCGTCGAGAATGGTGTGAGAGGTAGCCTCATCCGCCGTCCACCCGAAGACGTTTCCGCCCAGCACGAGCGGCGCTGTTTTCAGGCCGGATTTTCCAAGATCGCGCATTTCCATCGCTTACTCTCCTTCGCCGTAAATGGCGGTGCCCGAGCCGCTGGCGTCGATCCAGCCGCGATACATGCCGGCGGAATTGAACACGAAGCCATATTCGCCATTGCCGCCAATCACGATGACGCCGCCATCGCCGCCCAGCGCCGCCACTTCGCCGAGCGCGGTGCCGGCAGCTGTTTTTACGTCTTCTCCGGCGAGCTTCACCCGGTCACAGATCGTCTTGGCGACGCCGACCCGGATGAAATACTCGCCATGCCCGGTCGCCGAAACGGCGCAGACGCCGTTCTCCGCATAGGTCGCGGCGCCGATGATTGGCGAGTCGCCTACGCGGCCTTCGGCCTTGGCCGTCATCCCGCCGGTCGTCGTGGCGGCGGCAAGATTGCCGAAGCGGTCGATGGCGACGGCGCCTACAGTGCCGTGCCGGTCGGCGGCGGTGCGGGCGCGTTCGGTCAGCACACGCTCCAGCGCCTGACGGCGCCAGTCGGTGTCGAAATAGGAATTGTCCACCATGTCGAGGCCCTGCGCCTCGGCAAACTGGTCGGCGCCATTGCCGGAAAACATGACGTGTTCGGACTTGTCCATCACGGCGCGGGCCGCGAGGATCGGGTTCTTCACGCGCGTTACGCCCGCCACGGCGCCGGCATTCCGGTCGCGCCCGTCCATGATCGAGGCGTCGAGTTCATGCGTGCCGGCGGCTGTGAATACGGCGCCGCGCCCAGAATTGAACAGCGGGTCGTCTTCCATCGTCAGCACAGCGGCCTGCACGGCATCGATGGCTTCGCCGCCCGCGCGCAACACTTCGGCGCCTGCTTCCAGCGACGTGTTCAACGCGGCGATATAGGCCGCCTCGGTTTCCGGCGTCATGCTGCCCGGAAGGATCACGCCGGCCCCGCCATGGATCACCAGCCGCCACTCTGTGGTCGCCGGTTCCGGGGCGGGGGCAGGCTCGGAAGAAACACTGGCGCAGGCGGTCACGATCAATCCTCCGAGGGCGAATGCAACGCGGGCCAGTGTTTTCATCTTCAGATCCCCTCCAGGCTTGTTCGGGCAGCTTTCAGTTTTTCACGCCGCGCGCTCCAGTCGCGCACGCGCTCGCGGTTTTCTTCGACAATCTCTTCCGGCGCGCGGGCCACAAAGTCGGCATTCGACAGCTTTTTCTCCGTACTCAGGATGTCCTTGTCGAGCGTGGCGATTTCCTTGTCGAGACGTTTGCGCGCTTCAGACACGTCAATCAGGTCTGCAATGCTGAGCGCGGCGACGGTCGTGCCGACGACGGCAGAGACGGCGCCATTTGGCATTTCGCTCGGTAGGGTCACGTCTTCCACGCGGGCCATGCGGCGCAGGATTTCCTCATGGAACTGCGCGCGCTGAACATCCGTGGACGACGCATTGACGAAAGCCAGCGGCACCTTCGCGCCTGCCGGGACGCCCAGATCGCTGCGCAGCGAGCGGATCTCGGTGATCAGGTCGATCAGCCATTCGATCTCATCAGTCGCGCCAGTATCGGTCCAGCCGGTCGCCTCCGGCCATTTCTGCAGCATCAGGAAGCCCTGCTCATCGGCCCGGCCCGGCGCACGACGTTCCCACAACTCTTCAGTCACGAATGGCATGAACGGATGAAGCAGCTTCAGCGCTTCATCGATCACATAGCCGCACACCATGCGCGTCTCGGATTTGGCGCTGTCATCAAGGCCCGCCAGCAGCGGCTTGATCAGCTCCAGATACCAGTCGCACAGCGTGTTCCAGATGAAGCGATAGAGGGCGCCCGCCGCATCATTGAAGCGGTATTCCTCAAGGCCGCGTGTCACTTCCGATACGCAGGTGGCCAGCTCGCCGAGGATCCAGCGGTTGACCGGACGTTCGATCGTGGACGGATCAAGATCGCCCGGCGCGCCGCATTCGTTCATTTGGGCAAAGCGCACCGCGTTCCAGAGCTTCGTGGAGAAGTTCCGGTTGCCTTCGACGACCTGTTTCGACAGGCGAATGTTGCGGCCCTGGCCAGCGAGGCGGCCCATCGCAAAGCGCAGCGCATCGGCGCCATACTCGTTGATGAGGTCCAGCGGGTCCATGACGTTCCCTTTGGACTTCGACATCTTCTGGCCCTTCTCGTCGAGGACGAGGGCGTGAATGTAAACGTCCTTGAACGGAACCTGGTCCGTGAATTCGATGCCCATCATCATCATCCGGGCGACCCAGAAGAAGATGATGTCAAACGCGGTCACCAGCGTAGCGGTCGGATAGAAGGTCGCCAGATCCGACGTCTTCTCCGGCCAGCCCTGCGTCGAGAAGGGCCACAGCGCGGAGGAGAACCATGTGTCGAGAACGTCATCTTCCTGGAAGATGAGAATGCTCGGATCATAGTTATCTGCATTGAAGCGGTCGACGGCGGCTTCCTTGGATGCGGCCATCTCGATCGGATATCCTTTCGCGATCGCCGGTGCGTAATAGGTTTTCAGCTGTTGCTGTAGCGCCGCTTCGTCTTCGGCAACGAAGACCTTCATGGGGCGCGTGTTCGGGTTCTCGTCGAACTCCGCAACGTCTTCCAGTCCGCTGATGTCAGGACCATACCAGGCCGGAATCCGGTGGCCCCACCAGAGCTGGCGGGAGACGCACCAGGGCTGGATGTTGTCCATCCAGTTGTAATAGGTCTTTGTCCAGTTCTCAGGCACGAAGCGGGTTAGGCCATCTTCCACGGCCTTGCGTGCGGGCTTTGCCAGCGTGCCCGCATCGACATACCACTGGTCCGTCAGCCACGGCTCGATGACCACGCCGGAGCGGTCGCCGAAGGGCTGCTCGATCTTCAGTTTTTCGATCCGCTCAAGGAGTTCCAGCGCTTCGAAAGTCTCAACCACCTTGTCGCGCGCCTTGAACCGATCGAGGCCGCGGAAGTCTTCCGGGATGCCCGCCGTGTCGGCTTCGCCACCGCTGACGATTTCTGCGACGGCGTTGAGAATATTGAGCGGCGTGTGGCCCGCGCGCTTGCCGACTTCAAAGTCGTTGAAGTCGTGCGCTGGGGTGATCTTCACCGCGCCGGAGCCTTTTTCAGGATTGGCGTATTCGTCCGCCACGATCGGCACGCGGCGGCCAACGATCGGCAGTTCGACAAACTTGCCAACCAGGGACGCGTAGCGCGCGTCTTCGGGGTGAACGGCAACGCCGGTATCGCCCAGCATCGTTTCCGGGCGCGAGGTGGCAACCACGATATAGTTGCGCGTTTCGGTGCCGGCCGGATTGCCGTCTTCATCCTTGACCGGATGTTCATAGGTCACGCCATCGGCGAGGGGATAGCGCAGGTGCCAGTAATGCCCGTCGACTTCCTTCTGCTCGACTTCAAGGTCGGAGATGGCCGTCTGGAAATGCGGGTCCCAGTTCACCAGGCGCTTGTCGCGATAGAGCAGCTTCTTGCGGTAAAGCTCGACGAACACCTTGGTGACGGCCTTGGAGAGGCCTTCATCCATGGTGAAGCGCTCGCGGCTCCAGTCGCAGGAGGCGCCGAGGCGCTTGAGCTGGCCAACGATGGCGCCGCCCGATTGCTCTTTCCAGCTCCAGACGCGCTCAAGGAAGGCCTCGCGGCCCATCGTGCGGCGATCCTGATTGCCTTCGGCGGCCAGCTGGCGCTCGACCACCATCTGCGTGGCAATGCCCGCATGGTCCGTGCCCGGCTGCCACAGCACATTCTTGCCCCGCATCCGCTCAAACCGGATCAGCACATCCTGCAGCGTGTTGTTGAGCGCGTGGCCCATGTGCAGCACGCCGGTAACGTTCGGCGGCGGAATGACGATGGAATAGGCCTGGGCGCTGGTGTCGCCCGAAGGATGGAAGCAACCCGCTTCCTCCCAGGCTTTATACAGCCTCGGTTCGGCTTCGGCGGGGTCAAATCTCTGATCAAGCATCGTTTCGTATGGGCTTTGCGGGCAGGGCATAAAAGAAAAGCGCGCCGTTCGAGGCGCGCCGTTCCCTATAGCAAGTTTGAGGGATGAGGCTAGCGCGCCATGCGGGCGATCCGTTGTACCTCTGCCTCTACCTTCTCCTCGACGATCTTCGGAAGGTTGGCGTCGAGCCATTCCTTGATCATCGGGCGCAGGAGTTCGCGGACGAGGCCTTCGAGCGTGTTGTCGCTGCCCATATCCATCTTCGAGATCAGCTTGCCGAGCGCGCCGGCAGCCGATTCTGCGGTATTGGAGTTCGTCAGCGGCTCATTCTGGTAGCGCGGCGCGGCGGTCATTTGAGGCTCCGGTTGGGGGGCAGGCGGCGGATCGGCGCGCAGGACGGGCTGCGGCGCAGGTTTGACCGGCTCGGGCTCGGGCTGGCGAACTGGCTCTGGCGCAGGCGCGCGCTGTTCGCGGGCCTTCGAGGCGCCCAGCATCGCTTCAAACGTGTATTCGGGGCCTTTGAACTCGGTGGTCAGCGCTTCGGCGGTTTCGCTGGCGAGTTCGTCAGCCAGCTCGTCGCTGTCATCGCCTTCGAACATGCCAAGATCGTCGCCGTCGCCTTCAAAGGCGAAGCTGGGCGCGGCCGGTTTGGTTTCGGCAGTCGTTTCCCGCAAGACCGGGCGTGCAGGGGCCGCCGCAGCCGCCGGGCCATCATCCGCGATGATCTTCCGGATCGATGCGAGGATCTCCTCCATCGTCGGTTCTTTGTGTGCTTCGTTTGCCATCTCAGCCCCTCGCTGACGGAATCAGTATGTCTGATACCACCGATAGGCCGCCGGAGTTAACAAGCGTTTGACAAAGTTAACGCCTGACGGGCGAGTGGATCAGCCGATTGTGCCCAGCGCGCCCGTGGCACGCAGCAGGTTGTGAGCAGCAACATAAGCATCCCGCTCTGCTGCGACCAGCGCCAGACGTGCTTCAAACAGCTGCTGTTCCTGATCCAGCGCGTCGAGCGTAGAGCGCACGCCAACGGCGAGTTCTTCCTGAGCGCCCTCATAGGCGATTTCGGCGGCTTCGACCTGCCGGCGCGAGGCTTCGATGGCGCGTACGGAGGCTTCGTAGCTAAACCAGGCCTGCGTCACCTGCGCGCGAACCTGCGTTTCCAGGCTGTCGACGAATCGGCGGGCTTGTTCGCGGCGCAGCTTCGCGCCTTCAGTCTGCGCCTTCACCACGCCGCCGGTCAGCAGGGGAATGCGGGCCTGCGCAATGGCGGAAACGCTGGAATTGCTGACGGTCGAGTCCTGGCCATAGGTTTCCTGAATGCCGGCAGCGCCCACGATGCTCACTTGCGGGCGGCCATCGGCTTTTGCCGAATCGACGCCGGCTTCTGCGGCGCGCAGGTCTGCGCGGGCCGACGCGATGGTCGGGTTGTCCTTGATGGCCGAGGCGATTGCGTCGTCGATATTCGCCGGCAGCGGCGGGATCGGCGGCGGCGGGGCAAGGTCGCCAGGGCGCATGCCGGTCAGGAACTGATAATTGGCTTCGCTGGCCTGCAGCGTCGCTTCTGCGCCGGCGAGGGAGGCGCGGGCGCCTTCAAGGCGGGCTTGCGCCTGGGCAACGTCAGTACGGGTCACCACGCCAACATCGAACCGGTCCTGTGCAGCGCGCACCTGCTCGCCGGTCACGTCCACATTGTTCTGGCGGATGGAGACGGCTTCGCGATCGCGCACCACGTCCATGTAGGATGTAATCACCTGCAGGGTCAGGTCTTGCCGCGCGGCCTGGAAGCCGAGGTCTGCCGAATTGATACCGGCCTCTGCCTGACGGATGCCAGCAGCGATCTTTCCGCCGGTGTAGAGTGGCTGGATGATCTGCAACTGCGCCGTCGCAATCGGCTGGTCGCCCAGATTGAACGCAAACGGGCTGTTGGTGTCGACATACTGATAGCCGCCGGTCGCCGAAAGGTCGGCGGTCGGCCGGCCGGCGCCGCGCGCAGCTTGCAGGTTCTGGCGGGCGATCTCGGTGCTGTAGCGCTCGATCTCAAGCTGCGGATTGGTCGAGAAGGCTGCGGAGATCGCTTCCGGGAGGGTTTCTCCAACAGCCGGTGTTGCCAGACAAAGCGAAAGGAGGCTGGTCCCGATCAGCAGCCGGGGAGTGAGCTTACGCATAATGAGATACCCTGTTGGTGCGTCCAGCAGAGTATATAAGAACTTCTTTTAATAAGGTGAACGCTGTTCACCAAAACATAAAGCCGCAGGCTGCCTTAGAACGTAAAGCTGGGCTTCCGGTCGAATTGCGCCAGCCGCGGCGGGCAGGCATCGAAACCGTCGCGGGAAGACAGCGTATCGCCCGCCTTGGTGAACACCTTGCCACGGCCAATGCCGCCGGCATCCGCCATGACGGCTACCAGCCGGCCACCTTCGGACAGCTGCGCGCCCCAGGCGTCGGGCAGGGTTTCGACCATGCCGCATACGTAGATGACATCGAACGGCGCCTGTTCGGGCAGGCCGGCTTCAAGTTTGCCTTCCACCGGCGCCACGCGGTCGATGCCCAGCTCCGCAAAGCGGGTCGACATCGCGTCCACAAGGCCGGCATTGTCTTCCAATGCAATCACGGTGTCGGCGAGGTGGTTCAGCAGCGCCGCTTCATAGCCAGATCCAGCCGCAATCACGAGGACAACATCAGTCGGCTTCGCTTGCGCCATCTTCACCAGCTTGGCGGTGTCGCGCGGGGTCCACAGGGCGCGGCCCTTGGAGGTTTCGATTTCCAGCTCGGAATAGGCCACCGGGCGGCGGGAGCTGGGCACGAACTCTTCGCGTGGCGTGTGCATGAAAGCGGCGACAATGGCCGGATCGGTCACGTCATCGGGGCGGATCTGGCTGTCCACCATGATTTCGCGGGCTAGGTCGTAGTCCATCTCAATTCGCCGTTTCTGAATCGCTGGATAGGTCTGCCCCCTGTATCACGGCGGCGGCGCCGCGCAATGCGCAGGATCGCCGCTGTGTGCTTCTTCTGTGAAAGGTAGTGAAAGTCCGATTGTGTCGGCCGCGAAGCGCTGCTACAGGGCCTCTCTCCTGAGGCCCTATGGCGGAGTGGTGACGCAGCGGATTGCAAATCCGTGCACCCCGGTTCGATTCCGGGTGGGGCCTCCAGCATCTTTCCCGAAAACCCGATCCCCCAAACGCGCAGCCCGCAATGCTGAACGCGCGTGATTGCATTTGTTTCAAACTGTTTACCCAGCATTAACCAATTCGGGCGAACTTGGTCCTGTCTTCTCTTGGAGACACCCACCATCACCCAACGCCTTCGGCGGGAGCTTTGTCTCCCGCCTTTTTTCTTTCTGGGGCGGGGCGGTGGCTTGGCGGCCGCTTTCCACAATTCTCGGCTGATTTTGTGCAGAAGCCGCTATTTGCCTCTTGAACCTGAAACCCGGTCTGGCTATTCCCCCGTCTTCCAGCTGTTCCGCGATAGCTCAGTTGGTAGAGCAGGCGACTGTTAATCGCCCGGTCGCAGGTTCGAGTCCTGCTCGCGGAGCCACTCTTCTTCCAGGTAATTTAAGCGTTACGCGCCCTCTGTGGCGGCGTGTACGCTTGCGCGCGGTGTACGCAGGTGGCATCTGCCCCGCATGATGCGCGCTTTTCTTCCCGGATCTGCCAATTGGTGGCGCTCCTCACAGGAGCGGCGCGTCATCAGATTCAACTGAACCTTTGAACCCAGAAGACGCCTGCCGCCGGAAACCGGTCGGTCAGTAATCTTCGGATTTATGCGCTCACTGGATCTGGCGGCTTCCAATCAAGGAAACCGCACATGCACCCCGCCGCACCATTCAGCCAGACTATCCTCACCGGCGATCGCCCGACCGGCCCGCTTCATCTTGGCCATTATGCCGGCTCTCTCCAGAACCGGGTCCGGCTTCAGGATACGCACACGCAATACATCCTGCTCGCCGATACGCAGGCGCTGACCGACAATGCGCACGACCCCGGCAAGATCCGGAAGAATGTCCTCGAAGTCGCTCTCGATTATCTCGCAGCGGGGATCGATCCCGACAGGTCGACAATCTGTGTACAATCCGGATTGCCCGCTCTTGCTGAGCTGACGCTGCTTTATATGAACTTCGTCACGGTTGCGCGTCTGGAGCGAAACCCCACCATCAAGGATGAAATACGGGCACGCGGGTTTGGCCGGGACATCCCGGCCGGTTTCCTCTGCTATCCGGTTGCTCAGGCAGCGGACATAACTGGCTTCGGCGCTACTCTGGTCCCGGTGGGCGAAGACCAGTTGCCGCTCATAGAGCAGACCAACGAAATCGTCCGCCGTCTGAATCACCAGATCGGCAAACCGGTACTTTTGGAGGCAGAGGCGCTGGTTTCAAAAACTGGCCGCCTCCCCGGAACTGACGGGAAAACAAAGATGAGCAAGTCTCAGGGCAACGCCATTCCGCTGTCGTCCAGTCCGGAGATGCTGCGCCAGTTCGTGCGTCAGATGTATACCGATCCCAACCATATCCATGTCAGTGATCCGGGGCAGGTCGAAGGAAATGTCGTCTTCACATATCTCGATGCGTTTGACCCCGATGCACAGGCCGTTGCCGATCTGAAGGCGCATTACAGGCGCGGTGGATTGGGGGATGCGGTATTGAAGGCGCGGCTTTCTGGTGTGCTGGAAACCCTGGTCGGCCCGATCCGGGAGCGGCGGATGGAGATTTCCAGCCGGCCCGGCGATGTGTTCGACATGTTGCGCGATGGGACTGCGCGCGCCCGCAGGCTGACACAGGAAAGGATGGACGTGTTGGCTGGCGCGCTGGGGCTCTTCCGGTGCGCTTGATGTTCTTGTGCGGGCAAGAGCCAGGGGGGCGCAAAAGCGGGTTATTCCCGCGGCAGGGACCATTCCCCGTCGCCCAGGTGGCGCTGCATCATCACGGTGTCTTCCCACTGGCCAAACTTGAGGCCGACAGCCTTCAGCGTACCGACATTGGAAAAGCCGAGGCTGCGGTGCAGCGCCATGCAGGCCTCGTTGTGCCCGGTGCCCATCACGGCCAGCATCTGCCGCCAAGGGCCTTTCTCGCAGCGCGTGATGAGTTGGCCCAGCAGCGCGCTGCCCACACCGCGTCCGCCATGGGGCTCGCTCACATAGATGGAGTCCTCCACCGTGTAGCGATACGCCGTCCGCGTCCGGTAGGGGGAGGCGTAGCAGAAGCCGACGACCATCCCGTCGATCTCCGCCACCAGGAACGGCAGCCCCGCCGCCAGCACATTCGCCCGCCGCATCCGCATCTCGGGCATGGAAGGCGGGGTCTCTTCAAAGGTTGCGGGGCTGGTCAGAACGAAGTGGGCATAGATCGCCGTAATGGCGTCCATGTCAGCATCGTCGGCGTCGCGCACGGTGAGTGCAGCGTCGCGCCAGCCATTGCTCGTGTCGGAAATCAGGGCGTGTCCCATAGGTGCTCCAGCCGGTGCTTGGTTTTCTCACTCAGGCCGCAAAGTGTGGCCTCAAAGCAACAACCGGATTTTCCGTAAGGGCAAAGACTGCGCGGCATCCCATTTTTTGAGCAGGGATTTGCGCCGCGACGCGAATTCAGGGCAAAGCCGCTGAAATCGGAAAAATTTCATATGTCAGTAATGTAAGGCTGATTCGGAGTTCAGCGTCCCGGCGGATTGACCCGTTCGCGCATCAGCTGCGCCATCCAATCGGCAAACACCTGCAGCCGGTGGGAAAGGTGGCGCCGGTGCGGATAGACCAGCGCCATCGGCAGGGCTTCGGCCCGGTAAGCGGGTAACACCTCCACCAGCTCTCCGGACGCCAGCTGCGCCTGCACATCATAAGCAGGTATCTGGATCACCCCCAGTCCGGCGAGGCAGCACGCGATATAGGCCTCCGCGCTGTTGACCGTTACGCGACCCGGCAGCGCCAGCGTGTGTTCGGTGCCATCTTCAGTCCACTCCCAATCCTCCACGCGGCCCGTGGTGGGCGAGGCGTAGCGCACGGCATAGTGCCCGCTTTGAAGGTCGCGCGGCGTTTCGGGCGTGCCATGCCGGGCGAGATAGTCCGGGCTCGCCACATTGATGAGTTCCAGCAGGCCAAGATTGCGCGCGATCAGCCCGGAGTCCGGCAGCGCGCCAACCCGCAGCGCGCAGTCCACATTCTCCCCGATCAGGTCTACCGCCCGGTCCGTTGTCCCGATCTGCAGCTCGATGCCGGGATACCGCTCCAGGAAGCCGGGCAGGGCGGGCGCCACGATCAGCCGCCCGATCCGCCCGGGCATGTCCACGGTCAGCTTGCCCGCCGGCGCGCCCGCCCCGTCATGCCGGAACAGGCCCTCCAGCTCTTCGTTGTCCTCGATCAGGCGCAGGCAGCGCTCATAGAAGGAGATCCCGTCCTGCGTCGCCGAAACCGCCCGTGTCGTCCGGCTCAGCAGGCGCGTGCCCAGCCGGCCTTCCAGCGTGGCCACAGCGGTCGATACCGTCGAGCGGGGCAGGTTCAGCGTCGCGGCTGCCTTGGTGAAGCTGCCGGTTTCCACGACGCGCACAAACACGCGGTAAAGCTCGATCCGGTCCAAAGGGGCGCCGCCTGATGATTGTTCGAATATTTCGACAATAGTGGTCGAAATCAGGCCATTTATACCAAAAAATCCAGCGAATAAATCCTCCCTTACATGAGCCAAGGGAGACAAGCCATGACATCACCCCTCGTCCTGAAGGGTAAAACCGTCCTCATCGCAGGCGGCGCGAAGAATCTCGGCGGCCTGATCGCGAAAGACTTCGCCCAGCGCGGCGCCAAGGCCGTCGCCATTCACTACAACAGCCCCTCGGCCGCTGCCGAAGCCGAAAATACGCTTGAGGAAATCCGCTTCCAGGGTGCCCAGGCCTTTTCCTTCCGCGCTGACCTGACGACCGCTGGCGCCACCGAGAAACTCTTTGCAGACGCCAAGGCCGCCATGGGCCGCATCGACATTGCAGTGAACACGGTCGGCAAGGTGCTGAAAAAGCCGATGATCGACATCAGCGAAGCCGAGTTCGACGAGATGGACGCGGTCAACAACAAATGCGCCTTCTTCTTCCTGAAAGAGGCCGGCAAGCATCTGGAAGACAATGGCCGCGTCTGCACGCTGGTCACCTCGCTGCTCGGCGCCTTCACACCGTTCTATTCCAGCTATGCCGGCACCAAGGCCCCGGTGGAGCATTATACCCGCGCCGCCGCCAAGGAGTTTGGCGACCGGGGCATCTCGGTCACCGCCGTCGGCCCCGGCCCGATGGATACCCCCTTCTTCTATGGCCAGGAATCCGCGGACGCCCAAGCCTACCACAAATCGGCCGCCGCCCTGTCCGGCTTCTCGAAAACCGGCCTCACCGACATTGAAGACATCGTCCCCTATATCCGCTTCCTCGTCACCGAAGGCTGGTGGATGACCGGCCAGACGATCCTCGTGAATGGCGGCTACACGACGAAATAGTCCGTAGGCATATTTTCAGAATAGAAAAAGGCGGCTTCCGGGCCGCCTTTTTTGTTGCCGCCGGGGCATCGTTGACAGGTTTCCGGCCCGGCGCTCACTCTTCCCCAAAATATTGAGGGAGAGAGGTGTCAATCATGCCGGGCAGGATCAATCCGCATTGGGTTCTCGCGCGCACGCCGCCGGAGGGCTGGCCGAGTGACGCCGATTTTGCCTGGCGCGAGGCGCCCGCGCCGTCGCCCCAGCCGGGCCAGATGCTCACCCGCACGGTCTATCTCTCGCTCGATCCCTATCAATGGGGCCGCCGCCGCCGGGGCGTGGAACAGCCCGGCGAAGTCTGCCACGGGCGCGCGGTGTCCCAAGTCGTCGAAAGCCGGCTGGAAGGCTTCGCGGAGGGCGATTTCGTCTTCAACACAAATGGCTGGCAAACTTATGGGCTCACGGGCGAGGGCATCTCCGCTTTCGGCTATATGTTCCCGCGCAAGCTCGATCCGGCGCTTGCGCCGATTTCCTCCGCTGTCGGTGTAATGGGTATGCTCGGGCTCACGGCCTATTCCGGGCTCTATGTGCAATGCGCTCCGCGCGCGGGCGAAACAGTCGTCATTTCTGCGGCGTCAGGCGGCGTGGGGCAGGTGGCCGGCCAGCTTGCCCGCCTGCGCGGCTGCCGCGTCGTCGGCATCGCGGGCCGCGAGGAAAAATGCGCCTATGTGCGTGATGAGTTGGGCTTTGACGAATGCGTCTCCCATCTCGCGCCCGATTTTCAGGAACGTCTGTATGCGGCGTGTCCGGATGGCATCGATGTCTATTTTGAAAATGTCGGCGGCGCTGTGTTCGAGGCAGTCCTTGGGCGCCTCACCCCGAATGCCCGCATCACGCTATGCGGCCTTGCTTCCCAATACGGCGCGATGGGGGAAGACATCATGCAGACCTGGCGCGAAACCGGCGCCCCGGTGTTCCGCCGTCAGAACGTTCAGGTCCACCCGCTATTCGTGGGCGACTATGTTGCCAGCCATCAGGATCAGTTCCTCAGCCAAATGTCCGGCTGGCTGAAAGCCGGCCAGATCCGCTACCGGGAAGACATCCACAAAGGCCTCGAAACCGCCCCCCGCGCTTTCCAGTCCATGCTCTCCGGCGGCACCTTCGGAAAAACGCTGGTGCAGGTGTCGGAGGATGCATCAGCAAGCCGGTAAAGCGCCTGAGTACAGGATACGCGACGCCAAAGCGCGCGGCCTGAAGTCTGGCAATCTCTTGAAAATGGTGCCCGGCGGCTGAATCGCGAACATGACTAATAGTTTGTAGTTAAAGAAAAATACCGCATGTTGGCATCAGGAGATGCCAACACCTCTGCCAACATGTTCAATTTGGTAGTTGGTTCGATGCCGTTTTCCACGGAAAACTGCGGCGCTTAGTTCCTCGTGCTCAAAAAATAGAGGCAGCTTTGTATGGCTACAGACAGGATAGGGCACTCATGAGCCGCAATTTTTATCCATGACACAGCCCTTTTTTTCGAGCGTGAACATGCGGGTGTCTCATCGAAGACCGCCAGGAAGTGCTGTCTCACATTCGGCGCCGGCTCATTGGGTGGCGAGGATGAAGATACGGTTCGTGCCGAGAATATAAGCCTCAGTCGTTCCGATAAGGCGAGAGCCGTTGCCGGAGATCACCATTTGCCCAGGAAAGATAGTTTCAGAGCCATCACCCGATGAGCCATATGTGCCCCTAAGATTACCCAGGGAATCGTAAGCCCAGATGTCGTCCACACCACTGCCCATGATCCCGCCATAAAAGACATCATTCAGATCAACTTCTGCGTTGTTCGGATACGCTCCGGCTGGCAGTCGCTGCACCTGCTGAAGCGTTTTTGAGTCGAAGACCAGGAATTCGTAGGGTGCACCGGAAGCAGCGAAGACACGGCTGCCATCGTTGGACAGAGCGACATCCGCGCCATTGGAACCGGTGCCATGCGCGACATTGCCATTCATCTCCACAATCAGTCGGCCTCCTTCAAGGTGGCTGTAGGACGTATCGAAGCAGTAGAGTGAATAAGGGCTGACGTACCTGTTGATTTGGCACACCCGTTCGCCGTTCCTGCTGACGGCAACAGAATTGACACCCTGGATGAACTTCTGGCTGTCAGGGTTCACAAAGCGTGTGCCGGTATCGAGATCATAGGTGTGTCCGCTTCCGGTAAAGAGTATGGTCTTGCCATCCACCCGGCCGATGGCCATCGAAGCATAGCCCCCGGCTGGCCAGGCAGGCAGCACGGTGCGGCTCGCCAGATCGACTGGCACCAGGACCGAGTTATTAGCATCGACAACGAAGAGCCGCCTGCCATCGGGTGTAATGGCCATCGTGTAGCTATTGGCCGCCACATCCTCAATGACGCCGGCGACCTCACCTGTGTAGATGTTGATGATGTCGACATCGCCCGACGAACCCTTGCTGACATAAACGTAGGGCCTTACCGGGTCGGCAATGATGTGCCGGTGCAGAAGGTCGATATCAACGAGCGGCTCGGGATCGGTTGTGCCAACCCAGAGGCCAACCTCAATGGTTTCTGTGTTGGCCACTGCCGGATCAGTGGCCCGGACCTCGACCCGTGCAGTGTGAACCGTATCGCTTGCGAGCCCGGAGGGATCGGCGCGCAGGGTCAGGACCCAGCCGGTTTCTCCTGACGGCGTGACACTCAGCCAGGAAGCTGAGCTCTGGGCGGTCCAGCCGAGCGGTTCCCCGGAGTTTTCGGAGACCATGATATCCCGCTCCAGGATCGAGCTACCGGGAAACCGGGAAAAGCTCACACCTGTTTCGGCGACAATGATGCGTCGCGGTTCAAGGGTGAGCTCGACGGGAATCCGTACCTGTTGATTGTAGACGGTGTCGGACACAGTAATTTCGGCTGTATGTACGCCTTCAGGCAGACCTGTCGGGTCGACCTCTACCGTGATCTCCGAAGGAGAGGTGCCGCCTGCTGGTACGGCGCGGGCCCAGCTCTGGTCAGAGGCGGCCTGCCAGGTAACATTCTGCCCGGTCAGCCGGACCTGCGTTGTTATAGGCGTTGTGGCGCCCACGCCTGCGATCAGGCGAATTGCACGGGGGGGCGCCGCGCGCAACGCGTCTTGCAGAAAGTATGTGACATCTACCCTTATTTGCCGAGGTGACTGGCTGTCGGAAATCACGAATGATCCCTCATTCGCCCCGAGGTTCGCGAAACCAGGGCTGGGTGCGACCCTTATGGTTGCATTGCCCGTGCCGCTGTCCTGGTTAAATACCAGCCAGGGTACATCGGAAGAGATTGTCCAGGGTACGCCGTCTCCACTGATTGTGATTGGTAGAGATGGAACGCCCCGAAAGGCCACTCCCTCGAATGACAGGGCCGTTGTTGACGCGGTAAGAAGGGGCCGTACCGGTAGATCTGCAGTGAACTGCCCGGGAAGCGCCGCGGCGGCGGCGAGATAGTCCTGCTCCAGCTTACCTGCGACCGTATCCTTTGCCGGGCTGGTAACCGGACTGGCGGCGGTTGCCTGAAAGGCGCCGAGGAACACTGCCTCCAGGCCAAATGTCTGGCCCGGCGCCGTCCCGCTTCGCGCGCGAAGCTGGCCGCCGTTTTCTGAAAAGTCGCCAAGTATGGCTGAGAGGCGTTCTTCCGGCGATCCTGCTTCGCGGAGCATTGCTGCTAGAATGCCGGCATTGATCATCGCGACACGCAGAGCCTGTTCCGATGCCCCTCCGCCGTCCGGCCTTGTGATATCCAGGTTTTCGATCGATGACAGCCGGACTTGCGGCAGCCCGAACAGGGTCGCCGCGCGGCTGTCCCCGGCGGCGACATCGGTCGCGTTGATGGCGCGCCCCTCGGCGGCGTCTTCGGTGTAGCGGGCTGCAAACGTCGTGAGAGCATTGACGTTGACCGTCAGGGTGCTGTTGTTTTCCGGGGACGGGACAAGGGCCGAGAGCTGGAAGTCCTCACCGATCTGCACCGTTGAGCCAAATGGGGGCGCCATTACAGCCGGGCTGGGCATCGCAGACCATTGTTGCTGTCGGATTACCCGTGACGGTGATCTTCAGGATGCCACCGCCAAAATTCAGGCTGGGACTGACTGACAGGTCAAAGCTTCCGTCTGCGCCATCGGTGGTAACAGTGGCCAGCACCTCGTCAGGATCGTTCGCATCGGACACTTTGACCGTTCCGCCGAAGATCATGCCCTTACTCGCGCTGCCATCGAGCTCGAAGCCTATGCCTGTTGGGGGCGGTGGCGGTGGCGGAGATGGGGGTGTGCCTGCAGACGGAGGCGGGGCCGAGGTTCCTGAAGAGCCACCGCCACCGCAGGCGGCCAGCGTTCCGGCCAAAAGCGTTGCGAGCAGGACAGCCTTAAGGCGGCCCGCGCCAGATCTGGAATATGTCACGACAGAGACCCTTTACCCCTGAAACCTTCAACATCAGCATCTTCAAACAAACGGTACCGTCAGCCAGTTTGAAACAGGCTTCTGAAAGGTCCCAGCAGAAAAAGACTGCTGATGCATTTGCGGGATGTCAACCTATGGTGGCGATTTTAACCATAGAAATAGTTCAAACTTACACAGTGCTTCGGCGGCTCCTTGCTGCACTTCCTCCCTTAGTGTTTTCAATCTCGGGCGCGCGGCGTCTGAACACGCGGACGCAGGCGGTCTAAGGTTGCCAGATGCTCCACGAGCGCGGCACCGCTGACTGTGCCCTGGTCTGTCCGTCCCTGGCTGGCGATGCCCGGTCGGGCGGCGAGCATCCGATGATGCCGCGCCTTGCGCTGTATGAACTGTACAACGCTTCGGGAGTGAATTTTTAAGCGCCTTCAGCATCGGATGGTTCAAGTTCTGTAAACGGACGTTTTGAACTGTATCAGGCGGGAATCGAGAAGCGTCGGGAGTCCGGAGGAAATTGTTGGCGAGCCCACCGATGCAAAGAACGGATGAAGTGCTCTTTAGTCCGACTGGCATGCCGTCAAAGCGGCAAGTCATTTTCCAGAGCTTTGACCCGCGGGGAGTTGCCTCAAGATAAAGGCCGCCTCCGTCGCTGTAACACCTTTGGCGACTGTCGGGTTCCCGACCGTTTCGATGCCAACAAAATGCCAACAGAAGAAATTTCTTCCAACGAAATTTAATGGACGCTGGCGGACGCGCATGGGCGTCTGTGTATAGGAAAATGGTGCCCGGGGGCGGAATCGAACCACCGACACGCGGATTTTCAATCCGCTGCTCTACCCCTGAGCTACCCGGGCGGGCCGAACGGGGAAGCGGCTACTTAACGAAGGCCGATGGCCTTGTCTACGCACAAATCAGTGGGATTCTGTATCATCTTCAGCTGACCGCCCGCCGGAGGTGTCTTCGGCGTCCTCTGCCGGGCGTCCGGCGATGACATAGCTGCCGTTCAGCCACTGGCCGAGGTCAGCGTCCGCGCAGCGTTTGGTGCAGAAGGGGCGGTATTCGGCGGCAACCGTCTGCTTGCGGCAACGCGCACACAGCGGCTTTTTCTGTTCGGGGGTAGCGAGCTTGCTCATCCCTCTGGGGATACCTCAAACCCGGCCCGCGCGTGAACCCCGATCGACAGCCGCGCGCCATATCTCTCCGCCAGCCGCGCCTGAGCCTCCAGGCCGCTGGCCGCCAGCCAGGCATGGGCCGCTTCCGGCAGGGCCAGCTTCAGCCGCCCCATCCGGTCATGGCTTGCCGCTTTCTCCAGCTGCCGCAGGCCTTCCAGCGCTGTGGTCTCCGGTGTCGGCGCGCCGGACACGTCCAGCATCCGCTCCGCCAGCGGCGTGATCCACCAACCGGTTGAGGCCTCCATCAGCCCCAGCTGTGAAACTGCCAGCGCCTTGGTGTGCCGTGTCGTCAGCCCGCTCCACGTGTCCTGGAACGCGGCCCTGATTCGCGTGCCTCCATCGCCCGCGACCGGGGCAACGCAGTCCAGCACGAACAGGCCGCCCAGCCCGCGCAGCAGGATCTGCCGCGCCAGCTCACCCGCCGCCTCCCGGTTGAGGGAGAGGGCGCGTGCCCCGGCGCTGCCCTTCATGGCGCGCCCGGCCGAATCAATGTCCGCCGCCGTCAGCGCCCGCGTCCGGTCGATATGCATCACCCCGCCACCCGGCAGGGTCACATCCGGATTGAGCGCGTCTTCGAAGGCGGCGCTCACTACCGGGGCGCCGGCGTTCACGTCTTCCACCGGGGCCGTTTCGCCGCCGTTCAGGAAGCGCCGCCAGGCGTCTGCGCCAGAGGGGGCAGGCGCAGTGTCCGGCGCGGTCAGCTTCACGCGCGGCAGTTTTCCGGCGCGCGCTTCGGAAACGACCTCAACCGTGACCAGACTGCCCTCACTGGGGACCAAACTGTCCCTGTTTGTCCTCAAAAATACACTGTCTGACCCGGAAAGGAGGACAAAAGTACCGCCCGCGCCCGGATCGGTCTTGCCGATGCGGCCCTCCAGGCGCGCGCCGAACGCTGCGGTGTTCGAGGCGCGCTCCAGATAGGTCGCCGCGGGTCTGCCATCGGTGTCGAGCGCCAGCCAGCGGGTCTCCCCGATGGTCTGCTCGCGCAGGAGGCGGGCAATCGGCATGCGTCAGAAAATCTGCCGAAGCAGCGCAGCTGTTACAGGATCGGCGGCTTCGCTGGGTGTCTTTAGGATCGCCTTCAGGCGCCCGGCCATCGTCTTGCCGCGCTCCACGCCCCATTGGTCAAACGGGTTGAGGCCCCACAGCTTGCCCGCAAAATAAGTGCGGTGTTCAAACAGTGACACCAGCGCCCCAAACGCTTCCGGCCCGAAATCGGCATGGGAGAGCAGGGAGGAGGGCCGCCCGCCCGCATGCACCTTCTGTGCGGATACGGCCGCGCTTATCCTCGGCTCCTCGGCGCGTACTTCCTCGATGCTACGGCCATTTGCGAGCACTTCGGCCTGCGCGAGCGCATGGGCGGTCAAAGCGTCCAGCCCGTCAGAATCGCGGTCAAAATCGGGCGCGAAGATGAATTCGCACGGCACATCCTGCGATCCCTGATGCAGCCATTGGTGATAGGAGTGTTGCCCCACCGATCCTTCGCCGCCCCACAGCGCCGGCGCGGTCGGCGGCTCGACCGTATTGCCTTCAGAATCAACGGATTTTCCGTTCGATTCCATTTCCAGCTGCTGCATATAGGTCGGCAGCATGCGCAGGCGGTTGGCATAGGCCAGCAGCACCCGCATCGGTTTCCCGCGAATCGAGGTGTTCCAGAAGTCGAGCAGGGCGAGGCGCATTGCAGCATTCGATTCGAGCGGCGCGGTGCGCACATGCTCGTCCATCGCATTGGCACCATTAAGAATTTTGCGGAAATTGTCCGGGCCGAGATAGATCATGCAGGCCAGCGACGCCGCCGACCAGAGCGAGAAACGCCCGCCGACTGAGATCGGCATATCGAAGGTGTAGGCTTCACGCCCGCCCAGCCAGGCTTTCGCCTTCTCCGGCACAGCGGTCACCAGCGCGAGGTGCTGGCTCGACTTATCTCCCAGTGCCGCTTCCAGCCAGCGGCGCGCACGGCCCAGATTATAAAGCGTTTCTTCCGTGCCGAAGGATTTCGATACGCCGATCACCAGCGTGGATAGGGGATCAAGTCCCGCCATTGCGCGGTCCAGATCATAGGGGTCAACATTTGCGGCAAAGCGCAACGTGATTCCGGGGGGGGCTAGGTCGTCGAATGCGTCCGCGATCAGTCGTGGACCGAAGTCCGATCCGCCAATGCCGATATGAAGCACTGCCGTAAACGGCTTGCCATCAGCAGTACGCACCTCGCCGCGCTGAATTTTTCCAGCGAACTCAAGGGCAGGTTCGACGCTTCGGCGCACAGTCTCGGCCTCTCCCGAAAGAGGGTGCGTCGCACGCAATGCCCAGTGCAAGGCGGGCCGGCCTTCCGAAGGGTTCACGATGGCGCCGGAGAACAGGTCGGCTGCCGCTTGGGTCAGGCCAGTCTCGGCGCCATGCTTAAGCAGCGCGGTTTCTGCATCAGAATCAAGGAATTGCCGCGCCAGGTTGATTTTCCAGCCCGCCGCCGAGATTGGCGCAAAGTCAGCGCGCGTCGCGGCCAGCGCCTTAAGCGAGGCCTGATTCAGGCGCGTGGCATGTTGTCTGAGTTCTGATCGCATAGGGCTCCCCGATTTCCCTGAAGTAAGTCCGGGAGCTTATCGGCTGCGGTGCCCGCATCCGCAAGGCCTGCAGAAGGGCAAGATTTACCCGTAAAAGCCCGCTTGAAACCGTTGTCACACATAGGTATTAGGCGCCGCTTGAAGGCCGAATGGCCCGAGATCAATTGAGGTTCAACCTGTCCGGCGGGCCGGACGAAACCCAACACAAGGAGAGGCCCGATGGGCAAGGCAAAGTTTGAGCGGACCAAACCGCACGTAAACATTGGCACGATCGGCCACGTTGACCATGGCAAGACGACGCTGACGGCAGCGATCACGATGACGCTTGCGAAGTCTGGCGGTGCGACGGCGAAGGCATATGCCGACATCGACGCGGCGCCGGAAGAGAAGGCGCGTGGCATCACGATCAACACGTCGCACGTTGAGTACGAGACGGAAAACCGTCACTACGCGCACGTCGACTGCCCCGGCCACGCCGACTATGTGAAGAACATGATCACCGGTGCAGCCCAGATGGACGGCGCGATCCTGGTTGTGAACGCGGCTGACGGCCCGATGCCGCAGACGCGCGAGCATATTCTTCTGGCACGCCAGGTTGGCGTTCCGGCGCTGGTCGTGTTCCTGAACAAGGTCGACATGGTCGACGATGCCGAGCTGCTCGAGCTGGTCGAGATGGAAGTGCGTGAACTTCTGTCTTCGTACAACTTCCCGGGCGACGAGATCCCGATCGTCAAGGGTTCGGCGCTTGCCGCCGTTGAAGACCGCGATCCGGAAATCGGCCAGAACGCGATCCTCGAGCTGATGAAAGCTGTCGACGACTACATCCCGACCCCGGAGCGTCCGCTGGACAAGCCGTTCCTGATGCCGGTTGAAGACGTGTTCTCGATCTCTGGCCGCGGTACGGTTGTGACCGGCCGGGTTGAGCAGGGCGTCGTGAAAGTCGGTGAGGAAATCGAGATCGTCGGCATCCGCCCGACCGTCAAGACGACCTGCACGGGCGTTGAGATGTTCCGCAAGCTGCTCGACCAGGGCCAGGCAGGCGACAACATCGGCGCGCTGCTTCGCGGTGTTGACCGTGAAGGCGTTGAGCGCGGCCAGGTTCTCTGCAAGCCGGGTTCGATCACGCCGCACACGGTGTTCGAAGCTGAGGCTTACATCCTGACGAAAGAAGAAGGCGGCCGCCACACGCCGTTCTTCACGAACTACCGTCCGCAGTTCTACTTCCGCACGACGGACGTGACGGGCATCGTGAAGCTTCCGGCTGACAAGGAAATGGTCCTGCCGGGCGACAACGTGAAGATGGACGTTGAACTGATCGCTCCGATCGCCATGGACCAGGGTCTGCGCTTCGCTATCCGCGAAGGCGGCCGTACCGTCGGCGCAGGCGTCGTCTCCGCCATCAAGAAATAAGAATTTCGCTTCGGCGAAATGAGAAGCGGGCGGCAGGCAACTGCCGCCCGTTTTCTTTTGTTTTCAGCTGCGGTCGACGATCGCGGTGCCTTTGGGGCCGCCGTCTTCAATATCGACGCCAAAGGTTTCCAGGAACCGGCAGACCATCATGTAGTAGCCGATGAGGAGTACGAGTTCTTCCAGGCCATCGAGGCCAAAGTGGGCTTTGGCTGGCGCCAGCACCTCATCTGATGGGCGGGGATTGGCGACAAGGTGATCGGTAAAGGTCAGCGCAATCTGCTGTTCCGGCGTCAGGCCCGGCGCCCCCGGTCCGTGCTTCACGGATTCAATCAGCTCCGGCGTCATGCCCACAGCCAGACCGATCGCCTCATGCTGGGTGGTCTCATAGCTCGCCTGCGCCAGATACCCGACCCGCAGGACCACGCATTCGCGTGTCACCGGGTCCAGCTTGCCCTTGATCAGGAAGCCTGTGCCCATTGAAACGAAGGGTTTCACAAGATGCGGTGCATGGCAAAGCATCTTGAAAACGTTGAGCGGGGCCAGGTTTCCGAGAACCGTGTCACCCCCGGGGGCGAGTAGGCTGAGGTCTTCGGGATAGGGTAGGCGCGGCATTTGTTGAAATCTCCCTTGTGACTTTGTCAGGCACAGGCTTGCAGCAATCACAGAGTTGGGGCAAATGCCTTCCAGCCTTAGGGGTATAGCTCAGTTGGTAGAGCGGCGGTCTCCAAAACCGCAGGTCGGGGGTTCGAGTCCCTCTGCCCCTGCCAGGCGCGCCGGCCGAGTATTTCGGTATCCGCCGTGTCGCCCATCTCATTGCCCCAGTGTTTCCATCCCTTCTTCCGCAATCGCGCGTGGCAGGCCTTCAGCTGTTTCCAGGATCGCTTCAATAGCCAGGCGGTGGGCGACTGTCAGAGCCTGATCGGCTGGTGCTTCGACATCGGGATGGACGCCAACGCCCTCCCAATTCGCGCCGGTGATCGTGTTGTTGACCACCTGCATCGGGATGAAAGCGGCAAAGCCACCCGCAAGTGGCCTGTAACCGCCGGGGGTTGCCGCGCCATAAGTGGTTTCTCCGACCAGCGTCGCGCGCTTCATGGCTTGCAGGTCATAGGCAAATTCTTCTGCGCCCGATCCGGTCTCGCCATCAATCAGAAGGAAAACAGGCTTGTCGATGAAAGCCGGTGATTTGGGCTCAGCATAAAAAGTGGTGCCGCCATTCGCGTCTGCTGGGTCGATCGTGCGAACGGTCGGTGTGCGTTCGCCAACAAGGTGGCCGATTGCGTTGGCAACGCCAGCAGGCTCGCCGCCCGGCGCATTGCGCACATCAATGATCAGGGCGCCCGTGTCGGCCAGCAGGCTCATCGCCGTAGATAGCCGCTCGGTCGCAGGTGGCGCATTCAGAAATCTGGTGATTCGGAGATATCCCACATTGCCGTCCAGCCAGCGGATCTCGGGGATCTCGCCGCCGCGCAGGCGCACTTCTTCATGGAACTCTGCGATTTGTTCGTCATTTGGCGGCAGGTCGCTGAAGCCCGCCATTATCTCGGGGCCCATATAGCGGACGCGGAAATGGCGGTCGTCGACCATCGGGCTGATCCGCGTCTTGATCAGGTCCAGCAGCACCGCAGCTGTTTTCGCGTCCCGGAAATCACCGCGCTTCTCCATGGCTTCGATTTCCAGGGATACAGCGATGCCGCGCTCGCGGAAGGCGAAGCGGTCACGCAGAACTTCGGCGAGCGACAGAATGACGGCGCTGTTGTCTTCGGCGCTCATGGTGATCGTGGCCGGATCTGGCGGCGGGGCAGGCTGCGCGATGGCAGCGGTGGACACAAACGCAACAGCGGCGATTGCCAGGCAAACCGGCTTAAAGAAATGTCGGGACATGAACGCACCTCCTGAATGCTCAGGACGACAGATGCATCCAGTGGCGCATGTGGATGCACGGCAGGTCAGAATTCTTTCTTTTCAGATGTACCGGTAGTGGCGGCGCGTGACCTTCCGCGCGTCAGATGCTTTGCTCTTGTCATGAGTAGCGGAGCATCCGAGACCTTAGCGCCAGTCAATGCCGGAGCATTCGTCCATGACCGATAATACCCAGCCCTGGTGGCGCGGCGCGGTGATCTACCAGATCTATCCGCGCTCCTATCAGGACACCAATGGCGACGGGGTCGGGGACCTGCCGGGCATCACGCGGCGGCTGGATCACATTGCGGCTCTGGGCGTCGACGCGATCTGGATCTCGCCGTTCTTCAGGTCGCCCATGAAGGATTTCGGCTACGATGTGTCCGACTATTGCGACGTTGATCCGATATTCGGAACGCTGGCTGATTTTGACGAACTGCTTGCGAAGGCGCATGCGCTTGGCCTGAAGGTCATCGTTGATCAGGTCTACGCGCATACCTCCGACCAGCATGATTGGTTCGCGCAGAGCCGGACCTCGAAGGAGAACGCGAAAGCTGACTGGTATGTCTGGCGCGATGCGAAGCCCGACGGTTCGCCACCAAACAACTGGCAGTCAGTCTTCGGCGGACCAGCGTGGACCTGGGACGCGCGCCGCGGCCAATATTTTATGCATAATTTCCTGGCGAGCCAGCCTCAGCTCAACGTCCACAATCCCGAAGTTCAGGATGCACTGCTCGCGGTGGAGAAGTTCTGGCTGGACCGGGGCGTTGATGGGTTCCGGCTGGACGCCATCAACTTCGCGATGTTTGATCCGGAGTTTCGGGACAATCCCCCCTGGCCAGCAGAGGGGCGGACCATCACCCGGCCGTTTGACCTGCAGCATCACATTCACAACCAGTCTCACCCGGACATTCCATTGTTCATGGAACGGGTGCGTTCGTTGGCTGATGGCTATGGCGACATTTTCACCGTTGCCGAGATTCCAGGGCCTGATCCGCTCGCTGAAATGCGGGCTTACACGAAAGGAGATAAACGGCTCAGCTCTGCCTACAGCTTTGATTTTCTCTATGCGAAATCGCTGTCTGCGCGCCGCGTGAAGGCAGCGCAGGCGAATTGGGCGGGGTCATTTGACGATGGTTGGGCCTCCTGGGCTTTCTCAAACCATGACGCACCGCGCTGTATCAGCCGTTGGTGCCCGCCGGGCGGGGACATGCAGGCCTTCGCCAAGATGACCAATGCGCTGTTGCTATGCCTGAGAGGCAATCCAATCCTCTATCAGGGTGAGGAGCTTGGCCTGCCGCAGGCGGAGATTGCATTTGAGGATCTTCAGGATCCCGAAGCGATTGCAAACTGGCCGCTGACGCTGGGTCGGGATGGCGCGCGCACGCCGATGCCTTGGCTGAATGACAATAGCTATGCTGGCTTTTCAGAAGCAAAGCCCTGGCTGCCTGTTGGGCAGGGGCATTCGGCGCTGGCGGTGGCCTCTCAGTATGGCCAGCCATTTTCCGTAATCGAGTTTACGCGGCTTGTGATCGCCTTCCGCAAAAGCTCTTCAGCGCTGCGCATCGGCGATATTCGTTTTCTGGATACGGGCGGCGAATTGTTGGCGCTGGAAAGGGAGTGGGGCGGTGAGCGTGTTCTCTGTCTCTTCAACTTGTCTTCTGACGAGGTGGCCGTGCCGGCGGGCCTCGTTGAGGGATGCACGCCAGTACTGGCATCCGATGGGCAGGTTGAAGCGCCGCGATTGCTCGCGCCATTTGGGGTATGGATTGGGGCCGGGAGGGGATAATATCTCAAAGTGGCCAACGTTGTCATTCTGCTGAAATGCGCCCAATAAAGTCCTGTAGGCCGGCCCGGACGGTAACTGTTTCCGGGAGATGAAAGGAAGCGCCCCTGTGGCCAAATTTGTTCCTGTTGAGCCATTTGATATCGTGATTTTCGGCGGTACGGGCGACCTGTCGCGCCGCAAGCTGTTGCCGGCGCTCTATCACCGCTGGGCGGATGGGCAGATCCCGGAAAACTCTTCCATCATCGGTACTGCCCGCTCGGAAATGGATACAGAGGCTTATCGCGCGCTGGCGAGGGAAGCTTGCCAGAAAGCCTCAGGCAAGTCCTGGGATGAAGTAGCGTGGGAAGGCTTCTCCCGCATCCTGCATTATGTGACCATCGACGCGACCGATCCTGCCGGCGACTGGGCTGGATTGAGCCAAAAGCTCAGCGACGAAGAAGGCCGCCCACGGATATTCTATCTGGCGGTTTCCCCGCATCTCTATGTGGATATCTGCCGCTCGATTGGTGGGGCCGGACTGTCGGGTGGCAACTCCAGGGTCGTTCTGGAAAAGCCGATTGGCACCGATCTGGCCTCGGCGCAGGCGATCAATGACGGCGTGGCAGAGGTGTTTGCCGAACGTCAGGTGTTCCGGATCGACCATTACCTGGGCAAGGAAACCGTGCAGAACCTGATGGTGCTGCGCTTTGCAAATATCCTGTTCGAGCCGCTATGGTCTCAGAACTATATCGATCACGTCCAGATTACCGTGTCCGAAGATCTCGGCCTTGAGGGGCGGGCCGACTATTACAATCGCTCCGGCGCGCTTCGTGACATGGTGCAAAACCATCTTCTGCAACTTCTCTGCCTTACGGCGATGGAGCCGCCGAATGACCTGGAAGATGACGACATTCGTACAGAGAAGATCAAGGTACTGCGGGCGCTGCGCCCCATCGCGTCTCAGGAGGCCAAGCGCCTGACGGTTCGCGGCCAATACGCCGCTGGCATGCATGGCGGTCAGCCGGTGAAAGGCTATGTCGACGAACTCTCTTCCGTAGAGGGCAGCAAGACGGAAACCTTCGTTGCTATAAAGGCGGAGATCAACAACTGGCGCTGGTCTGGCGTGCCGTTTTATTTGCGGACCGGCAAGCGGATGTCTTCGCGCCATTCCGACATCGTGATTCAGTTCCGCAAGGCGCCGCACAACCTGTTTGGCGAGCAATCGGGCAATGTGAACAAGCTGGTCATCCGTCTGCAGCCGGATGAAGCGGTGCGGCTCTATGTGCAGATCAAGGAGCCCGGCCCTGGTGGCCTGCGCGTCAAATCCCTGCCGCTGAACCTCTCCTATGCCGAGAGTTTCATGCTGCGTTATCCGGACGCCTATGAGCGTCTGCTGATGGATGTGGTGCGGGGCAATCTTTCCCTCTTCATGCGGCGTGATGAGGTGGAAGCAGCCTGGCGCTGGGTGGACGGCCTGATTGAAGCCTGGGAGGTTAGCAGCTACACGCCCGAAGCCTATCCAGCCGGAACCGACGGCCCCATGTCTGCGGCCATGCTGATGGACCGCGACAATCGCAGCTGGTGGAAGGAGGGCTGAGCCCATGGACGCACGCCTCATCGTTCTGGACGACCGGGAAGAGGCTTCCGTCCTCGCCGCGGAACTTGCTGCGCTTCAGCTTTCCAGAGCCATCGGCAAACACGGCAAGGCAAGCTTCATGGCGTCGGGCGGCACATCTCCCTGGCGTATGTTGAGCCTTCTGTCAGAAGAGGCACTGGATTGGGAGAAGGTAACAGTTGGGCTTGTCGATGAACGCTGGGTGGACCTGCATCATCAGGGTTCAAACGAAAAAGGCGTCCGGGAAAGGCTCCTGAAAGGCGCGGCCGCAGCGGCGACCTTCATTCCAATGAAAACCGAAGACGCGACGCCCTTTGAGGCGGTCGCTGGGCGGTCGGCTGCTTACGCGCCACATTGTAAGCCGGTTTCCAGCGTTCTGCTGGGCATGGGGCCAGATGGCCACACCGCAAGCTGGTTCCCCGGTTCGCCGCAGCTGAGCTCATTGCTACACCCGGCGGGCGGGGAAATCCTCGCCGGCGTCGATGCAGGTCACGCGCCCGTCGCGGGCGAGTATCGCTACCGGATGACGCTCACCGCCGAGCCCATCTGCAACGCCGAGGCGGGCATCCTGCTGATCTTCGGCGAAGACAAGCGATCCGTGCTCGATCAATCCCTGGTGGGTGACGAGCAGACATATCCCGTACGCCGGGCCATTGAGGGGCTCGGCAACCGGCTATCCATCATCTGGGCACCCTGAGCCATGACCAAGCTGCATCCGAAAATCGAAGAAGTCACCGCACGCATCGAGTCGCGCTCGCAGGATAGCCGGGCAGCCTATCTCGAGATGATCCGCGCGCGCCGCCCGAATGCCTATGCGCGCACGCGCCTGCATGAAGGCAACATCGCTCACGCTTCCGCCGGTTGTGCAGTGATCGAGAAAGCGCAAATTTTGGGCGCCAGCTGGCCCGTCATCGGCATCATTACGGCCTACAACGACATGCTTTCGGCCCATGCGCCGTTTGAAACCTATCCCCAGCTCATCCGCGAGGCCGCGCGCGAAGTGAATGCTGTCGCGCAGGTCGCCGGCGGCGTTCCTGCGATGTGTGATGGCGTCACTCAGGGGCAGGAGGGGATGGAGCTCTCCCTGTTCTCCCGTGATGTGATTGCGATGGCGTCTGCCATCGGGCTTTCGCATGACGCTTTTGATGCCGTGCTGCATCTGGGTGTCTGCGACAAGATTGTGCCGGGCCTCGTCATCGCGGCGCTGCGTTTTGGTTGGCTGCCGTCAATCTTTGTGCCTGCCGGGCCGATGCCATCGGGGCTGCCCAATCCGGAAAAGGTCCGTATCCGGCAACTGTTTGCCGAAGGAAAGGTCGGGCGCGAGGCGTTGCTCAAGGCCGAATCCGAAAGCTATCACAGCCAGGGCACCTGCACCTTTTATGGGACAGCCAATTCCAACCAGATGATCATGGAGGTCATGGGCCTGCATCTGCCGGGCGCCGCCTTCACCAATCCGGGTACGCCGCTGCGCGCGGCGCTCACGAAAGCCGCTGCCCATCGCGCCGCCGCAATCACTGCGCAGGGGCAGGACTACCGCCCCGCCGGAGAGCTGATCGATGCGCGCTCCATCGTCAACGCCATTGTCGGCCTCATGGCGACAGGTGGCTCCACCAATCATGCGCTGCATATTCCCGCCATGGCGGCTGCCGCCGGCTTCGATGTGACGATGGAAGACTTCGCAGACCTTTCGCATGTCACGCCACTGCTTGCGCGCATCTATCCCAATGGGCCGTCTGACGTGAACCATTTCCACGCGGCCGGCGGAATGGGCTTCCTTGTGGGCGAGCTTCTGAAGGCCGGCCTGATGCAGGGCGATGCCAGCGCTGTGATGGGGTCGATTGCCAGCTATTGCCACGAGCCCTTCCTGAAGGATGGTGCTGTGGAGTGGCGGCGCGCGCCGGAAACGAGCGGCGATGCGGAAATCCTGCGTCCTTGCGATGATCCGTTCTCTGCCGATGGCGGCCTCCGCCTGATGGAAGGCCCGCTTGGCCGGGGTGTGTGCAAGGTCTCTGCCGTCAAGGCGCAGAACCGGATCGTGGAGGCGCCCGCCATTGTGTTCGAGACGCAGGAAGCACTGAAAGAGGCCTTCGAAGCTGGCCGGCTGGACCGGGATTTCGTCGCTGTCGTCCGGTTCCAGGGGCCTGCTGCCAATGGCATGCCGGAGTTGCACAGCCTCTCGCCCGTCCTCGGCGTGCTGCAGGACAGGGGACACAAGGTGGCGCTCGTCACCGACGGGCGCATGTCCGGCGCCAGCGGAAAAATCCCGGCAGCTATCCATGTTGCGCCCGAAGCAGCACGCGGCGGGCCGATTGCGCGCGTTCAGGATGGCGACATCATACGTCTGGATGGCGAGGCCGGCCGGTTGGAGCTGAAGGTCGATCCATCCGAATTTGCGGCACGCACGCCGGCGGAGTTCCGCCCGAACCGGCCGTCCATGGGGCTTGGCCGTGAGATGTTCGATCTCTTCCGCCAGTTTGCCAGCACAGCCGATTGTGGCGCCAGCCCGTTCCGCTTTCTGGGTTAGGGGAGGCAAAGGTGGTGGAGGGGGCAATTCTTGTCGGCGATGTCGGGGGCACGAACACGCGGTTTGCGGTCGCCCACCGCGTGGGCGGGGCTATACTCATAGAGCAGTTCGAGAAACTGCCCGATCGCGAGTATGCGAGCCTCGAAGACGCGCTGGAGGATTATCTGGCGCGCTCCGGTGTCCGAATGCGGGCGGCCTGTATTGCGCTCGCCGGGCCAGTCAGAAATCAGGAAGTCACGGTCACGAATCGCGGATGGCATGTTTCGGCGCAGGCGCTGAAGGCGCGCTTCGGTTTCGCCGATGCCTGCCTGATCAACGATTTTCACGCCATGGCGCGGTCTGTGCCGGAGTTGGCTGAGGATGTGTTTGAAGAAATTCTTCCCGGCCAGGCGCAGGAAGGTGCGCCGATCCTTGTAACGGGGCCGGGCACAGGGTTGGGTGTGGCAACGCTCTTCGCCCTGTCGCCGGGCGGCTGGAAGGTCTTGTCCGGGGAGGGCGGCCATATGGCCTATGCCCCGCGCACCGCAACTGAACATGAGCTGGCGCGTCTGTTGGCGCGCGATCACGGCTATGTGTCGAATGAATTGGTCGCGTCCGGTAGCGGCCTCGATGCTGTCCATGCTGCCTTCTGCGAGATGTTCGGTCGCCCGGTTGAGGATTTGACGCCTGCCGAGATGCAGTCGCGCGCAGCAGCCGGTGACGAGATGTATCGCGCACTCATCGAATCACGAGCGCTGGCGGTCATGGGCGCGGCGGGCGATCTTGTGCTCGCCAATGGCGCTTTGGGCGGTGTTGTGCTCGCTGGCGGCGTCAGTGAGCGCATTTCGGACTATTTGCGCAGCCCGCTGGCGTGCGAAAGATTTGTCTCGCGCGGGCCGATGAGCGCGTATCTTGAGACGTGTCCTGTGAGGCTGATGCGCGATGCCACCGCGCCTTTGAAGGGCGCAGCGGCCTATTATGAGCAGCTCACCCGAATCTGATTGAGAATAGTTCGCAAATACAGGGTGTTTGCGCGTTTCCCGTGACCGACCGCCGCAGCAAGTGCCCGGTGAATTTGCGTTTCTGAGAGATATACTGTGAGGCGCTGCGATTACGGGTGTGCGTCAGTTGCGCCCGGCGGGAAACCGTCCTAATCGGGCGGCAACGCAATGGGAGCTATTGGACTATGACGGAAGTTGAACGGCTTGCCCTCGACTATCTGCCAGTCATCATTTTCCTGGTGATCGGCGCAGCGATTTCCGGTCTTTTCGTGATCGGGAACGTTCTTCTGGCGCCTTCCAAGCCGGACCCCGAGAAGAATTCAGCTTACGAGTGCGGTTTTCCCGCCTTCGACGATGCGCGCATGAAGTTCGACGTGCGCTTCTATCTCGTCGCCATCCTGTTCATCATTTTCGACCTTGAGGTCGCATTCCTGTTCCCGTGGGCGATCAGCCTTGGCGAGATCGGTGTGCTGGGCTTCTGGTCGATGGTCGTCTTCCTGGGCGTCCTGACCGTCGGCTTCATCTATGAGTGGCGCCGCGGCGCGCTGGAGTGGGAATAATGTCAGAGAATTCCTACAAGCCATATGCGCTTGGCGGCGCGCGGGCAGGGGTCGAAGGGGGCTTCAAGCCGGGTTCTGACGATCCATTCTACACCGGCCTGTCCGACCAGCTGGCCGACAAGGGCTACTTCACCGCTGCTGCTGACGATCTGATCACCTGGGCGCGCACCGGCTCATTGATGTGGATGACGTTCGGCCTGGCATGCTGCGCTGTTGAGATGATGCACGCAGGCAACCCGCGTTATGATCTTGAGCGTTTCGGCATGGCCCCGCGTGGGTCGCCGCGCCAGTCGGATGTGATGATCGTTGCCGGCACGCTCACCAACAAGATGGCGCCTGCGCTCCGCAAGGTCTACGACCAGATGCCGGAGCCGCGCTACGTCATCTCTATGGGCAGCTGCGCGAATGGCGGCGGCTACTACCATTACAGCTACAGCGTTGTGCGTGGCTGCGACCGTATTGTTCCTGTGGATATTTACATTCCGGGCTGCCCGCCGACCGCTGAGGCGCTCGTCTATGGCTTCCTGCAGCTGCAGAAGAAGATCCGCCGCGAAGGCTCGCTGGAGCGTTGATGGTGACGATGATGGACACTCAGGCACTTTCCGATCTGGCGGCACACATCGAAGGGCGCATGCCCGACGCGGTCCGCAGCTGGCATGTCAAAGTTGGCGAACTGACGCTTCTGGCGGAGCGGGACCATGTGCTCGCCCTGCTGCGTTTCCTGCGCGACGACCAGCAGTGCAACTTCGAAACCCTGATCGACATTTGCGGTGTCGACTATCCGGAGCGCTCAGAGCGTTTCGAGGTCGTCTACCACCTGTTGTCGATGCGCATGAACCACCGCATCCGCGTGCGCATCCGCACCGATGAGGAAACGGCTGTGCCGAGCGCCGTTCCGCTCTGGCCGGCGGCAAACTGGTTCGAGCGTGAGGCGTTCGACATGTACGGCATCCAGTTCGCAGACCACCCGGACCTGCGCCGCATCCTCACCGATTACGGCTTTGAGGGCTGGCCGCTCCGCAAGGACTTCCCGCTGACCGGGCATTACGAGGTTCGTTATGACGACCTCGAAAAGCGCGTGATCTACGAGCCGGTGAAGCTCGCTCAGGAATACCGCAATTTCGATTTCCTCTCGCCCTGGGAAGGCATGACCAGCGTCATCCCCGGCGACGAGAAGGCCAAGGAAGGCTGATCGGATGGCCGACACCGCACACATCACAGACATGGAAGACCGCAAGTTCACGCTGAACTTCGGGCCACAGCACCCGGCTGCCCACGGCGTGCTGCGTATGATCCTGGATCTCGACGGCGAGATCGTCACCCGCGTGGACAGCCATATCGGCCTCCTGCATCGCGGCACCGAAAAGCTGCTCGAATACAAGACATACCTTCAAGGCATGCCGTATTTCGACCGGCTCGATTACTGCTCGCCGATGAACCAGGAGCACGCCTGGTGCCTTGCTATCGAGAAGCTGCTCGGCGTGGAAGTGCCCCGCCGCGCCAGCCTCATCCGTGTGATGTATTCGGAAATCGGCCGGATCATGTCCCACCTCTTGAACGTCGGCACCGGCGTGATGGACGTTGGCGCCCTGACGCCGATCACCTGGTGCTTTGAAGAGCGCGAGAAACTTTGCGTGTTCTATGAGCGCGCTTCGGGCAGCCGCATGCACGCGGCCTATTTCCGTCCCGGCGGCGTCCACCAGGACCTGCCGCAGCGCCTGATCGACGACATTGCCGCCTGGTGCGAGCAGTTCCCGGCAGCGCTGGACCAGATCGAAGGCCTTGTCACCGAGAACCGCATCTTCAAGCAGCGCAACGTCGATATCGGTATCGTCGACATGCGCACCATCCTCGACTGGGGTTTCTCCGGTGTGATGGTGCGCGGCTCGGGCCATGCCTGGGACCTGCGCCGCTCGCAGCCCTACGAGTGCTACAGCGAACTCGACTTCAAGATCCCGGTGGGCAAGCACGGCGACAATTACGATCGCTATGTCTGCCGCATGGAAGAGATGCGCGAGTCCACCAAGATCATCCTGCAATGTATCGATCTGATGGCGAAGGATGGCCCTGGGCCGGTCCTGCTGGCGGGCTCCAAACTGTCGCCGCCGCGCCGCGGCGAAATGAAAAACTCGATGGAAGCGCTGATCCATCACTTCAAACTGTATACGGAAGGTTTCCACGTTCCGGAAGGCGAGTGCTACGCCGCTGTCGAGGCGCCCAAGGGTGAGTTCGGCGTCTATCTCGTGGCAGACGGCACGAACCGTCCTTATCGCGCCAAGATCCGCGCGCCGGGCTATCCGCACCTTCAGGCGATGGACCACCTGTGCAAGGGCTATCAGCTGGCGGACGTGTCCGCCGTTCTGGGTACGCTCGACATCGTGTTCGGGGAGATCGACCGGTGAGTGCGTCTTCCGAGCTGATCCAGCGCCAGCTGGACGCCTATAACAGCCAGAATATGGAAGCCTTCCTGGCTTGCTACGCCGAGGACGCAGAGCTTGCATCCCTCAATGGCGGCGTGAACCAGAAGGGCCTAGACGCCATCCGCAAGCGCCATGAGGAGCTGTTCTTCCAGTTCCCGAAAAACCGCGCAAAGCTCGTCAACCGCATCGATCTCGGCGCCACCGTGATCGACCACGAAGCGGTCGAACGCTCTCCGGGCGGCGAACAGTTCCAGGTTGCCGCGATCTACACGATCCGCGATGGCAAGATTGCCCGTGTCGATTTTGCGAGGGCTGGTTGATCTGATGGCGACCTTTCCGGAACAGCGTGTATCGGTCATCACCGTCGGGGTCAGCGACCTTGACGGCATGATCCGTTTTTGCACGGATGTTCTGGGCTTTGAGGATCGCGGCGTGAAGGGCGAAGTTGCCTTCTTCAATGCCGGCGGTCTCGTTCTCGGTCTCTGGGGTGAGGCGAAGCTGGCGGCCGACGCCGGCGTCGCGGCAGACCGCAAGGGCGCCTTCAAAGGCTTTGCCCTGGCATACAATGCGCGGTCTGCTGATGAAGTGGACGAGATTTTCGGACGGCTGGCGCGTTCTGGCGCGCAGATTTCCAAGCCGCCGCACAAGACTTACTGGGGCGGATATTCCGGTTATTTCTCAGACCCCGAGGGGAACGCCTGGGAAGTGGCTCACAATCCGTTCTGGCCAATTGACGAAGCGGGCCGTGTCAACGTTCCGCTTGCGAAGGAGCAGTAGATGGCATTGCGCCGGTTTGACATTGAGGCGGGTGGCGACAGCTTCTCCTTCAAGCCTGAGACAGAAGACAAGATCGCGTTCTGGCGGGCGAAATACCCGGCGGACAAGCAGCGGTCTGCCGTCATTCCGATGCTCTGGCTCGCCCAGAAAGACAACAATGGCTGGTTGTCCGAGCCTGCGATGCGCGAAGTCGCAGACCGTCTCGAGATGCCTTACATCCGCGTGTATGAGGTCGCGACCTTCTACACGATGTTCCGTCTGCAGCCGGTCGGCAAATACCATGTCCAGCTTTGCGGCACGACACCTTGCCAGCTGCGCGGCGCGGACGACCTCAAAGAGGTCTGCAAACGCGAAATCGGCAAGCAGATGTATGTCACTGATGACAAACGCCTTTCCTGGGAAGAGGTGGAATGTCTCGGCGCCTGCGTGAATGCGCCGATGGTTCAGATTAACGACGACTACTACGAAGACCTGACGCCGGACTCTCTGGCCCAGATCCTCGGCAAGCTGAAGAATGGCGTAGAAGTGGCGCCCGGTCCGCAGATTGACCGCGTGAACAGCGCGCCGGAAGGCGGCAACAAAACGCTGACCGAGGCGGCCCTGTTCGATGGCAGCCGCAACGCGATCACGGCTCTGCCGAACCTGCCGGCGCCTGCTGCTGAGGCGCCTGCTGCCGCAAAGGCCACGCTGATCGACAATACAAAATCCGATGCGCCCGGCGCCAAGGACAACAAGGACTAAGGCCATGTTGCAGGACAAAGACCGCATCTTCACGAACCTTTACGGCCTGCATTCTCCGGGGCTGGAAGCTGCGAAACAGCGCGGCGCCTGGCATCTGACGCGTGAAATGCTGGCCATGGGGCCTGATTGGATCTGCGACCAGATCAAGGCGTCTGGCCTGCGCGGCCGCGGTGGCGCTGGCTTCCCGACGGGCCTGAAGTGGACCTTCATGCCCAAGGAAGTACGTGACCGTCCGCACTACCTCGTCGTCAATGCCGACGAGTCCGAGCCGGGTACGTGTAAGGACCGCGAAATCCTTCGCCATGATCCGCATCTGCTGATCGAAGGCTGCATGGTGGCCAGCCGCGCAATGCGCGCCCACAAGTGCTACGTCTATCTTCGCGGCGAATACATCAACGAGCGCCATGCGCTCGAAAAGGCCGTGAAGGAAGCCTACGAGGCCAAGCTCATCGGCAAGGACAATGTGAATGGGTGGGATTTCGATCTCTATGTTCACCACGGCGCCGGCGCATACATCTGCGGCGAAGAAACCGCGCTGCTCGAAAGCCTTGAGGGCAAGAAAGGGCAGCCGCGCCTGAAGCCGCCATTCCCGGCCAATGCCGGCCTCTATGGCTGCCCGACCACCGTGAACAACGTCGAGTCGATCGCCGTTGCGCCGACCATCCTGCGTCGTGGCGCCGAGTGGTTCGCTGGCTTCGGTCGTCCGAACAATTCGGGCACCAAGCTGTTCTGCGTGTCGGGTCACGTCAACAAGCCGTGCAACGTTGAAGAAGAGATGTCGATCACCTTCCGTGATCTGATCGAAACGCATTGCGGTGGCATCCGTGGCGGTTGGGATAACCTGAAAGCGGTTATCCCTGGTGGTTCGTCGGTTCCGATGGTTCCGGCCGAGCAGATCATGGACGCCTATATGGATTTCGACACGCTGCGTGATCTGAAATCCGGTCTTGGTACGGCGGCTGTGATTGTCATGGACAAGCAGACCGACCTTATTCGCGCGATTGCCCGTCTGGCTTACTTCTACAAACATGAAAGCTGCGGCCAGTGCACGCCGTGCCGCGAAGGCACCGGCTGGATGTGGCGCGTGCTGGAGCGTATGGCGCGCGGCGAAGCCGAGCATGATGAAATCGATACGCTTCTGGATGTGACGAAGCAGGTGGAAGGCCACACGATCTGCGCGCTGGGCGACGCTGCTGCCTGGCCGATTCAGGGCCTTATCCGTCACTTCCGCCATGAAATCGAAGACCGCATCACCCAGTACCGTCTGCCGCGCGCGATGGTGCAGGGCGCAGTCGTGACCGCAGCTGAGTAAGGGCAGGGAAGCTTAGTGAGCCTCACTCGTGCCATCCTGATCGTGTCGTGGTGCCTCTCGCTGGCTACCATTCACGGCGCTGTGGCGGCGGTACTCACCTATTTCCTGCCACGCAATGGTGGCGTCGAAGAAAATCAGCGCGTCTATGTGATGATCGCCGCTGGCGCATCGCTACTGACGGCGGTTCTGGCGCTGGTCGCGATTGTCTATGTCAAGGCGCTCTGGGCCATCATGGTGATGAGTTTCGTCAGCGCCGCTGTCTTTCTCTTCGGCATGGTCTCTTATGCCGTGCCGTTTAATTTGCTGGTCGTCGGTGTGCTGATCGCCCAGTTCCTGTTCTCCCGCTTCGCCATTGGCCTCAACGCCATCGATAATCCTGGCAAGCCTCGCATTCATCCTTCCGAAGAGTTCTGAAGTCCCATGTCCGACACATTCAAACTGAACATCGACGGCCAGGAAATCGACGTGCCTAAGCACTACACGCTGATGCAGGCGTGTGAGGAAGCTGGCGCCGAGATCCCGCGCTTCTGTTATCACGAACGTCTCTCGGTCGCGGGCAACTGCCGCATGTGCCTCGTCGAGTGGGAAGGCGCGCCCAAGCCGATCGCCTCCTGCGCGCAGATCGTTGGCGATATGCGCCCTAACCGTGATGGCTCTGCGCCGAACGTCCGCACCAAGGGCGCCTATATCGAGAAGGCCCGCAATGGGGTGATGGAGTTCCTGCTCATCAACCACCCGCTGGACTGCCCGATCTGCGATCAGGGCGGGGAGTGCGACCTTCAGGACCAGGCCGTTGCCTATGGCCGTTCGACCTCGCGCTATGATGAAAACAAGCGCGCCGTCGAAGACAAATATATGGGCCCGCTGGTCAAGACGATCATGACGCGCTGCATTCAGTGCACGCGCTGCGTCCGCTTCGCCGCCGAAGTGGCCGGTGTGGAAGAGATGGGCATGATCAGCCGCGGCGAGAATGCCGAGATCACCACCTATCTCGAAAAGTCGCTCACCTCGGAACTCTCCGGCAACGTCATCGACCTTTGCCCGGTCGGCGCACTCACCTCGAAGCCCTACGCCTTCAACGCGCGCCCCTGGGAGCTGCGCAAGACCTCCTCGATCGACGTGATGGACGCGCTCGGTGCATCGATCCGCATCGATGCCAAGGGCGATGCGGTCATGCGTATCATGCCGGAGCTGAACGAAGAGGTGAACGAGGAGTGGCTGTCTGACAAGTCTCGCTTCGTCTGGGACGGCCTTGCCCGCCAGCGCCTCGACAAGCCCTACATCCGTGAGAACGGCAAACTCCGCGCGGCCACCTGGGGCGAGGCGTTCGAGGCGGTCAAGGCCGCGCTTGCCGTTGGCGCCGACAAGACCGGCGTTGTCGCGGGCGACCTGATTGAAGTTGAACAGGCCAAGGCCGCGCTCGATTTCTTCCGCGCCCTCGGCGTGAAGAATACGGACTGCCGCCCCGCCGGCGCCGAATACGGCACCTCTGGCGTGCGTGAGCAATACATCCTCAACCCGACCCTGATGGGCGTTGAGGAAGCGGATGCGCTGCTCCTGATCGGCGCCAATCCGCGTGTTGAGGCTGCCGTCTGGAATGCCCGTATCCGCAAGTCCTGGCTCTGGGGCGATCTGAAGGTTGGTATGATCGGCGAAGCCGCAGACCTCACCTATGAGTATGCCCATCTCGGCACGAGCGCGGCAGACCTCGACAAGCTTGCCTCGACCGACTTCTACAAAGTTCTGAAAGATGCCAAGCGCCCGATGATCGTGATCGGCGAAAGTGCGCTTTGTGGCCCCGGAAGTGCCGAATTGTACGCAAAAGTACACAAACTGGCACAAGATGTATCCGCTGTGGTCGAAAACTGGGCCGGATTGGGCGTCCTTCACACGGCTGCTGGCCGCGTCGGCGCGCTCGATGTCGGGTTCGTTCCTGCAGAGGGTGGCCTGGCAACGGCTGGTATTCTCGGGGGCGACCTTTCCACAGTCTTCCTCCTCGGCGCTGATGAGGTTGATCTGTCAAAGCTCGGAAATTCCACGGTTATTTATGTCGGCTCGCATGGCGATGCCGGTGCCAGCCGGGCAGACATCGTTCTCCCGAGCGCCGCATACACCGAAATGACTGCAACCTATGTAAATACCGAAGGCCGGGTCCAGATGACCAGCCGCGCCGTCCAGCCCAAGGGTGAGGCACGCGAAGGCTGGGCAATTTTCCGCGCACTTTCAGGTGTTTGCGGTAAGGCGCTTCCGTACGACACGGCCGATCAGCTCCGGGCTGCCCTGCGCGGCAAAGAAGGTGAAAACACCGTCTTCTCCGGTCGCGGATATGCCCCCGGCGCGCGCGGTGTTGCCGCTCTCTCTCAAGCGGTTTCCGGAGGCTCTGGTGCGCTCAGCGACACGCCGTTCGCGAGCCCGGTTGTGGATTTCTACCTGACGAACCCGGTTGCGCGGGCATCGAAGACAATGGCCGAGTGTTCTGCGCTGGCAAGCCGCCTAGACACTCCGGTAGCAGCGGAGTAGGGCGGCGCCATGAGCAATGCGATCGAGTCTCTTGGTAGCCTCTGGGGGCCGCTGCTGGTGCTGGGCCAAATTGGCCTGTTCACTCTTGTTCTGCTGCTGTCGATTGCCTTCCTACTGCTTCTCGACCGGAAGGTCTGGGCAGGCGTGATGATGCGCAAAGGGCCAAACGTTGTCGGGCCCTTTGGTCTGCTTCAATCCTTTGCGGACTTTGGGAAGTTTCTCCTGAAGGAGATCGTCATTCCGGCGGGCGCCAACAAAGTTGTGTTCCTGATGGCGCCGATCCTAACCTGTACGCTGGCCTTTGTTGCCTGGACGGCAATTCCGGTCGCGCCAGGTACCGAGACTGGCACCAGCTGGGTCATTTCGAACCTCAATGTTGGCATCCTCTACTTGTTCGCCATCTCATCGCTTGGCGTTTACGGTATCATCATGGGTGGTTGGGCTTCGAACTCGAAGTATCCGTTCCTTGGCGCGCTTCGCTCCGCTGCGCAGATGGTGTCCTATGAGGTGTCCATCGGCCTGATCATCATCACGGTCATCTTGCTCGTTGGTTCCATGAACCTCACCAGCATCGTGAACAACCAGGATGGCGGTATCCAGAACTGGCACGTTTTCAGCTTCCAGTATTTCCCGCTGATCTTCGTGATGGTGCCGATGTTCGTGATGTTCTTCGTCTCGGCCTTGGCTGAAACAAACCGCCCGCCATTCGACCTTCCGGAAGCGGAATCGGAACTGGTCGCCGGTTACCAGGTGGAGTACGGCTCCACGCCATACCTGCTGTTCATGCTCGGAGAGTACCTCAACATTGTGCTGATGTGCGCGATGATGACGATCCTGTTCCTTGGCGGATGGCATGGCCCGATCGCTCTGGGCCCCGAGCTGACGGCAAATCTGCCGCCGCTCCTCATCAGCCTTGCTGGTCTCTTCTGGTTCATGGCGAAGGTACTGTTCTGCTTCATCCTGTTCGCAATGGTGAAGGCGATCGTGCCGCGTTACCGGTATGACCAGCTGATGCGCCTGGGCTGGAAAATCTTCCTGCCGACTTCGCTGGTCGCGGTTGTTGTTGTTGCAGGTTATGTGACTTTCGTTGGAGGTCTCTCATGAGCCTTGGACAGACTCTCCGGGGCGCTCTGCTCACGGACTTCATGGGCGCTTTCTGGATTGCCACGCGGGAAATGTTCCGGCGCAAGGCGACTGTGAACTATCCTTTCGAGAAAAACCCGCTGTCACCGCGCTTCCGCGGCGAACACGCGCTGCGCCGGTATCCGAGCGGCGAAGAGCGCTGCATCGCCTGTAAGCTTTGCGAAGCCATTTGCCCGGCTCAGGCAATCACGATTGAGGCCGAGCCACGCGAAGATGGAGCGCGCCGCACGACGCGTTATGACATCGACATGGTGAAGTGCATCTATTGCGGCTTCTGTCAGGAAGCCTGCCCGGTGGATGCCATCGTCGAAGGGCCGAACTTCGAGTTCGCAACAGAAACACGTGAGGAGCTGTTCTACGACAAGGAACGGCTGCTTTCGAATGGCGATCGCTGGGAACGGTTGATTGCCAAGAATCTTGAGTTGGATGCGCCGTACCGCTGAGGTTGGCGTCGGGTTGAAACAGCGCCGGTCGATTGAGCCGGCATAGTATCAGGAAGGGGCGGACAAGCCGTGGCGTTGATCGCTTTCTCTTTGATTGCAGCGGTTGTTGTGCTGTCGGCGATGTTTGTCATCGCGGCGCGTAACCCGGTGCATTCGGTTCTCTGGCTGATTTTGACCTTCTTCTCTGCCGCAGGACTACTCGTCCTGATTGGGGCGGAGTTCCTGGCGATGCTGCTGGTGGTCGTTTATGTCGGCGCTGTTGCGGTGCTCTTCCTTTTCGTCGTGATGATGCTCGATGTTGATTTCGTCGAGTTGAAGCAAGGCACGCTTCAATACTGGCCTATCGCATTGGTTGTGGGGGTCATTTTGCTGGCGGAGCTGGTGCTTGTGTCGGTTTCTGGCGCGGCCTTGCCGACAGGCGAGATGAATGCGTCGCCAAATGCGGCGACCAACGCGGAAGCCATCGGCCTCGTTATGTATACGGACTATCTGTTGCTGTTCCAGCTTGCTGGCGTAGTCCTGCTGGTCGCCATGGTCGGCGCAATCGTCCTGACCTTGCGCCACAAGCCGCACATCAAGCGGCAAAATGTTGCGAAGCAAACCGGCCGCCGCCGCGGTGACGCTGTTGAGCTTAAAGACCCGACACCAGGGCAGGGGATCTGACCGATGGAACTCGGACTCGCGCACTATCTCATCGTTTCGGCCGCGCTTTTCACGATTGGTGTCGTCGGCATCTTTGTGAACCGCAAGAACATCATCGTCATTCTTATGGCGGTCGAGCTGATCCTGCTGTCTGTGAACATCAACCTGGTCGCGTTCTCTGTGTTCAGCGGAACAATCCAGGGCCAGATCTTCGCAATGCTTGTGCTCACGGTGGCCGCCGCCGAAGCGGCCGTGGGCCTTGCCATTCTCGTCGTCTATTTCCGGAACCGGCGCGACATCTCGGTTGAGAATGTCGACCTTATGAAGGGCTGATAAGGGTATGCTTCCTGATAGCCTTCTCCTTTTTATCGTACTCGCACCCGGCGTGGCCGCTCTGTTCGGCCTGTTTCACAAGGTGATCGGCGACAGGCCGGTGATGTATGTGACGACGGGCACGGTGCTGACTGCTGGCGCTTTGTCGCTCTATCAGCTCTTCGCCTATGTTGCGGGCCTTGGTCATTCCGGTGGTCACGACGCACATGCGGCGCTGGATGCTTATCTCACTGCAGGCGCTGTGCACGGAACAGAGCCACTGAAGCAGCACATCATTACGCTGATGCCGTGGATCCAAGTGGGTGACTTCCAGGCAAACTGGGCAATCCGCGTCGACGCGCTCTCCATCGTTATGATGGCGGTGATCACTGGCGTGTCCGGCCTCGTGCACCTCTATTCCTGGGGCTATATGAGCGAAGAGCCGCACAAGTCGCGCTTCTTTGCCTATCTGTCGCTCTTTACCTTCATGATGCTCATGCTGGTGGTTGCTGACAACTTCATCCAGCTGTTCTTCGGCTGGGAAGGCGTAGGCCTCGCTTCGTATCTTCTGATTGGCTTCTGGTACACCAAGAAGGCGCCGAACGACGCCTCGATCAAAGCCTTCGTGACCAACCGCGTTGGCGACTTCGGTCTCGCGCTGGGCATCATGGCCGTCTTCTTCGTATTCGGCAGCGTTGAGTTTGGCCCTGTCCTGGATGCGATCCGCAACAATGCTGTTGTGACGCCGGCTGCATTCGCAGAAGCAGCGCCAGCCCGTGAGGTTGTCATCGAATTCCTCGGCCACCGTGTTTACGCGCTGGAGCTGATCGGCATTCTTCTGTTCATCGGCGCAATGGGCAAATCGGCTCAGTTCTTCCTGCACGTCTGGCTGCCAGACGCGATGGAGGGCCCGACACCAGTCTCGGCGCTTATCCACGCGGCGACGATGGTCACGGCGGGTGTTTACCTCGTCTGCCTCGTGTCGCCGATCTACGAATACACCTTCTACGCCGCAGGTATGATCACCATCGTTGGCGCGGTGACGGCGCTCTATGCGGCGACTGTCGGAATGGCGCAGAACGACATCAAGCGGGTCATCGCATATTCGACCTGTTCGCAGCTGGGCTACATGTTCTTCGCCGCGGGCGTCGGCGCCTATGAAGCGGCAATGTTCCACCTCTTCACACACGCCTTCTTCAAGGCGCTCCTGTTCCTTGGCGCAGGCTCCGTGATCCACGGAATGCACCATGAGCAGGACATGCGCCGGATGGGCGGCCTCGCGAAGTTCATGCCGCTGACTTACGCAGCGATGATGATCGGGACGATTGCCATCATCGGTCTCGGCATTCCGCACACCAAGCTCGGCTTCTCCGGCTTCTTCTCGAAAGATGCGATTCTGGAGAGCACGTTTGCGGGTGGCGCGTCGGCTGTAATGTTCGGCCAGATGGCATTCTGGTTCGGCCTTCTCGCGGCCTTCCTGACGAGCTTCTACTCCTGGCGTCTGATCTACATGACGTTCCATGGCCCGATGGCGTCGCATGATGACCACGCAGAACACGGTCATGACCATGCGCACGCTGACGATCATGCGCATGACGACCACCACGGCCATGATCATACACCCCATGAAAGCCCGGTCGTGATGTTGATCCCGCTGGGGCTGCTCAGCCTTGGGGCAATGTTTGCCGGCTTCTATTTCTACGACGCATTTGTCGAGACGAACAACGAAGCGTTCTGGGCGGGGGCGATTTATCGCGCGGCTGAGAACCATGTTCTCCATGATCGCCACAATGTGCCAGAGTGGGTGCTCTGGGCGCCGCTGGTTGTCACCATCGCTGGCTTCCTGCTGGCGACGATGACGTACTTCTTCAATCGGGGCGTCGGCGCACGCGTCGCGGCCAGCGGTGGACCGCTGCACGCCCTGTTCTCAAACAAATGGTATTTCGACGAGATCTATCAGGCCACGCTGGTCCGCGGGTCCGCCTTCCTTGGAAACATCTTCTGGAAGGCTGACAAGAAGATCATCGATGGCGTTGGGCCTGATGGTGTTGCCTGGCTGACCGGCTTCAGCGCGCGCCGTCTCGCGAAACTCCACACGGGTTATCTGTATCACTATGCCTTCGTGATCATTGGGGCCGCCATCGTCTTTGGCGCGATCCTGTGGCTGCGGGCTGGAGGGGCCAACTGATGGGCGGTTTCCCCATTCTTACTGCGATGACTTTCCTGCCATTGGTGGGGGCAGCGCTTATTCTTCTCGTGCGGGCGGCAACGGCAGGCAGCCGGGGCGCAGCGGATGAAGGCCGGCAAAACCGCGCCATTCTTCTGGCATCGCTGATCATCTCCGCAGCGACATTTGTTCTGTCGGTGGCGGCGTTCCTGTCGTTCGACAAAGCGCAGGCAGGCTATCAGCTTGTCGAGCACTACGCTTGGTATGGCCCGATCAGCTACAAGCTGGGCGTCGATGGCCTCTCCATGACGCTCATCCTGCTGACGACGTTCCTGACGCCGATCTGTCTTCTGGCCAGCTGGAATTCGATCGACAAGCGCGTGACGGAGTATGTCGTCGCGTTCCTGGTCCTCGAAACCTTCATGATCGGCGTCTTCACTGCGCTGGATCTGGTGCTGTTCTACATCTTCTTTGAAGCTGGCCTTATCCCGATGTTCCTCATCATCGGTATCTGGGGCGGCAAGGACCGGATTTACGCGTCTTACAAGTTCTTCCTGTACACGCTGATCGGCTCTCTTCTGCTGCTCGTTGCCGCGATCTACATGATCTCATCGGCAGGCTCGGCAGACTTCGAAGTGTTGGAGCAGTACGCGTTCGATCCGTCTGTGCAGACGTGGCTATGGCTGGCGTTTCTTGCGTCTTTTGCTGTGAAGCTGCCGATGTGGCCGGTTCACACCTGGCTTCCAGATGCGCACGTTCAGGCTCCAACGGCAGGTTCCGTTGTGCTGGCAGGTGTCCTGCTGAAGATGGGCGGCTACGGCATGCTGCGTTTCTCGCTGCCGATGTTCCCTGATGCGAGCGCGTTCTTCCAGCCAATGATGTTTGCCCTGGCTATCATTGCAATCGTCTACACGTCGCTCGTTGCATGGCGCCAAACGGACATGAAAAAGCTCATCGCCTATTCTTCCGTCGCGCACATGGGCTTCGTCACGCTGGGTATCTTCGCGTTCAACGAAACGGGTATCCAGGGCGCCATCTTCCAGATGCTCAGCCACGGCCTGATTTCTGGCGCGCTCTTCCTCATCGTCGGCGTCGTTTACGACCGGATGCACACGCGCGATATCGCCGCGTATGGTGGCCTCGTGAACAAGATGCCGATCTACGCCGGCTTCTTCATGCTGTTTACGATGGCAAACGTAGGCCTGCCCGGGACCAGCGGGTTTATCGGTGAGATCCTCACCATGGTCGGCAGCTTCCAGGCTGCGACTTGGGCCGCTGTTGGCGCAGCGCTCGGCGTGATCTTCTCGGCCGTCTACATGCTGACGCTTTATCGTCGGACGGTGTTTGGTGAAGTCACCAACCCCAAACTTGCCGACATCAAAGATATGAACCGGATTGAATGGATCTGCATCGCGCCTCTGGCCGCGCTGACCATACTCTTCGGTGTTGCCCCGAACCTAATCTTCGCCGTTACCGGCGGTGCCACGGAGCGCATTATCGCGCTCATGGCGGGAGGCCAGTAAGCGAATGTTCGATACTCAATCCGTCGTTCAGGCCCTTGCTCCGGAGCTGTGGCTCGCGGCTGCGGCCCTTGTGCTGGTACTCGCCGGCGCAATTATCGGTGAGCGGTTCAACAGCCTCTCATACAAAGTCTGTACAGCAGTTCTGTTTGCAGCAGCCGCGCTCTCGGCGCTTCATCTGCAGGGTGGGGAAGCCTTCAACGGCCTGGTTAAAACGACGACCTTCACGAACTTCACCAAGGTGATCAGCTATACATTGGCGGCAGTCGCGGTCTTCCTCTCGGAAGGGTTCCTGAAGCGACACGAAATCAGCCGGTATGAATACCCGCTCTTGATGGTCCTTGCTTCGCTAGGCATGGGGATCATCCTGTCGGCCAACGACCTGATGACGCTCTATATGGGTATCGAAACGCTCAGCCTGTCGTCCTACGTGCTGGCTGCCTTCCATCGCGACTCCGCGCGGTCTTCGGAAGCGGGCCTGAAGTATTTCGTTCTTGGCGCGCTGGCTTCCGGCATCCTGCTCTACGGCGCATCGCTGGTTTATGGCTTCACGGGCACGACTTCGTTCAATGGTCTTACAGAAGCAGGCGAGTCTGTAGGCGCTATGTTCGGCATGGTGTTGATGATAGTTGGCCTGGCATTCAAAGTTTCCGCAGCGCCGATGCACGTCTGGACGCCTGACGTTTACGAAGGCGCACCGACACCGGTTGTCGCGTTCTTCTCTTCCGCGCCGAAGTTCGCTTCGCTCGTGGTCTTCGCAAATGTGATGTTCACACTTTTCGGTAGCGTCATTGACCAGTGGCAACTGATCATTGCGATCATCGCGGGCCTTTCCATGATCGTCGGCTCGCTTGGTGGTCTTACTCAGAACAACCTGAAGCGCCTGCTGGCCTATTCGTCGATCGCCAACGTCGGTTATGCCCTCGTCGCTGTCGCTGCGGGGCAGGCTCTTGGTGCACCGGCTTTGCTGACATTCTCGACAATTTATGTGGTGTCATCTTTGGGGCTGTTCGCCGGAGTGCTGGCGATGCGCCGCCGTGGCGGCATGGTTGAGAGCATTCAGGAGCTCGGCGGTCTCGCCCGCCGTCAGCCAATCTTCGCGATCGCGATGACGATGTTGGTGCTTTCTGTTGCGGGCTTGCCGCCCTTTGGTGGGTTTTTCGGAAAGTACGAAATTCTGCGTGCGGGCGTCGACGCAGGTTTGATCCCGTTGACGATCGTGTTGGTGCTCGCATCTGTCGTGTCGCTGGGATATTATCTGCGTCTTATCAAGGTGATGTGGTTCGACGAGCCTAAGGAAGCGTTTGAACGCGTCGATGTGACAGTGCTTGGCACGGTCATCGCCTGTGCGGTTATCGCGGGTATCGTGTTCATGGTCTTCATTGGCGAGTTGGGCGCAGGTGGCTGGGCGAGCTATGCGGCAGCAGGTCTCAACCCTTGAGCGCCAACTGGCCCGTAGTCCGGTTCAGCGAGATTGACAGCACGAATTCGGAAGCCAAGCGTCGGGCGGCTGCCGGCGGGTTTCAGGATCATTGGATCGTCGCGGATACGCAGACTGCCGGCCGAGGCAGGCAGGATCGTGTCTGGTCGTCGCCTGTCGGCAATATATTCACCACGGCGCTGTTTTCTGAAGCCGGCGGCATCAATGTCGCGCTTCGTGTTCCGTTCTCTGCAGCGCTTGCAGTAGTCGATACTGTCCGCACCTATGCGCCGGATGCGGCTGCGCGGGTGAAGTGGCCAAATGATGTGCGCATTCACCAACAGAAGATTTCAGGCATCCTGGTCGAGACCGGTGGATCAGGACGCGATTTTTGGGTCGCGGCTGGTATCGGAATAAATGTCGCTTATGCGCCAGAGAATGTTGGACAAGGCGCCACCTGCCTCAATCAGCTCAGTGGGCGCGCTTTGGATTTCGGCGCCGTACTCAGCACCTTTCATATGGCATTCGAACAGCGGTTGGCGCAGGCTCGCTTGGGTTTTGATAGCCTGCGGCAGGATTGGCTAAGCGTCGCAGAAGGCAGGGGCCAAGAGGTCTCTGTTCGAGTTGGTGAGCAGTATGTTCAGGGCCAATTCGAAGACCTTGAGGCGGATGGGGCCCTTCGACTGCGGTTGCCCGATGGCAGCGCGCGCATCATAAGAGCGGGCGAAGTAAATCTGATCGGGCAGTCCTAATCATGCTTTTGGCCATCGACGTCGGCAACACCAATACGGTTTTCGCCCTTCATGATGGAGAAAGCTGGGTCAATCAGTGGCGGAGCGCTACGGATTCAACCAAGACTGCAGATGATCACGCCTCCTGGCTCTGGCGCCTGGCAGATATGTATGGCGTGGACCTTAGCCGGGTTGAGGGATGCGTCGTTTCTTCCGTGGTTCCACATGCACAGTTTAACTTCCGGAACCTTGCACGCCGTTACCTGAACGTTGAGCCGATGTTTATCGGAGAACCGGGATTAAAGACTGGGATGAACGTTCGCGTTCGTCACCCCGAGCAGGTTGGGGCAGACAGGATCGTCAGCGCATTGGGCGCGCATGTCGCCTACCCAGGTGACCTCATCGTTATAGACAGTGGCACTGCGACGACATTCGATATTGTTGCTGCCGATGGTGCTTTTGACGGTGGGATCATTTGCCCTGGCATCTACCTATCCATGAAGGCGTTGCATGAAGCGGCGGCTCAGCTGCCGCGTATTGCAATTCAAAAGCCGCCGCAGGTGATAGGCAAGGATACAGTGTCTGCAATGCAATCTGGTGTGTTTCTGGGCTATGTCGAACTGATTGATGGGCTGGTTCGTCGGATCAAAGCGGAGTGGGGTAGTCCGATGACTGTTGTTGCGACCGGCGGTGTCGCGTCGCTCTTCGAGGGCGCCAGCGATACGATTGACCACTACGATCAGGATATCCTGATCCGCGGCCTGCTTGAAATTTGGATACGGAACCGTTGAGCCTGATGGCAGATTTTGAAACTCAGCCTAGAGACGAACTAGTCTTCCTTCCCCTCGGCGGTTGCGGCGAGATCGGGATGAATTTGAATGCCTATGGCTATGGCCCGCCCGAGGCGCGCCGTTGGATAATTGTGGACCTTGGCGTTACTTTTGGCACGCCTGAGACGCCCGGCATTGATCTTATCTGCGCTGACCCTGCTTTTCTTATCGGCGAGCAAATTGACGCTGTGTTCCTTACGCACGCCCATGAAGATCATATTGGTGCTGTAGGGCTGATTTATCCACTGCTGCGCACACGCGCGCCGATCTATGCAACGCCGTTCACTTGCGAGCTAGTCCGCTCCAAGATGGATGAACGCGGCGTTGATCACAAATGGCTCAAGACCGTTTCAATGGGCGGTACGGTCAAGGCCGGCCCGTTTGAAGTTACTTATGTGACGCTTACGCATTCTATTCCAGAGCCCAATGCCCTCGCAATTCGAACCCCTGCAGGGACGATCCTGCACACGGGTGACTGGAAGATCGACCCATTGCCTCAAATCGGTTCAGCAACCGACATCGAAGGGCTGACAGCGCTTGGTGATGAAGGCGTGCTCGCCATGGTTTGCGATTCGACCAATGTCTTTGAAAATGGCGAGTCCGGCTCAGAAGATACAGTCCGCCAAGGCCTGATTGAGTTGATCGCCGAGCAAAAGCAAGCTGTGGCCGTCACGACGTTTGCTTCAAATGTAGCGCGGGTTAAGTCCATCGTTGAGGCGGCGGGGTTGGCTGGGCGAAGTGTTTGCCTTGTCGGGCGCAGCATGCACAGGGTTACAGCCGCCGCGAAGGCGGTGGGTATTCTGCCATCGCGCCTGGAGTTCGTGGACGAAGCAGAAGCAGGATACTTGCCTCCTGAAAACGTACTTTATCTGTGTACGGGCAGTCAGGGAGAACCTAACGCGGCGCTATCAAGAATCGCGCGCGGTAATCATCGGCATGTTGTGTTGCGTGAGGGCGATAGCGTCATATTTTCCTCGCGCCTCATTCCCGGGAATGAAACGTCAGTCTACTCCCTGCAGAATACATTGGCGGAGCAGGGTATTCGTGTGATTACGCCCCGCATGGTTCCGCAGACGATACATGTGTCTGGTCATCCGTGTCGGGATGAGTTGCGCCGTATGTATCAATGGGTTCGGCCAAGGGTCGCTGTTCCCGTGCATGGGGAGCGGAGGCATATCCTGGAACATGCTAGCTATGCTGAGTCTCTGCAAATCTCTGAAACAGTCGCGCCTCGCAATGGCAGCCTTGTCCGACTGGCTCCAGGCGAAGCGGAAATCATCGACGAAGTTCCTGCAGCAAGACTGTTCCTCGATGGAAGCCGCCTCGTTCCAGAAGGAGCTCAAGGCCTAATCGAGCGGCGACGGTTACACAATAGCGGCGTGATCTTCGCGACAGTCAGTCTCGATGATGTCGGGCGCGTGATCGATGGCCCAGTAATTGTGGTCAAGGGCTTTTCCGAAACGGACGGGCGCGTCGCTGAAGAGAGCCTGGAAGCACTGGAAGATGCGGCCGAGACCGCACTTGAAGGTTTGTCGCGCAAGGATCGCTCTGACGATGAGGCGATAGAGCGCGTTATGGGGCGTGCATTGCGTAAAGCCTGCGATATAAATTTCGGGCTTAAGCCGATGATAGAAGTAGTTGTGTTGAGGAGCTGAGATTTACATGAGCGAATTCAAGATCGGGCCGCTGAACCATGTCGGTGTTGCCGTTCCGGATATCGAGCAGGCTTGCGAGACTTATAGGTCGCTTTATGGCGCAACCGATATCACAACCCCGTTTGATATGCCCGAGCAGGGTGTAAAGGTTTGCTTCGTCAACCTTCCCAACAGTCAGATTGAACTGATCGAACCCCTGAATGAAGCGTCGCCTATTGCGAACTTCCTGAAGAAGAACCCAGCAGGCGGACAACACCATGTCTGTTTCGAGGTTGAGGACATCAATCAGGCCGTGATTGAGATGGAAAAGCGCGGCGCCACTGTGCTCGGCAAACCCCGTATCGGCGCGCACGGCACGATGATCATCTTCGTACACCCCAAGAATTCCAATGGTGTGCTGGTTGAGCTGATGGAAACGCCGAAAGGTCACCACTGATGGAGCTTTCCGGGGCGATCATTGTCTTTGTGCTAAGCTGGTGGATCACTTTCTTTGCGGTCCTTCCTATCGGCGTTCGTGGCCAATGGGAGGACGGTTCAACCGTTCCTGGGACAGAAGAAGGCGCCCCGAAGACGCCAATGGTTCTGAAAAAGGCCATTTGGGCGTCCATTGGCGCGGCAGTGATTACCGGCATTGCTGCCTTGATTATACCGCTCGTGCTTGCGCAGCAGGCTTAGCTGCGGCTAGTGGGCGCAAATAAATTCTGAAAAATCTGGATGATTCATGCGCCTGTCGAAGTTTTTCCTGCCCGTTTCCAAAGAGGCGCCGTCTGATGCGGCGATCGTCTCACACCAGCTGATGCTGCGCACCGGTATGGTCCGGCAGAATGGCGCCGGGATCTACACCTGGCTGCCTCTGGGCTACCGTGTTCTGAAACGCATCGAGCAGATCGTGCGCGAAGAAATGAACCGCGCTGGCGCTGTCGAACTGCTTATGCCGACGCTGCAACAGGCCGATCTGTGGCGTGAATCCGGCCGGTACGACGACTACGGCAAGGAAATGCTCCGGATCAAAGACCGGCATGACCGTGACATGCTGTACGGGCCGACCAATGAAGAGCTGATCACCGATGTCTTCCGGACTTATGTGAAGAGCTACAAACAGCTGCCGCTGAACCTCTATCATCAGCAATGGAAGTTCCGTGACGAGGTGCGCCCGCGCTTTGGCGTTATGCGCGGCCGGGAATTCCTGATGAAGGATGCCTACTCGTTCGATCTGACCGAGGATGGTGCCCGTGCAGCCTATCGAAAGATGTTCTGTGCGTACCTGAACGCTTTCAATCGCATGGGCCTGACGGCAGTGCCGATGCGTGCCGATACCGGTCCGATTGGTGGCGACCTCAGCCACGAGTTCATCATTCTCGCGGAAACAGGCGAAAGTGCCGTTTTCTGTGACAAAGCGCTGCTTGACCTGCCGCCTCCGGGCCTGGATCTCGACTTCGACGCGGATCTGACGAGCGAAGTTGAAAAGCGCACGCAGTTCTACGCGGCCACGGAAGAAATGCACGACGAGGCCGTGTTTGATGCCCTGCCGGATGACCGCAAAGTTTCCGCACGTGGCATCGAGGTTGGCCACATCTTCTATTTTGGTACCAAATACTCCAAGCCGATGAACGCTGTCGTGCAGGGGCCCGATGGTCAGATGGTGCCCGTGCAGATGGGCAGCTACGGCATTGGCGTGTCGCGTCTGGTGGGCGCGCTTATCGAGGCATGCCATGACGAGAGCGGCATTGTATGGCCGGAGGCTGTCGCTCCGTTCGATGTTGGCCTGATTAACATGCGTGTTGGCGATGAGGCGTGCGATGCGGCTTGCAAGGAACTTTATGCGGCGATGTCGGCCGCCGGGCAGGAAGTCCTCTACGATGACACCGATGACCGCGCCGGCGCAAAGTTTGCGCGGATGGATCTGATAGGCCTGCCTCGTCAGATAACAGTTGGCCCCCGCGGACTTGCTGATGGCAAGGTGGAAGTTAAGGATCGCAAGACAGGCGACAAACAAGAGGTCAGCATCGCACACATGCTGGCGCAGCTGAAGGCTTCCTGATGAGCGCAACTCCCTCGGCTACTCCGTTTGGAAAGCTGGAGCGAACGCTGGCCTGGCGTTACCTTCGCGCGCGGCGAGAGCATGGGGGCGCTAGCCTCATCGCTGTGATTTCCTTCATCGGCATTTTCTTTGCGGTTGCCGCACTGATCATCACCATGTCGATCATGAGCGGATTTCGAGCGACCTTGCTGGATGCGCTGCTTGGTGGTGAACCGCACATCGCTGCAGCGGTGGATGGTATTCCGCAGGATGAGGCGCAAGCGATCGCAAAGATCATCGCGGAAACCCCCGATGTTGTCAGCGTTTCTCCGTATATTGAGCAATTCGTCCTGCTTTCGGCAAACGGCGTCCGGACAGGGGGCATCGTTCGCGCCATTCCGCCCGCTGATCTGGCGACCATGCCGATCCTGAAGGATGGTGGACAGGCGGCACTGGCTGCCGGTTTTGGCGAAGGCCGCAATGGCGGCAACATCATCATGATCGGTCAGTATCTCGCCGCCAACCTGGGGCTGGAGCCCGGCGACAGTGTCGAGGTCGTTACCTCACAGATGCGCTCTGGTCCAATTGGTCAGACGCCCATTAGCAAGTCGTATGTTGTCGGAGACATATTCCGGACGGGATCGGCTCAGCTCGACAATGTATATGTCTTTATGCCGATGGAGCAGGCGCAGATCCTCTTCCAATCCAAGGGCAGGTATCAGAATCTCGATATACGAGTGAAAGATCCCGACATGACCGAAATTGCCATGCAGCGCATCGCCGAAGCGACGGGCTATAGCCTGCTGATGCGCGATTGGAAAACCAAGAACAGAACCTACCTCGGCGCGCTGAGAACCGAGCGTGTGATGGTCAGGCTGCTTGTTACCATCATCATGATGATTGCGACACTGAACATTATCGTTGGTGTTGTCATGCTGGTGAAGAATAAAACCCGCGATGTTGCTATTCTGCGCACGATTGGCCTCAGCAGGGGAGGCGTGATGCGCGTGTTCCTGATGGTCGGAACGGTTCTCGGATCACTTGGGGCGCTTCTCGGCATGGCCGTTGGTGTTCTGTTTATCCTGAACATTGAGCCCATCGAGGGCCTGATCAATTTTGTGATCGATGGCGAGGTTTTTCCTGCAGAGCAGTACGGCCTCGACCATTTGCCCGCGATCCTGGATTGGGCGGATGTGATCAGCACCGGCGCTTATGCATTGTTTATGTCTATGTTTGTCTCTCTGATCCCTGCCATGTGGGCCTCTTCACAGGATCCGGTCAAAGCTTTGAGGTTCGAGTGATGGCACCGGTATTGGAACTTCGGGGAATTGAGCGAACCTACCGCACCACTGCAGTTGATCTTCATGTTTTGCGCGGCACCGACCTGACGGTCGCCGCAGGCGAACTCGTTGGGCTCGTCGGGCCGTCGGGTTCGGGCAAATCGACGTTGCTGCATACCGCGGGCCTTTTGGAGCGCCCGGAATCCGGCACCATCCTTTTGGATGGTATCGACTGCATGAAGCAGAACGACAACGGACGAACGAGTATTCGCCGTAAGAAAATCGGCTTCGTCTACCAATTCCATCACCTGCTTCCCGAGTTCAATGCGATCGACAACATCGCCATGCCGCTCATGATCGCCGGCATGAAGAAAAAGGCTGCGCGCGAAAAGGCGTCGCGGCTGCTGGGAGAAATGGGGCTGGAAGACCGTGCATTTCACCAGCCTGGCCAACTTTCCGGCGGCGAGCAGCAACGTGTTGCCATCGCGCGGGCGCTTGCAAACGATCCGCGTCTTGTGATTGCGGATGAGCCAACGGGCAATCTGGATCCCGCGACCACTGAAAGGGTCTTCGGAACGCTTATCAAAATGGTGCGCGAAGAGGGGGCTGGTGTGCTTGTTGCAACCCACAATCTGGCGCTCACGCGTCACATGGACCGCGTTCTGACACTCAAAGACGGCAAGCTGGTCGAGTACGCCGAGTAACGGCTTGTGGACAGCTGATGGCTCCGGCTTCCGGGTTTGCTGATTCGGTGAGATGATCTGCGCCGAAGAGGGCTTCCGCGTGTCACAAACAGTATTCATCCATCTCGCCGTCAGATCCAGCTATTCGCTGCTTGAAAGCATGATCACGCCCAGTGATCTGGCAAAATGGTGCAAGCAGCATGAAATGCCGGCGCTTGCGGTGACCGACCGCAATTGCCTGTTTGGCGCACTGGAGCTTTCCACCAAGCTGTCGGACTATGGCATCCAGCCGATCATGGCCTGCTGCTTCGATGTGACGGACGGCACCCCGAAAAGCGAGCCGTTTCGTCTCTCGGTCTATGCGCAGAATGAAGTCGGCTACAAGCGGCTGATGTTCCTGTCTTCCAGTGCGTATCTGGAGGCCGACGATGGTGTCCCGCGCCTTCACAAGAAGCACATCCTGGAGAACACGGAAGGTCTCATCCTATTTACCGGGGGCGCGCAGGGCGAGATCGCACGACACATACTCAAAGGCCGGATGGCCGATGCGCGGACTGAGCTATCGACATTGGCCGCGGCGTATCCTGGACGGTGCTATGTCGAGGTAACTCGGCACGGCACGCAGGACGAAATCAAGGTCGAGCCAGGCTTGATTGAACTGGCTTATGATCTCGAGCTTCCGCTGATTGCGACCCACGATGCGCGTTTTATGAAGCCAGACGATGTGACGGCGCATGATGCCATGATGTGCATCGCGAATGGTCAATATCTGGGGCAGGATGACCGCAAGCGCGTGGAACCCGATCAATACCTAAAAAGCGCCGACGAAATGGTCGCGCTGTTTGATGATCTGCCGGAGGCAATCGCCAACACGCAGGAGGTTGCCACTCGTTGTGCTGTGCGCGCCGAGACCAGAAAACCAATCTTGCCGAACTTCAGCAAAGAAGGGCGATCAGAAGCCGAAGAATTGGCGTACCAGGCTAGACAGGGCCTGGAGCAGCGCATGGCGGAAGCAGACCGTCTTTATGCAGATCGGGAAAAATATATCGAGCGACTGGATTACGAGCTCAGTATCATCGAACGGATGGGCTTTCCGGGCTACTTCCTGATCGTCTCCGACTTTATCAAATGGGCAAAGGAAAACGGGATTCCGGTGGGGCCGGGCCGGGGATCCGGCGCTGGATCGCTCGTTGCTTGGGTATTGCTGATCACGGATCTCGATCCGCTCCGGTTTGATCTGCTTTTTGAGCGGTTTCTCAATCCCGAACGTGTTTCGATGCCAGACTTCGACGTCGACTTCTGTCAGGAGCGGCGCGGCGAAGTGATCCGCTATGTGCGGGAAAAGTACGGCGCCGATAGCGTTGCAATGATCATCACGTTCGGCACGCTGCAGGCGAAAGCTGTGGTTCGCGATGTGGGCCGTGTGATGCAGATGCCCTATGGTCAGGTGGACAGGCTCGCGAAACTGATCCCATTCAATCCGGCCAAGCCGCCGACGCTTGATGAGGCGATAGCAGCTGAACCAAAGTTTGACGAAGAGATCGCTGCTGACCCTCGTGTCGGCGAATTGATCGACACAGCGCGCGCCCTCGAAGGAATGTACCGGAATGCGGGCACACACGCCGCTGGCGTGGTGATTGGAGACCGGCCACTTGTCGAACTCGTGCCGCTTTACAACGATCCGCGTGCTGATCTTCCGGCAACTCAATTTAACATGAAGTACGCCGAAATGGCGGGCCTCGTGAAGTTCGACTTCCTGGGGCTCAAGACTCTTACGGTGATTGACCGCGCGCTGAATTTCATTCGACGCGATGGCAAAGACGTTGGGCCAGCTTGGCGGAGCATGGATGATCCTGAGACATTCGAATTGATGGCGAGTGGCGAGACGCTCGGCGTGTTCCAGCTCGAGGGCGCGGGTATGCGCGATACGCTTCGGCGTGTTCGCCCGAACAACATCGAAGACCTGATTGCTATCATCTCGCTTTATCGCCCCGGCCCAATGGAGAACATCCCGGTCTATGTTCAGGGCAAGGAAGATCCGGCGTCCGTCCGGTATCAGCATCCGGATCTGAAGCCGGTCCTTGAGGCGACCTACGGCGTTCCTGTGTATCAGGAGCAGGTTATGAGGATGGCGCAGGAGATTGCCGGCTATTCGCTTGGGGAAGCCGACCTGTTGCGTCGCGCAATGGGTAAGAAGAAACTTGAAGAAATGATCGCGCAGCGCAAACGCTTCGTTGAAGGCGCTGCGGCTAATAAGGGCATGAAAGACAATCTCGCCAACGAGATCTTCGACACGATGGAAAAGTTTGCCGGCTATGGCTTCAACAAGTCACACGCGGCCGCTTACGCGCTGATTGGCTACCATACCGGCTTCCTGAAATGTCATTATCCCAAGGAGTTCCTGGCGGCCTCCATGAGCCTTGATATCGGTAACACCGATAAACTGGCGGCTTTCTTCCAGGAGGCCAAACGCCTCCACATTCCGGTGCTCGCTCCAGATATCAACAATTCGGAATCCGATTTCGATGTGAATGATCAGGGGATCGTCTACGCCCTCGGCGCGATCAAGGGCGTGGGCATCGAAGCCATGCGCCATGTCGTTGGCATTCGGGCTGAAAACGGTCGCTTCAAAGATCTGTATGACCTGGCTGAACGTGTGGATCCCAAGCACGTCAATAAAAAGGCCCTGGAATCTCTCGCGAGGTCAGGCGCGCTCGATCACCTTGAAAGCAATCGGGCCCGAGTGTTTGGCGCAGTCCCGCTGATTGCACAGTATTGCGTGAGCCAGGCTGAAGATCGGAATGGTGGGCAGGGGGGGCTTTTTGGCGAGGCCGAACCCGCTTTGCGGCCGGAATTTCCCGCTGCCAAACCTTGGACGGGGCAGCAAAAGCTCGATGAGGAGTTCAAGTCGATAGGCTTCTACTTCTCCGGACACCCGCTTGATGACGTCCTTACAGCCATTGATCGTGATCGCGTGACACTGGCAATGGAAGTGCAGGACCGGGCGGCGGATGGGAAGCCGCTCGAAATGATCGGCATTGTTCGCTCCAGAAACGACAAACCCAGCCGGAACGGCGGAAAGTTCGCATTTTTGACTATCTCCGATCCGACTGGTGAACTGGAGATGATGGTCTTCAATGAGGGGCTTCAGCAATATGGTGACCTGCTTCAGCCGGGAAGGGCTGTCGCGATCACCGTTTCCGCCAAAATTAATGGTGAAGAGTTGCGTCTGAACCTGGACCGGGCGGTGGAGCTAGAGGCTGCCCGCCTGTCGAAGCCTTCCAATTCGCTGATGGTGCGGCTCGGGCCAGATGCTAACCCGGCCGACCTGGCGGGCGTCGTTCACCGTCTGGAGCAGGTTACAGATGGGGAACGCGGAGTCATCTACGTCGAAATGATCCTTCCGGATGGCCGGCTTGTCATGATGCGCTTGCCGCAGACTTATACGATAGGCCTGCGCGCGCAGCGGGCTTTGAAGGAAATTCCGGGCGTGGAAAAGGTGGACCTACGCGAAGCTGCCTGAAACTACAGCGTTTTGGGGCTTGCTGTTCCGCCCGAATTGGGTATACGGCGCGCATTCTAAACCATGTCGCGGGTGCATCCGGTGCGACGGGATTTCCCGTAGTTCCCCCTGCGACGGCCAACCGGATGGAGAAAATCGATGGCCCTTCCTGACTTCTCGATGCGTCAGCTGCTCGAAGCTGGTGTTCACTTTGGTCACCAGACCCACCGCTGGAACCCCCGCATGAAGCCGTACATCTACGGCGAGCGTTCCGGCATCCACATCATGGACCTTTCGCACACCGTTCCGTCGCTGCACCAAGCGCTGGTTTTTGTGCGTGACACCGTCGCCAAAGGCGGCCGTATCCTTTTCGTAGGCACCAAGCGTCAGGCCCAGGACCCGGTTGCAGAAGCGGCTCAACGCTGCGCGCAATACTACATGAACCACCGCTGGCTCGGCGGCACGCTGACCAACTGGTCGACCGTTTCCAACTCGATCAAGCAACTGCGCGAACTCAACTCGATGTTCGAAAGCGGCGGCGGTTCGGGCCTCACGAAAAAAGAGCTGCTGGACCTTCAGCGCCGCCGTGAAAAGCTCCAGAAGTCCCTCGGCGGTATCGCCGACATGGGCGGCCTGCCGTCTGCGATCATCGTGATCGACACGAACAAAGAAGCCATTGCGGTCCAAGAAGCTCGCAAGCTCGGTATTCCTGTCGTTGCTGTGCTCGACACGAACTGCGATCCGGCCGATGCCGACTACGGCTTCCCGGGCAACGACGATGCGGCACGTGCGATTTCGCTGTACTGCAACCTCTTTGCTGATGCCGTTCTGGACGGTCTGGCGGAGTCCACAGCCGGCCTCGGTGTGGACCTCGGTGCTTCTGCCGACGTGGCGGCACTGGCCGAAGCCGATGTCAAAATCGCTGATGAAGAAGCTGCGGGCGAAGCCTGATAGCCCGCCCGGCTAACTCAAGATGAAGGAACAATCTCATGGCTGAGATTACTGCTGCACTTGTGAAAGAACTGCGCGAAAAAACCGGCGCAGGAATGATGGACGCAAAGAAAGCGCTCGTCGAAAACGATGGTGATCAAGCTGCTGCTATCGAATGGCTCCGCGCAAAGGGGCTTTCGAAAGCCGCTAAAAAGTCTGATCGTGCTGCTGCTGAAGGCCTCGTTGCCGTCAAGGTTTCTGCCGACGGTAAGTCTGGAGCCATCGTTGAGCTGAACGCTGAAACGGACTTTGTTGCTCGCAACGAGATCTTCCAGAAGTCGCTGGTTGGCATCGTGGACGCGGCGCTGTCTACCGATGGTTCTGTTGCTGCTGTTTCGGGCACTGCCTCCCCGGATGGTGAAGGCACTGTGGACGACCTGATCAAGCGCATGATCGCAACGATTGGTGAAAACATGACCCTCCGCCGTGCAGCCAAGCTGACGGCTGAAGGCGCTGTGGCCGCTTATGTGCACAACGCAGCTGGCCCCGGCATGGGTAAAGTCGGCGTTCTCGTCGCGCTGGAAGGCTCGGGCGACCTGGAAGATGCCGGTCGCAAGGTTGCGATGCACATTGCTGCAACGTCGCCGGCAGCCGCTACCACGGATGAGCTGGACCCCACGCTGATCGAATCGGAGAAGCGCGTTCTCACCGAACAGGCCCGTGAAAGCGGTAAACCGGACGCCGTGATCGAAAAGATGATCGTTGGCCGGATGCAGAAGTTCTACAAGGAAGTTGTCCTTGTTGAGCAGCCCTTCATCATGGACTCCGACAAGACGGTTGGTGAATTCCTGAAAGAGCAAGGTGCTACGCTGAAAGGCTTTGTGCACTACAAGCTCGGCGAAGGCGTTGAGAAAGCTGCGGATAACTTCGCCGACGAGGTTGCCGCTCTCACAAAAGGCGCCTGATCGGGCTTGCCTTTCCGCCCGTGAGGGGCTTTGAACAATCCCGGCTGCCCCTTTGGAGTGGCCGGGATTATTTTATCCAGCGCTCAGAATACAAGGGATTGGGGTGTTCGTATGCCGTCCGGCGAGCCTGAAACTAGCAATTTGAAATACCGCCGCGTTTTGCTGAAACTGTCCGGCGAAGCGCTCATGGGAAGCGGTCAATTCGGAATCGATATCCCGACGTGCGAGAAGTTCGCCAAGGCCATCGCGGGTGCACGTGAAGCTGGTGCCGAAATCTGCCTGGTGATCGGCGGTGGGAATATATTCCGCGGTGTCGCAGGCGCTGCCAAAGGCATGGAGAGAGCGCAGGCCGACTCCATGGGCATGCTCGCAACAGTAATGAACGCCCTGGCGATGCAGAGCGTCCTTGAAAGCCTTGGTGTGCCGACGCGGGTTCAATCCGCTATCAATATGGATGCGATCTGTGAGCCTTACATTCGCCGCCGGGCGCAGCGGCATATGGAAAAAGGGCGCGTGGTTATCTTCGCTGCCGGGATTGGCAATCCGTTCTTTACTACGGACACTGGCGCAGCGCTTCGCGCGATCGAGATGAATTGTGATGCCCTGCTGAAGGGCACGCAGGTCGATGGCGTCTACACCGCCGATCCCAAGCTCGACTCAACAGCGACGCGCTATAATCAGGTGGCCTACCAAGAGCTTCTCGCAAAAGATCTCCGCGTTATGGATTCTTCCGCAGTAAGCCTAATGCGCGACAATAACATTCCGATCGTCGTTTTCTCGCTGAAAGAGGAAGGATCACTGCTGAATGTCCTTTACGGACGTGGCACATCTACGACGATTAGCAACAAGGGAGCAGACAACCCATGAGCTATAGCAAGCAGGATCTCGAGCGGCGGATGGAAGGTGCACTCGCGTCTTTGGCATCAGAGTTCGCTGGGCTTCGTACTGGCCGCGCTTCGGTCAATCTGCTCGATACGATTCAGGTGTCGGCGTATGGTGGTGTCGTTCCGCTGAACCAGGTCGCGTCTGTAACCGTAACGGATACGCGAATGCTGTCCGTGAACGTCTGGGACAAGACGGTCGTTGGCGCCGTCGATCGTGCGATCCGTGAGTCCGGGCTCGGGCTGAACCCGGTGATGGATGGCCAGAACCTCCGGATACCGATCCCGCCGCTGAACGAAGAGCGCCGCGTCGAGCTGACCAAGATTGCTGGCAAGTATGCAGAAGCCGCGCGCGTGGCGGTCCGCAACGTTCGCCGCGACGGAATGGACGCGTTGAAGAAGGCAGAGAAGGACGGGGAGATCAGCGAAGATTCGCATCGCGGCCTCTCCGAAGAAGTTCAGAAGGTGACTGATCTGTATGTGAAGCGCGTCGATGAGGCGCTGAAAGCCAAAGAAGCGGAGATCATGCAGGTTTAATGGTGCGGGCGGCCGTCCCTTCTGACTTGGTGCCAGCAGGCCCTCAGCCTGCTGCCCCCCGCCATGTTGCGATAATCATGGATGGGAATGGTCGCTGGGCGACATCCCGCAGCCTACCGCGCACTGCAGGCCACGAGCGGGGCGTTGAAGCGCTCCGCAGGACGGTAGAAGCTGCCGGTGACCTTGGCATAGAATACTTGACCGTCTTTTCCTTCTCGACAGAAAACTGGCGCAGGCCGGCGTCAGAAGTGAACATGCTGTTCGGTCTGTTAAAAGCGTATGTTCAGCGGGACCTTGCGCGCCTTAAGAATGAGGGGGTCCGAATCCGCGTAATCGGTGTGCGGGATGGCTTGCCGCCAGATGTCGCCGAGCTGGTACAGAAATCCGAGGCTGAGACACGCGAGAACCACAAATTCAACCTGACCATTGCGTTCAACTATGGTGCCAGGGACGAAATCTTGCGCGCCGCCCAAGCGTACGCTCGGGATGTGAAGGCGGGCGTTCGGGACGAGCAGATCACTGAAGCGGGCTTCCAGGAATATCTTGATACGCACGGAATTCCTGATCCCGATCTCCTGATCCGGACGAGCGGTGAATTCCGCATTAGCAATTTCCTCCTTTGGCAGGCGGCTTATTCGGAGCTTTTGTTTTTTGACGTGCTCTGGCCAGATTTTGGCAAGGCACACCTTGAGGAGGCGTTGCGCCGTTATGCAGAGCGCGAACGGCGCTATGGTGCTGTCGCGCCAGGAGCTGGCTGATGGGTGACTGGACGCCTGCCGAGAGGCGGTTTTCTGAACTTCCCGTCCGATTGGCGTCCGCACTGCTGCTTATTCCGATGGCCTTGGGCGCGGTTTGGATGGGCGGCGGTTGGTTGGCGGCTGCCTGCGCGGTTTTTGCAGGCATAATGATACTTGAATGGTGCGCAATGAGCGCTGCACCCAATGGCAAATTGCTCGCGCTTCTGGGGGGCGCTTTTGCCGCGTCATTCCCGTTTGGTGATTACCATATTACCCTATTGATCGGAACGACTGCGTTCGCCCTAGCAGTTTCCGGTGCGCGCAACGGCTTTAAATCCCGGCTGGTTGCAGGATTCGGCGTCCTTTACGTTTTCAGCATGGTTGCTGGGCTTTATTTGCTTCGGGAGGGGCCTTGGGAAGGCCGGAATGCTGCACTTTATTTCATGTCCTTTGTCTGGGCATCGGACGCCGCTGCGTATTTCACGGGTAGGGCGGTTGGTGGGCCAAAGCTTTTACCCAAGGAAAGCCCCAACAAGACTTGGAGTGGTGCAATTGGCGCTGTCATAGCGTGCGCCATATGTGGTTACTTCGCTGCGGGAATCGAAGGCGCTCAACTTGGCGCCTGGATTGCATGTGGCATTGCCATTTCGATTGTAGCGCAGGCGGGTGACTTGTTCGAAAGCGGTTTGAAGCGTCGTTTCAAGGTCAAGGATTCCGGGCGAATTTTGCCCGGCCATGGCGGCCTATTGGACCGGGTGGATGGTTTGGGCGCCGTCAGTGTCTTTGGAGCGGTCGCTCTTTACTGCGTTCCGGATTTCGCTGGATCTTTGGGACTTTAATGGTCCATGACGCGGAGTGTATCCATATTCGGATCTACAGGATCGATCGGGCGCTCAGCTATTGAGGTCATCCAGCACGCCAATGAGCTTGCTGAAGGCACATTCAGGATTGCCGCTCTGGCTGCCGGTCGGGACATAGAGGGACTTGCTGAGCAGGCCCGGCTGGTGAAGCCGGATGTCGCGGTCATTGCTGATGAAACACTCAAGTCAGACCTGTCAGACCTGTTGGCAGGCACCGGCATTGAAATCGCCGCCGGTGACGCGGCCCTAAATGAAGTCGCTGCACGGCCATGCGATCGTTTTTTAGCGGCCATCGTTGGGGAGGCTGGCTTAGGATCTACCTTGTCAGCTATTCGCGCGGGCAATGACATTGCGATTGCAAACAAGGAAAGCATTGTTTGCGGCGGACCTTTGATGCTCGCCGAAGCGCAGCGGTCAGGCGCGCGTATTTTGCCTGTGGATTCAGAGCATAGCGCTATTTTCCAGTGCATCGGTGATGGCAAACAACTCGAACGCCTGACAATTACGGCGTCAGGGGGGCCGTTTCGGGAATGGTCTTTGGAACAGATGGCGACCGCGACGCCAGCTCAGGCAGCAGCGCATCCTGTCTGGTCGATGGGCATCAAGAATTCGATCGATAGCGCGACTCTCATGAACAAGGCGCTGGAGTTCATCGAAGCGGCCGTCCTCTTCGACATTCCGGCGTCCGAGATTGAGGTTCTGGTTCATCCTCAGTCAATCATTCATGGAATGGCGCATTTTGCCGATGGGTCGGTTATCGCGCAGCTTGGCTCGCCGGATATGAAAACGCCGATCTCCTTTGCCCTGGGGTGGCCTGAAAGAGTTACTACAGCAGTTGATCGGCTTGATTTGGCGGCGCTCGGTAGGCTGGAGTTTGCTGCAGTAGACGAGTCGCGCTTCCGTTCAATAACGCTTGCGCGCCGCGCCATGCAGGAGGGGCCGGGCGCGCGGGTGATATTAAATTGCGCTAATGAAGCGGCGGTATCCGCTTTTGTCGCGGGTAAATGCGGGTTTTTGGACATTCCCCAATCTGTGGAAGCCGCATTGGAGTGCTTTTCATCGGGTAATTTTGCCTCTAGCAAATGCGAGACGCTTGAAGAGATAGCAGAATTAAGCCGATACGGACGGTTCCTTGTGTCCGACTGGCTTAGCAGCGCCCATAGCCGGGCAGGAGGATGATCGTATGGATCAGATTCTGAGCCAGGGGCCGCTCTTTATAATTTGCCTAGTGTTCATGATGGGCATCGTGGTCGTCGTTCACGAGTTCGGACACTATCTCGCCGCGCGGCTTTATGGTGTTGCCATTGAATCGTTTGCAGTCGGCTTTGGGAAGCCAATGGCCGAGATTCGCGACAAACGCGGAACGCGCTGGCGGGTCAACTGGGTGCCGCTCGGTGGATTTGTGAGCTTTCTGCCCGCGTCTGCTCGCGACGCCAATGATCAATATGCCAGTGTGATCGGCAAATCGTTTGACGACCTAAAGCCGTTTCCCAAAATCGTGGTGAGCCTTGCGGGACCTTTCGCCAATTTTGTGCTGGCGACCTTGGTGTTCGCGCTCGCATTCGGTGTGTTCGGCTCGCCCAAATACGAGGTGCTGGTTACTTCTGTCGCTGACGATATGCCTGCTAAAGAAGCCGGCTTGATGCCGGGCGACATCATTCGTCAAATCGACGGAAGAAATATTCTAAGCGGCGGCGACGCGACGATGCTGATTCTCGTTAGCCCAAATCGCGCGATGAATTTTCAGATCGAACGGGGTGAGGCTCTGATGGAGCTATCCGTCACGCCGCGTGAAATTGTGCGTCCGAACGAGTTTGGGCAAGTTGTGCCGCAGAGTACTGCGGGCTTTTCGCTCGCGCATTCGAAATTTATCGAACGGGTGCGTTATGGACCGATTGGTGCTGTAGTTGCTGGCACGGCGCAGACCGGTCGAACCATAGACCAAACGGTTAAAATGCTTAGCCGCATCGTGACCGGGAATATGTCAGTGCACGCGATGTCCGGTCCAGTCGGTGTAGGGGATATTTCGCGGCGCGTCGTCAACCGCATCATGGAACAGCAGGAGCTCACGGCTTGGCAGAAAACCGAGCAGCTATTCTGGATGCTCCTCAGCGTCTGCGCTGCCGTATCTGTCGGCGTGGGTTTCTTTAACCTGCTGCCGCTGCCTGTACTTGATGGCGGCCGTGTGGTGTTTCATGCATACGAAGCGTTCACTGGGTCAAAGTTACCCAGCCAAGTGGAGGCCTTCGCTTTGAGGGCTAGCGTGTTTTTGCTGCTGCTGATGGTGGTGGTTATCACCTGGGGAGATGTGCTTGAAACAGGCTTGTTTGGACGGGGAGGTGGCTGACCGCGGGTCAGCTCGTTACAAGAGAGTGATATCCAGAATGCGTAAGTTCCTCGCGGCCACTATTCTTGCGACAAGTGCCATTGGCTTGGCGGCCAATGGCTTCGGCCTTGCGGCCAGTGCGCAAGAGGATGCACTCTATGGCGGCACGATCCGCTCCATCGTTGTGGAGGGCAACCAACGTATCGAAGCACGTACGGTTCAGTCATACTTGTTGGTAGAGCCGGGCGATCCTTTCGATCCTGATCGGATTGACCTCTCTTTGAAGACACTCTTCGCGACGAATTTGTTTGCCGATGTGTCGATTGATCGCCGCGGCAGCGATCTCGTCATTCAAGTTGTTGAGAACCCGATCATTAACCGCGTTATCTTTGAGGGTAATCGTGCCCTTAAAGACGACAAACTGCGCGAGGAAATTCAGGCCGCGCCGCGGGGCATCTTTACGGCAGCACGGGTTCAGTCGGACGTGCAGCGTATCATGGAGCTGTACCGGCGTTCTGGCCGCTTCGCGGCGAAAGTTGAGCCGCAATACAAACCGCTTGAACAGAACCGCGTGGACCTGATTTTTGAAGTCACAGAAGGGCCGGTAACGGGCGTTCGCTCGATCAACTTTATCGGCAACGACGTTTATTCCGACTCGCGACTGCGTAGCGAGATCGTGACGAAGCAGTCACGCATTTGGCGTTTTTTCAGTTCTAACGACAATTACGACTCCAGTCGTCTTGAGTACGACCGCGAGAAGCTGCGCGAGTTCTATCAGAACAACGGGTATTATGATTTCCGCGTGACTTCTGCAGTCGCGGAGCTAACGCCGGATCAAAAAGATTTCTACATCACCTATACGGTGGATGAAGGAAGGCAGTACGACTTTGGCGTTATCAAAGTCGAGACCGCTTTGGAAAAGCTTGATGCAAATGTCCTGCAGGCTGTGGTGCCTATTCAGGAAGGTGAGCTTTTCCGTGGTAGCCAAATTGAAACGACGATCGACGCGTTGACCTACGCGGCTGGCGTCGCCGGTTATGCCTTCGTAGACGTCCGCCCACAGATCACAATCAATGATCAGACCGGTCGTATCGACATTACGTTTGCTCTAGACGAAGGGCCACGTGTTTATATCGAACGCGTGAATATCGTGGGAAACACGCAGACCCTGGATCGCGTTATACGCCGGGAGCTTCGGCTGTCGGAAGGGGACGCCTTTAACAGGATCCTTCTTGATCGCTCACGCAATAGGGTGCGCGCGTTAGGATTCTTCAAGGACGTTGAAGTGGTTGAATCGCCTAGCGAACAGCCCGACCGCACGATCGTCGACATTAAAGTCACGGAGCAGTCCACTGGCGAGCTGTCTTTCGCTGCCGGCTTCTCATCCGTCGATGCATATTTGTTTGACCTCAGCGCTTCTCAACGCAATCTGCGGGGGCGTGGGCAATCCGTCGTGGCGCGGACTTCCTTGTCCAGCCGCCAGCAGGTTGTGGACCTCCGTTTCACGGAGCCACGCTTCCTGGATCGGAACCTTTCTGCCGGCGTAGATATATTCGCAACGAAGCAGGACTTCGAAGAGTATACGGGCTTCACGAGCGATACCCTTGGCGGCGGCATACGGATGGCATTTCCGTTGACGGACCGTATGCAGGTTGGCGTCCGCTATCGTCTCCAGTCGGATGATGTGAAAATTTCGGACCAGAATATTATCATCGACTCTAATGGGATGTTCGTCACTCGGATTGTCCAGATCGCGGGGCAGGATACGCCAAACGATGTGACTGACGATGTTTATCGCGCTCCACAGCCGGGCGATGAAGGGCCAGGGCAGTCAGTAGTAGATATCTGCGATCCCGCCTATCTGCTGCGCAATACCATCTGTCGTTCCGAGCGTGCGGATATCTCAAGCATTGTCGGTTATGATTTCTTCTGGGATCAAACCAACGATCCGATCACGCCTACTCGGGGTTTCAATTTCCGTTTCAGTCAGGATCTGGCCGGTATTGGCGGAGACGTGAAGTATATCCGGACGGAATCTAACGCTTCTTTCTATCGCGGCATTTGGCGCGATATGGTAGCGAGCGCAAACTTCTCAGGCGGCATTATTGTCCCTCTGGATGATGATCAGGGTGTTCGCATCAACAATCGCTTCTTCCGGGGTGGAAGCACATTCCGCGGTTTCGATGTGGCCGGCCTTGGCCCCCGCGAAATTCAGAAGATTGTGGATCCGGCGACGGGCGAAGTCATCGCAACTCAGCGCCTGAATTCGCTGGGCGGCAATGCTTACTATCAGGGCACCTTTGAGCTGACGGTACCGAACTTCATTCCAGAAGAATATGGCATCAAGAGCGCTCTGTTCGTGGATGTTGGCTCGCTCGGCCTTCTTGAGGATGGCGATAAGGGCAGCACAATCATTCTGAATGATGGAGCGCCGCTTGGATATGGCGGATACGGAGTGGCTCGCTATACCAAAGATGCGCTCTCGCTTCGTGCTTCAGCCGGTATCAGCGTGTTCTGGGATTCGCCTTTTGGCCCCATCCGCTTTGACTTCTCTCAGATCCTCCGCAGAGAGGATTACGACCGAACCGAAACCTTCCGGTTCTCGACTTCAACGCGATTCTGATATCGCCAGCCCCAGAGTAGGACGCAAACAAATGTCTATCTTCAAAGCTCTTGCAGCTGCTGTGCTTTTCGCGGCGACTGCATCGGTCACATCCCTCCAGCCTGCGCAAGCGCAGGGTACTACTGTGATGGTAATTGATGACATGCAAATCCTTCGCGACAGCAAGGCGGGCAAGGACATCCAGAAAAAGCTCCAGAACATCGAGACTCAGATCAACAATGAGTTGGAGCCCACCCGGAAGTCTCTGGAGGATGAAGCGAAAGCTCTTCAGCCCAAGCTTGAAGGCAAGACACGTGAGGCAATTGCGGCCGACACGGCGCTCGTGAGCCAGCTCGGTGCTTTTCAGAAAAAAAGCAACGACTTCAACCAAAAACGGGCCATCGCAGCTCGCGAATTTTCTATGACTGAAGAGAAGGCGATTGTTGATTTCAACAAAGCGCTTGAGCCGGTGCTTATGGAGGTCATTCGTGAGAAAGGTGCGCAGGTTGTCCTGCTCAAGAGCCAGGCCGTTTTCTCTGCGGATACGGTTGACGCGTCGTCTGCGATCATCACCAAGCTGGACGCAAAGACGCCGGCAATTGCCGTGACGCGTCAGAAGTTGCCTGCTGCTGCCCCACAGGGCGGTAACTGATCGGGGGCCAGCCAGTGACTGTCGACACTCGCTTCTATGCGCCCTTGGGGGCTTTAACGCTGGAAGAGATTGCCGGCAGCACCGGCGCTACACTCTTCGGTGATGGTTCGAAAAGCATCACCGGCGTTGCTTCAGCGGCCAACGCGATGGCCGCTGAAATTGCGTTTGTGGATGGTGACGGGAAGTCGACGCCGGAACTCAGTTCAAACCTGTCTGCCGTATTTGTTAATGCTGCTACGCGTGTGTACGCGCCGGAAGGCGTTGCCATTCTCGAAACGCCGTTTCCGAGGCACGCACATGGCATTGTCGCCAAAGCTATGTTCCGTCCACGGCATTTGCTGCCCAGTGGAGCAGAACGTGTGTCAGAGCACGCTCAGATCCATTCGAATGCTGTGGTTCAACCTGGTGCGATTGTCGGTCCGGGCGCCGCGGTCGGCGAAGGTTCGGTCATCGGTGCAAACGCCATAATAGGTCCGGGCGTACAGATTGGCCGAAATACCCACATTGGAGCAGCCGCGTCTATTTACTGCGCCTTGGTTGGCGACAATGTCACGGTGCTGGCGGGGGCGAGGATCGGCGAAACCGGCTTTGGTGTCCTTGTCGGTCCCTCAGGCGCAGAAGATGCGCCGCATTTCGGCAGGGTTATTATTCAGGACAATGTAACGATCGGTGCGAACACCTGCATCGACCGCGGAATGTTTGAAGATACCATCATCGGTGAGCGGACGAAGATCGATAATCTTTGCCAAATTGCCCACAATGTGGTGTTGGGCAGGGGCGTCATCGTCGCCGCTTTCGGTGGGATTTCTGGGTCTGTGCGCGTCGGGGACGGCTCAATGCTTGGCGGGCGCGTGGGTATTGCTGATCACGTCAAGGTCGGGGAGCGGGTCAGTTTGGCTGCATCTGCCGGTCTGTTCCGCGATGTTGATGCCGGCGAAACCTGGGGCGGCACGCCTGCCAAACCGATACGCCAATGGATGCGTGAAGTCGCCTGGTTGCAGAAACAGACAAATCCGAAGAAAAGCGGTTGATGGTTGGATCGCCCGTCTGTCGTCAGAAAGTCTGAGTAATGAGTGTAGAGGTACACGCCACCGCTGTCGTCGAAAAAGGCGCCGTGTTGCATGATGGCGTGCGCATAGGCCCGTTCTGTCACGTAGGGGCTATGGCGGAGCTGGGCGCAGGAACAGAGCTGATTTCTCACGCATCTGTCACTGGCAACACCAGGCTGGGTGAAAACTGCATTCTTTATCCTCATGCGGTTCTGGGTTGCGGCCCACAAGTGCTCGGCGTCCGAGAGACGGCGGATTCGCGCCTCGAAATCGGCGCAGGAAGCGTGTTCCGGGAGTACGCTACGGCACACACCGGCAGCCCGAAGCATGGCGGTTTGACCAAGGTGGGCACATCCTGCTTCATCATGATCGGTGCGCACATCGCGCACGACTGTGTAATCGGCGACAATGTGGTGATGGCGAACAATGTCTCGCTCGCCGGGCATATCGAAGTTGGCGACAATGTCTGGTTCGGTGGCTTGGCTGCCGTGCATCAGTTCAGCCGTATCGGGCGCAACGCCTTCATCGGCGGTGGGGCAATCGTCGTCGAGGACGTGATCCCATTTGGCTCCGTCGTGGGTAATCACGCCAAGCTTGCCGGCCTTAACACTGTTGGACTGAAGCGTCGCGGCTTCAGCAAGTCGGACCTTCACGAGATCAGGTCGGCCTTCAAAGCTGTGTTCGAAGGCGAAGGTCTGTTCAAGGATCGTCTGGCCAAAGCGGCACAAAATTTTGCGGACAAGAAACTTGCAATGGAAATGATCAACTTCATCCTCGAAGGTGGTGATCGTCCAATTTGCAAGCCGGCTTGAGCCCGATGAGCGCGCCCCTCGGTCTGATCGCTGGTCTTGGAGAGCTGCCGGTGGCCATCGCCGAGAATGCGGTTGCCACGGGGCAGGGCGTTTATATTCTGCGGCTAAAAGGTTTTGAAGAGCCTAAGCTGAAAGATTACCCTGGCAGCATCGTTGGTCTGGGTGAGATTGGCGCCGTCATCGATCGTTTGAAGACTGCAGGATGCAAAGAAGTCGTTTTTGCTGGCAATGTCAGCCGACCGGATTTCAAAAATCTGAAACTTGATTTCCGTGGGATTGCTCTTTTGCCGAAAGTAATTGCGGAAGCTCGCAAGGGTGATGACGCTTTGCTCCGTGTGCTGGTGAATGAGTTTGAAAAGAACGGCTTTACGGTGGTCGGCAGCCAGGCGGCGCATCAACAATTGCTCGCGCCGGGCGGGTTGATCGCAGGCCCGGCGCCCAGCGCGTCCGCTCTGCATGACATCGAAGTCGCTGCCCGCGTCGCTGCTGCCACTGGCACATTGGACATAGGTCAAGGATGCGTCGTATGCGATGGTCTGGTGCTCGCCGTTGAAGCGCAGGAAGGCACTGATGAGATGCTTCGCCGGTGTGCCGGCCTGCCGACGACCATTCGTGGAACCTCCGATGATCGTCGCGGCGTCTTGGTCAAGCGACCCAAACCCGTTCAAGAACGTAGGATTGATCTGCCGACGACTGGGGTGTCCACGGTCGAACTTGCGGCAGAGGCAGGCCTCGCCGGCATCGCAATTGAAGCAGGCGGCGCGCTGATGTTGAATCGAAATGCGATGGAAGAAAGGGCAAACGAGCTTGGTGTTTTCATCTTCGGCTTTTCACCAGAACTCGGTGCTCCCTGAATATGGCTGACATTTATTTTGTTGCAGCAGAAGCGTCCGGCGATCTTCTGGCAAAAGAAGTTATTCAGGTTATCCTGCGAGATCGACCGCACTTGGAAGTTAGTGGTATCGGTGGTCAGGAGTTGGCCTCAATTGGTATCGCGTCACCAATTGATATTGCCCCTCTGTCCGTCCTCGGATTTCTTGAGGGGATCAAGGCTTATGGCGATGTGGTCAAGCTGGCAGATGCCGCGGCCGACGCAATCATTGCATCAGAGCCAAAAGTTGTGGTGCTTGTGGACTCTTGGGGGTTTATGCTGCGCGTCGCGCAGCGCGTTCGCGCTCGCGCACCACATGTTCGGCTGGTAAAGTTGATTGGTCCTCAAGTGTGGGCAACTCGGCCGGGGCGCGCCAAGACCCTGGCAGCAACAGTCGACCACCTGCTTTGCATGCACGATATTGAGGTGGACTATTATGCGCCCTTTGGCTTGAAAACGACGGTCATTGGGAATCCGGCTCTGTCACGAGGCGGGAAAGGGAACAGGGAGGAATTTCGGCGTCATAATGGACTTCTGGAAGATGATAAAGCCATTCTGGTTCTTCCCGGCAGCCGCCGCAGTGAGATCGAGCGCGTAGCGCCATCACTGATCGACGCTGCCTTGAGCGTGAAAAAGTCGCTGCCGGCCACGAGGCTTTTTGTTCAGCCTGCGGAGAGTGTATCAGATCTTTTCTTCCAATCATTCCCGAACGTGCGGAATGAGTTTGTTGTGCTGGGTAACGGAGAAGGGCGCTTTGATGCCATGGCTGGCGCAGACATCGTGATGGCATGCTCCGGTACTGTCACCAGCGAAGTGGCAATTCAGGAAACTCCCATGATCGTCGCTTACAAGACGGGATGGATCACCTGGGCGCTCGCGCGCGGACTCTTGTATAAGAAGAAACACATTACGCTTCTGAATATCCTGAACGATGATCAGGAAATCGCGCCGGAGTTTGTTCAAACTAAGCAAGACGCGGCGCTCATCGCCGCACAGGCTGTCCGCTGGCTGAAAGAGCCCGGCGCATTGGCGAACCAGCGTGCGCTGCAGGCGAACGCGCTTCTGCGGCTCCAAAAAGAAGAAACCCCGGCAGCGGTACTCGCGGCCGGGGCTATTCTGGAAGAGTTTTCCGAAGCTTAGCGCTCGGTCAGTGGTTTGTAGTCCCGCATAGCTGCGCCCGTGTAGATCTGGCGCGGACGGCCGATCTTCTGCGTCGGATCGTCAAGCATCTCGTTGAGCTGGGACACCCAGCCGACGGTCCGTGCGACGGCGAACAGCACCGTGAACATGGAGGTCGGGAAGCCCATGGCTTCTAGGATGATGCCTGAATAGAAGTCGACGTTCGGGTAGAGCTTCTTGGCGATGAAGTAGTCGTCCTGCAGGGCGATCCGCTCCAGCTCCATGGCAACCTTGAGCAGCGGATGGTCACGCAGGTCGAGAGCGTCGAGAACCTCATACGCGGTTTTCTGCATCACCTTTGCGCGCGGGTCGTAGTTCTTGTAGACGCGGTGGCCAAAGCCCATCAGGCGAACGCCGCTGGACTTGTCCTTCGCCATCTTTACGAAGTCTGGAACGTTGCTGATGTCGCCGATTTCGCGGAGTTGGCGTAGGGCCGCTTCGTTGGCGCCGCCATGGCTCGGTCCCCAGAGACTCGACACGCCAGCAGCGATAGCTGCGAAGGGGTGTGCACCGGAAGACGCAACAAGGCGAACCGTCGAGGTCGATGCGTTTTGCTCGTGGTCGGCGTGCAGCATGAAGAAGCGATCCATGGCGCGCGCCAGAACCGGATTTACTTCATAATCCTCGGCGGTGACCGAGAAGCACATATTGAGGAAGTTCTCGGAGTAGGAGAGACGGTTCAGCGGATCAACGAAACGCTGGCCGGCATTGTATTTCATGCAGCGCGCAGCGATCGTCGGCATCTTTGCGACCAGGCGGATCGAGCTGACGCGGCGTTCTTCAGGATCTTCATTGCCCATGGCGCCGGGGTAGAACGATGCCATGCCGCCGACAGCGCCCGTCAGCATAGCCATCGGGTGGCTGTCACGGCGGAAGCCGTCAAAGAAGCGGTCTTGCTGGGTATGAAGCAGCGTGTGATTCCGGATCTGCTTGTTGAAGTCGTCGTATTGTTGCTTATTCGGCAGCTCGCCGTTCAGCAGCAGGTAGCAGAGTTCCATATAGTTGGACTTCTCGGCCAGCTGCTCGATAGGGTAACCGCGATGTAGAAGGATGCCCTCGTCGCCGTCGATGAATGTGATTTGGCTTTCGCAACTGCCAGTGGAGGTGAAGCCTGGGTCGAGCGTGAAGTGATCGGTTTCAGCATAGAGTTTGCGAATATCGATCACATTGGGACCATGCGTGCCCGAATAAACGGGCAGATCTACCGTTTTGCCGCCGACTTCAAGTTTGGCTTTGCCTGCGTCTTTAACCTTGTTTTCCATCAGCCTCTAACCCTGTTCATATCTGTTGGCCGGCTTGCTTGTCAGCCGGCGAGTTGGTCATCAATACGTGCGAGCGTTTCTTCCCGGCCAAGCCATTCCATCACCGGCGCGAGGTCCGGAGCTGGAAGTCCGCCGGTAAGTGCGGCTCTGAGTGGCGGGCCTATCTGCCCCATAGATAGACCTGTTGCGGCGCAATATGACTTTATCGTTTCCGAAATGCTAGCGTCTGACCACTGCGACATTCGATGCAACTCGTCCTGGAGTCCCTTCAGGCGCGATTTTCCTTCGTCCGACAAAGCCTTACGCGCGTTTTTATTCAATTCGAGCGGCCGTTTAGCCCTCAAGAAGTCGAATGCGTTGGCCAACTCTATCAGCGTTGAGCCGCGATCTTTCATGTGCGGCAACGCTGTCCGGATTCGACGCGCTTCTTCATCTCCTATCGCCCCATCTGTCGTCAGGAAGGGGTAAAGCAGGTCAAACAGGCGATCATTGTCAGCGAGGCGAATAAAGTGCGCGTTGACGGTGGCAAGCTTGTCCAGGTCGAGACGGGCGGGGGCCTTGTTGATGCCGGAGACATCAAATACCCGGATGGCTTCTTCATCGGTGAAGATTTCCTGATCGCCGTGGCTCCAGCCGAGACGAAGCAGGTATGCTTTGAGGCCCTCGGGAAGGTATCCCATGTCGCGATAAACGGTAGTGGAAAGCGCTCCGTGCCGTTTGGAAAGCTTTGCGCCGTCATTCCCATGGATCATCGGCACATGCGAGAAGCGCGGCACATCCCAGCCCATGGCTTCATAAATTGGCACCTGGCGGAAAGTATTGCGCAGGTGGTCGTCGCCCCGGATCACATGCGTGACGCCCATGTCATGGTCATCAACCACTACGGCCAGCATATAGGTGGGCGTGCCGTCAGCCCGCAGCATGACGAGATCATCGATCTCGGACGCATCGATCGTTACTTGCCCCTGAACGCCGTCGTCGACTGTCCTGGAGCCGCTTTCCGGCGCGCGGAGGCGCACGGTGAACGGTGCATCAGGTGTCGGGGGCGTCCCACCGTCACGATAAGGCGACCGGAACGGCGCCAAAAGGCTTGAAGCCTCCGCCAACAGGGCGTGACGCTCTGTGTCGCTAATGCCGTCCTGCTTAGACGCCTGGCGCTTTTCCTCACCGAGTTCGCGGCGCGCCTGCAGCTCTTCGGGTGTAACGTAGCATTTGAACGCAGTACCGCGCGCAATCATCTCATGCGCGACGTCTGCATGGCGCCCGGCTTGTGCCGACTGCATGACGGGCGCTTCGTCAGGGGTCAGCCCCAGCCAAGCCATAGCGTCGAGGATAGCATCGGTCGCCGCCTGCGTTGAGCGTTCCCGGTCAGTGTCTTCAATTCTCAAGAGAAAGCGACCGCCATTACGGCGCGCAAACAAATAGTTGAAAAGTGCGGTCCGAGCGCCTCCAATATGCAGCATTCCCGTTGGGGATGGGGCAAATCGAGTAACGACAGACATCAGCGCTCATACTCCCTTTGGCGGTCTCGGGGACCGCAGCAGGGGTGGTCAAACACGAGGACGGGGCGAAGTGCAAGAGGGGGACAGCTTCTTCCGAAAGCTCGCGCGAGATGCGACCGCAATTGTTGGTCCGGATTCGCGCGCATTGCTGCTTGCGTTCGCCATGTGTGGCGGGGCCGCGGTCTATTTGTCGGTCCCATTTGAGCCGACCCTGACTGAAACCATTGGTCTGTTTTCCGGCGGCGCAATCCTCATTGTGCTCGTTCGCCGCTTTCACAGCTCCAACACTGTTTATGCTTCGGTGATCGCCCTTTTCGGCGTGGTGCTCGGCTATTCGGCGGGCGCGCTCAGGGCCAGGCTCGTCGATGCCCCCATTATCGAGCGCGAAACCCGACCTGTTATGCTTGAGGGGTGGGTGGCGAACATCGAGTCCGGCCAAAAGGGTCCAAGGCTAAAGATCAATGTCCATTCCATTGCGGGTTTTCCGCATGACGCGCTGCCCAAAACAGTAAGGGTCACCCATCGCGCGCGGATTGAAGTGTCGTCAGGTCGCTTCGTGCGATGTTGGGTCGTGCTCCGCCCCCCGCCATCGCCAACCATCTCCGGGGATTATGATTTCAGGCGGCAGGCATATTTCCAACAACTTGGCGCGGTTGGATACGTCCAGGGAAGATGCCGTGGCGGCGCTCTTGGGGCGCCGCATTCCTTTTCCGAGCGCGCCGAACTTTGGATTGCCGCAAAGCGCAGAAACGCGGCTGTGTATATCAACGATGCGGCCGGCGAGCGCGCCGGCGGCTTGGCAGCCGCTTTGATCGCCGGCGATCGCAGCTTTCTTTCTCAGGAAGATCAGGAAGCCATGCGGAACACAGGCCTCGCCCATCTTCTGGCAATTTCGGGACTGCATCTGTCGATCGTTGGCGGACTGACATTCTTCATGGTTCGACGGCTGCTTGTCCTCATCGAGCCTCTGGCGCTTCGGGTTCCGGTGCAAAAGATTGCGGCGGTTGTCGCGCTGACGGTCTGCGCCGCCTATCTGATTGCGTCCGGCGCAACGGTCTCTACGCAGCGGGCCTTCATAATGGCGGCAATTGTTTTCCTTGCGGTGGTATTTGACAGGGCAGCAATCAGTCTGCGCACCTTCGCCGTCGCGTTCATCGTTATCGTTTTGGTTCAGCCTGAAAGCGTTCTGACGCCGGGTTTCCAGATGTCTTTCGCCGCTACCGGCGCCTTAATCGCGGCGTACGAAGTGTGGCGCAATCATAGGTCTACGAAAGAGCGTGTCCTCGGCCCTATGGCGTTCGCCTGGGCGTCGATCATCGTTACATCAGTAGTATCCGATGCAGCTACCGCGCCATTTTCGTTCTACCATTTCGACCGCCTCTCGCCGGTGGGCTTGTTTGCCAACTTCGCGATCATGCCAGTCGTAACCTTCGTCGCGGCACCGGCCGCCGCCTTGGCGGTTATCCTTGCCATCTTCGGACACGCCGATATCGGTCTCCATCTATTTGGCCAGTCCCTGGAACTGGTCTTGTCGATGACGCATTTCTTCAACGATCTTTCCCCTGGCGTGGTGCGTATGCCCGTGCCAATGCCGTCATCCGCATTGCTCTGCCTGTCGCTGTCACTGGCGGCCATAATGATCTTTTCTGGCTGGATGCGCATTCTTGGCGGTCTGGCGCTCATGCTGCCCGCGGTCCTCCTGTGGATCGACGCTCCGCGCATTTTGCTTCATTGGTCAGCGTCCGGGGATGTATTCATTGCTGATGACAGCGGATACGTCTCACGGATCGAGCTGACGAAAGGGGAGGGGCTAGCGCCTCTGCGTTTCAGTGAGGCGGAAGATGCGCCGGTTTGTGGCGCGCCAGTGTGCGACTATTCCTCTCTGGACGGAAGAACAATCCGTATATCTGGAATGCCCGGCCAAACGGATGCCAAGTTCGTAGGCTTGCATATCGCCCTTGGGCGCAGCTCGACGCAGCCGGAAATGGAACTGGACTGGAGTGAAATTGAAGCTCTGGGCAGCGTCAGCATCTATATCCAGAATGGCGAACTGAGACTATCCCGAATGCAAAACTGCACCGAACGTCCATGGCGCCGGTGCAGTTCCAACGCTCAGTCCGGGCCGAAAGGCGCCGCTGCATATTTTTCAGAAATTATTCATAGCGGCGAATGAGGGCAACAAGTCTCCCCTGGACCTCCACCCGGTCCGGGCCAAAAATACGGGTCTCAAAGGCCGGATTCGCCGCTTCCAGAGCGACAGACGCGCCCTTGCGGCGCAGTCGCTTTAAGGTCGCTTCTTCACCGTCTATCAGCGCGACCACAATGTCCCCGGTTTGCGCGGTATTGGTTCGCTTCAGGATGACCGTGTCCCCGTTGAGGATACCTGCCTGGATCATGGAATCGCCTTGCACTTCGAGTGCAAAGAAGTCGTCTCCATCCGGCAAGCCGCCAGGGCTGGCGACCTGTCCGTTGTCCTGCTGGATGGCCGAGATGGGTGACCCTGCCGCAATCCGGCCGACGAGCGGAATCATGCCCGGTACGCGCGGGGTCTCTATGCCGTTCGAGGAAACCAGTGCTGGTCGGAAGTCTCGACGTTGACGCGCGCTGGTTTGAGGCACAGCGGAGTCCGGAAGTTTCAGGACTTCGAGCGCCCGCGCCCGGTTGGCTAGTCGCCGAATGAAGCCGCGCTCTTCCAGCGCAGTGATCAGCCTGTGGATCCCTGACTTGGAGGCGAGATCAAGCGCTTCTTTCATTTCATCAAAAGAGGGCGACACACCCGTTTCCTTGATGCGATCATTGATGAAGAGCAGCAGCTCTTTCTGCTTGGTTGTGAGCATGGAGCGGTTCCCGATGCGAATCTATGTTCGCTTTTGTTCTACAAGCGTTCCCGGTTCGGGTCAATCTCAACAGGCGAGTTTTAGACGCGTCACTTGCTCTGCGCGGGAGGCGCCCTGTTTCATCAGCCATTCGCCAATCAGGAACCGCCGTGCGCCGACATTTCGCAGGCGGACGATGCTTTCTGGATCCGCAATGCCGCTTTCCGAAACGAGGACGCGCCCTTCGGGAAGCATCGTGGCCAGCCTTTCCGTCGTCGTCAGGTCCGTGACCATGCGTTTGAGGTCGCGGTTGTTCACGCCGATGAGGGGAGAAGAAAGGCGCAATGCACGCTCCATCTCCACTTCATCATGGGTCTCGATCAAAACGTCCATGCCAAGACGGATAGCCGTGTCGTGGAGTTCTGCTGCAAGCACATCATCCACCGCCGACATAATCACGAGGATGCAGTCTGCTCCATGTGCCCGGGATTCGATGATTTGCACGGGGTCGATCATGAAGTCCTTGCGCAGCAATGGCATGCTGACGGCCGCGCGGATGGCGGCGAAATCTTCAAGCGTTCCGCCGAAGCTGGGCGTATCCGTCAGTACCGAGAGACAGGCCGCGCCGCCGCGTTCATAGTCCTGCGCGATCGCAACCGGGTCTGCGCCTGGGAGAATGTCGCCCGCCGATGGGCTCTTGCGTTTGATCTCGCAAATCAGGGCATTGTGGCCAGCGCTGGCGACGGCCTCCAACGCTTTTCCAAACCCGCGCACAGGAGACGCCGCCGCCGCCGCCGCTTCCAGCTCCCCTAGACTGCGCGCCAGCTTCAGGACGCGAACTTCATCCCGTTTGTAGTCAATGATGCGATCAAGGGCCGTGGCCATCTAGTCGATCTCCCGCGAGGTGCGGACAAGCGTGTTGAGTGTTTCCCGCGCGGCTCCGCTATCAATTGCCGCTGAAGCTTTCGTTACACCTGCAGGCAGGTCTTCCACCAGTCCGCTCACGAGCAGGCCTGCTGCGGCATTCATCAAAACAATGTCCCGGAAGGGGCCTTCTCGGCCATCCAGAAGATCTCGAATAGCTGCGGCGTTATCTTCCGGCGCGCCCCCCTCAAGGCGGGAGAGAGGGTGGGTTGGAAGCCCAGCATCGTCTGGAATAAGCTCGAAATGGCGAACCGTGTCCGGTGTAACTTCGCAAACCAGCGTAGCGCCGGAGATGGAAATCTCATCAATCCCGTCCACACCATGAACGACCCACGCCCGCTTTGTGCCCAGCGCTTTCAAGGCTTCAGCCATGGGGCTTACCCATTGCCGGTCATACACGCCGAGAACGGAGTATTCTGCGCCAGCAGGATTGGAGAGAGGGCCGAGCAGGTTGAAAATGGTCCGGATACCAAGCTTGTTCCGGATCGGCGCTACATGGCGCATAGCCGAGTGATAGCTGCGGGCAAAAAGGAAGCCGACGCCAGCGGTGTCGAGGCAAGCGCGGAACGCCGTATCGCTCAGCTCCAATCGCAGCCCGAGCGCTTCCAGCACATCTGCCGAGCCTGTCTTGGGCGGGACCGAGCGGTTACCATGCTTCGCTACCCGTCCACCGGACGCGGCAATCACTATTGCGCTCGCCGTAGATGTGTTCAGCGACTTCCAGGGGAGCCCGCCGGTCCCGCAGGTGTCCAGAAGAGGGCCGTCAACGCTGACCTGACGTGCATGCTGCCGCATGATGCGTGCGCCAGCGGTCAACTCATTCGCGGTCTCACCGCGAACTGTCAGGCCCGCCAGAAACGCTCCAACTTCTTCGGGTGACGCTTCGCCGGACAGCAAAGTATCGAATGCGCCTTCGAGAATGGGGCCATCGAGCGGCAGCCCGCGTGCGATCGCTTTGATCGCTTCGTTCAGCGCGCCCCCAGTCACTGCTTGATCCTTGAGAGAAAATTCTTGAGCAGGGCATGGCCATGTTCAGTCAGGATGCTTTCAGGGTGGAACTGAACGCCAAAGATCGGTCGGTCCTTATGGTGCACGGCCATGATCTCTCCATCGTCGGTATGGGCGTCGGCGATCAATGCATCGGGGAGGTCGTCGGTGCGGATCGCGAGCGAGTGGTAGCGAACCACCTGGTATGTTTCCGGCAGCCCCTCAAACAGACCCGTCTGATTGTTACGGATCTCGGAAATCTTACCGTGACGGATTTCCCGTGCACGGATCACTGCGCCGCCAAATGCCTGCCCAATCGCCTGGTGCCCCAGGCAAACGCCCAGGATGGGCAATCTCGCCGGCGCCGCCTTCAAAAGGTCTAGGCAGATGCCCGCTTCATTTGGTGTGCAAGGACCCGGCGAAAGAAGAACACCATCCGGCGCCAGGCCAAGCGCTTCCTCAACCGTCAGCTGGTCATTCCGCACGACATGCGTCCGCGCACCCAGTTCTTCCAGATAGTGGACCAGGTTCCAGGTGAAGCTGTCATAGTTGTCGATGACGAGGATCATTGGTCGTGCTCGTAGGCTGCAGCCAGCTCCGCTGCGCGTCGTAGCGCGCCTGATTTGTGGACCGTTTCATCGTATTCATACTGCGCATCGGAATCGAGAACGACGCCGCCGCCCGCCTGAATATGCAACACGCCGTCTTTCAGCACCGCCGTACGCAACGCGATACAGGTGTCGAGGTCACCGTTCCACCCAAAATAGCCCACCGCGCCGCCATAGATGCCGCGCCGATGCGTTTCCATCTCATCGATGATCTGCATGGCGCGGATCTTCGGCGCGCCCGAAACCGTCCCTGCGGGGAACCCGGCCAGCAAGGCGTCAACCGCGTCGAGGCCCGGGCGCAAATTGCCTTCTACATGGCTGACAATATGCATCACGTGACTGTAGCGTTCGACGATGAATTGCTCGGTCACTTCCACTGACCCGAATTCGGCAACCCGGCCAACATCGTTCCTGCCAAGGTCCAGCAGCATCAGGTGTTCCGCGCGTTCCTTTGGATCGTTCAGCAACTCCTCGGCGCGGCGCGCATCTTCTGCGGGGATGCCGCTACGTGGTCGTGTTCCAGCGATCGGGCGGATTGCAACCCGGCCCTCACGAAGGCGCACCAGAATTTCCGGGCTCGAGCCAACCAGCCGGACGGTGCCCAGATTAATATGGAACATGAAAGCCGACGGGTTCAGGCGCCGAAGCGCCCGGTAGAGGCTGATCGACTTCTGCCGGAAAGGCGCCGAAAACCGCTGACTGGGCACCACCTGAAAGATATCGCCTGCCTTGATGTAATCGCGACACGCTTCAACGATCTCGAAATATCGCTCCTTCGATGTGTCCGATATCAGATCGACCGCCTGTGCCACACCATCCTTGGGCGGAAGGGAGGGCAAACTTTCAAGTTGCGCTTCAACGTGATCCAGTAGGGCATTGATTTCGGCTTCATCAGCGCCATTCACACGGCCAATCAGCAGCAGTTCTTGATAGATGTGATCGAAGATCACCATGACGCGCGGGATGACAAGCAAAGCTTCCGGCACATCCAGCTGGTCAGGCTTGGTAATGCTGACGGGTTCGACATATTGGATCATGTCGTACCCAACATAGCCGAATGCGCCCGACGCCATGGGGGGCAGGGCCTCGCTTGTTTCAGCCTGGGCAGATTGGGTGAACACCCGCAATGCGTCGACCGGCGCCTGTGGCATAATCTGCGCATCGGAGAAGTCAGCGCTTTTGCTGGTTTCCGCAATGCCATTGTGGATACGAAACCAGGTCTCCGGCTTCAGACCGATAAAGGAGTATCTCCCTAGACGTTCGCCGCCGGCAATCGACTCAAACAGGAATGTGCCCGGGTCATCAGAGCCGAGCTTCATCATGGCGCCAACCGGCGTTTCAATATCGCCGATGCGCCGCCTGACGATTAGGCGGGCCGTCATTGTGCTGCCGTGATCGAGCGCTTGTAAGCAGCAATTGCGGCCGGGTTTTCGCGCACTTTCACCGCGCGGCGAATTTCGTCATCCAGCGCTTCGCCAAGGTCTGATGTCAGCGCGTTGGTGATGTCCGCTGTCGCAGCAACGCCCATGCCGGCCACTGTATCGGGGGTAGGCGGATTAACGCTGACGACCTTGAGGATGGCAAACATCGAACCATCCCCTGTCGGCAGGCTAACGATGCTTCCGGCCGGATTGTTGAACGTCGCCTGCATAAGCGGAGCGGGCACACCCATAGCCTGAGCGTTGGAGCGCGACACGGGTTCCGGCAGCCGGTCGACCTCGGCGCCCGCATTCGCTGCAGCCGCTTCAAACGAAACCTCGCGGCTCTGCAGTCTCTGGGTCAGCTCAGCGACGGCGGCTTGAGTGGCCGTCGCTTTGCGCTCAGCGACGACAAGCTCGCGCACAACGTTCTTGATCGTGTCGAATTCCGGAGTGGTCGGCGGAACAATCTTGCGCGGCGAGATGAGGATGACAGCCCCGGACACATCAAACCGGCTGCTGATTTCGTTCTCGGGCAGGCGGAACGCCTGGGGCAGGGCTTCCGGCACGTCAGCAAGCAGTGTCGTGCGGGCGCCATGTTCCATTGTGCCAGCCTGATCGATTGGAGCAAGGCTAATCACCGGCACGCCGATATCGGCGGCAATCTGGTTGATATCATGGCCGGCGGCGAGCGCTTCATCCATGGCCTCAAGGGCCGTGGCGAACAGCATCTGACCACGCTCACGGGCAAGGCTCATGCGGATCTCTTCGGAGACCTCTTCCAGCGGCTTCACAGCGCCCGGTTGGACTGAGATGAGGCGAGTGACCATCCATTGACTATTCACTTCGCGTGGGCCGAACATCGCGCCGCTCTGCTTGCCGGGGCCAAACATGGCGTCGCGCAGGGCTTCGTCCGCAATATCTTCAGCGCGCGCGGTGCGCATATTGATGGAGTTGGCTCCGGTGACGCTATTGGGGTCGGCGCCGCCCGCCAGAAGGCCAAAAGCTGTCCGGGCCGCATCTCGCGTCGGGAACAGAAGTTCAGCGTAGGTGCGCTGGTCCGGCGCCGAAAAACGCTCGGATTTTGTCGCTTCGTAAACTGTGGCGATCTCCTGATCGGTTACTTCCACCTTGCCGGTGAAGTCGTCGGTCGACACACGCAGAATATCAATCGCCCGGCGCTCGGGTTGCTTCAGACGCTCCAGGTGCTCGTCATAATAAGCTTTCACCTCGGCATCGGTCGGGGTTGCTGGCGCGGGCAGCTTTGAAGTGTCGAAGAAGAACCAGGCCACCTCGCGCGTTTCCCCCAGATACTGCGCCTGAATATCGGCTAGGACTTTGGGGCCGTACACGGCAACTGTGCCGCCTGTGCCAAGCGCTCGAATGAGAATGTCATCCTGCAGCTGACGCTCGAATTGTGCCGGCGTCATACCCAGCTGAGATATGCGGTCGCGGAACATGGCCGGGTCCAGTTCGCCTGTCAGCGGGTTCTGGAAGGCCTGAATCGTATTCATTTCCTCGACCACAGCTTCCGGTGAGGGGGAAATTCCGATGCTCTCGCCATAGCCCAGGCGTGTCACGCGGGCTTTTTCCACCTCGATGATTTGGTCAATCAGGCCTTCTTCAAGTGCCTCTGACTTGCTCATAGGCTTTTCAGCAGTCGCGTTGATGTTGCGCAGCACGCTTTCTACGCGGAAGTCCAGGTCCGCTGGATCGACACCGCGATTCCCGGCTGCCACTACGTTGGCGCCAAGCCCGCTGCGGATCTGATTGACGACGGCGTCAACGCCCCAAAACGCCATCCCGACGATAATGATGATGAAAACCAGCTTCCCGAGGGGGGAACGGGTCAGCTTCTTCATAAATGCGAGCATGCAGCGTTTCTCTATTTCTGGGGTTTGCCCGGTGGCTCAGAGCTTGCTAGGCGACCGATCTATGACTTGCAAGAGAGGGAAGGCCGCATGCCACGCACGCTGATCGCTGGAAACTGGAAAATGAATGGCCTGAGAGCCAATCTGGCGGAAATCGAACAGGTAGGCGCCGCTGTGCCTGCTTCCGATTTGGGACCGGAAGTCCTTCTTTGCCTGCCAGCGACATTGATTCAGGCCGCTGCGGCTTCTGTAGTCGGCTCCGGGCTTAAAATTGGCGGTGAAACCTGCCATTCGAAGGAAAAAGGCGCACACACCGGCGATATTTCTGCAGAAATGCTGAAAGATGCTGGCGCCAGCTTCGTCATCGTTGGCCATTCGGAGCGCCGCGCAGATCACGCCGAGACAGATTCTGTTGTCGCTGCGCAGGCGTCCGCTGCGCTTCGCGCGGGACTGACTCCGATTATCTGCGTTGGTGAAACATTGGCCGAGCGCGATGCCGGAGAGGTGTTGAAAATTATCTCCAGTCAGATGGCAGGATCGATTCCTCAGGATGCTGAAGCGAGCACCATTGTGATCGCGTATGAGCCAGTTTGGGCTATCGGCACGGGCCGCGTTGCGAATACGGACCAGATTGCTGAGGTTCACGGCCTGATCCGAAACCTTCTGACCGATCGCTTCGGAGAAGCTGGGAAGGGCGTGCGCATTCTTTATGGAGGCAGCATGAATCCCGGAAACGCTGCAGAAATTCTGGGAGTTGCTGAGGTAAATGGCGGCCTGATCGGTGGCGCCAGCTTGAAGGCGGCAGACTTTCTCGCCATCTACCGGCAGGCGGCCCAATAACTTGTATGGAACCGCTGACTTGGCGAACCGCATGATAGGGGTTATGCGGGCGCCTTGAAATTCAGGAAAGCTGGTCGCGCCCATGCAGAACGTCATTCTTGTTATCCATATTCTCGCCTGTCTGGCGATGATCGGTCTGGTGCTGGTCCAGAAGTCTGAAGGCGGCGGCCTTGGCATCGGCGGCGGCGGCGGTAATTCGCTGATGTCCGGCCGCGGTGCTGCAGGCGCGCTTGTGCGTACCACCATGATTTTTGGCGGTATTTTCTTCGTGACCAGCCTCGTCCTGACTGCCATCGCAAACCGCGGTGCCGACAATCGCAGCGGCATTGAGCGGATTCTAGATGAACAAAGCCCGGCGCTTGCGCCGCAGGAAGGCCCGGTCGATCTGTTCGATCCGACTGCGCCGCTGCTGGGTAATGAAGCGGCTGGTTCGGATAATGTCGGCATTGCGCCCGCGCCGGAGCCTGAAGCAACTGCACCGGAATCCTCGGTAGATGCGGCTCCAGCTACGGAAACGGAAGCAGATCCGGCTAATCCCCAGTAATTTTGTTTTGAAGGCTGGTTGAGGTCGCGCGGAAAGCGCGAATCATTTCATGAGTATAACCCCATGATCCGCTACATTTTCATCACTGGCGGCGTGGTGTCCTCGCTCGGAAAAGGCATCGCCTCCGCCGCTCTCGGCGCATTGCTCCAGTCACGCGGCTATGGCGTGCGGCTGCGCAAGCTTGATCCTTACCTGAACGTTGACCCCGGCACGATGAGCCCCCGCCAGCATGGCGAGGTCTATGTCACCGACGACGGCGCAGAAACCGATCTGGACCTTGGCCACTATGAACGCTTCACCGGCGTCTCGGCCCGCCAGTCGGACAACATCACCACCGGGCGCATCTACCAGCGCATCATCGAGAAGGAGCGCCGGGGGGACTATCTCGGCGCGACCATCCAGGTCATTCCGCACGTCACCAACGACATCAAGGAGTTCGTTCTCTCCGATCCGGGCGAGGGCGTGGACTTTGTCCTCTGCGAAATCGGCGGCACGGTTGGCGATATCGAAGGCCTACCGTTCTTTGAAGCGATCCGCCAGCTGGGCCAGGAACTCGGCCCCCAGCGCGCCTGCTTCATCCACCTGACGCTGCTGCCCTACATCCCGGCGGCCGGCGAAATGAAAACCAAGCCGACCCAGCACTCTGTCAAGGAACTCCGCTCGATCGGCATCCAGCCGCAAATCCTTCTGTGCCGCTGTGATCGGCCCATCCCGGTCAACGAGAAGGGCAAGATTGCCAGCTTCTGTAACGTTCGCCCGACGAGTGTCATCGAAGCGCGCGATGTCGGCCACATCTACGATGTCCCGATGGCTTATCATGCAGAGGGACTCGACTCCGAAGTCCTCTCCCATTTCGGCATCGCCGACGCGCCCCAGCCGGATCTGACCTCCTGGCAAAGCATCGCCCACACGATCCACAATCCGGACGGCTATGTCAGCATTGCGCTGATCGGCAAATACACCGACGTGCCGGACGCCTACAAATCCGTCTCTGAAGCGCTCGTTCACGGCGGCCTGGCCAACAAGGTCAAAGTCGACATCCGCTTTGTCGATTCGGAAAAGTTCGACGATCCCAATACCTCTCTTGAGGAGCTGGACGGCGTTGACGGCATTCTGCTCCCCGGCGGTTTCGGTGAGCGCGGCGCCCATGGCAAAATGCGTGCGGCCCGCTATGCCCGTGAACAGAAGCTGCCTTGCTTCGGCATCTGCTACGGCATGCAGCTTTCCGTCGTTGAAGCTGCCCGCAACCTCGCCGGCATCAAGGACGCCTCCACCTCCGAGTTCGGCCCGACCAGCGAACCGGTCGTCGGCCTGATGGGGGAGTGGACCAAGGGCAACGAAAAAGTCACCCGTGATGCCTCCACCGATCTCGGCGGCACCATGCGCCTCGGCGCTTACCCGGCGCGCCTGAAGGAGGGCAGCCTCGTCTCCGAAGTCTATGGCGGTCTCGATATCTCTGAGCGCCACCGCCATCGCTACGAAGTCAACGCCAGTTATATCGACCGTCTCGAAAAAGCTGGCATGATCTTCTCCGGCATGTCGCCGGATGGCCGCCTGCCGGAGATCGTCGAACTGAAGGACCATCCGTGGTTTATCGGCGTGCAGTTCCACCCGGAACTGAAGTCCCGTCCGTTCGAGCCGCATCCACTATTTGCGAGCTTTATCGCTGCGGCCGTGAAGCAGTCCCGTCTGGTCTGATAAGGATCAGGCGGGCCGCGTCACCTGGAACTGGCCGACATTGATCCGGCCATCGCTGAAGCCTGCTTCGCAATAGCTCAGATAGAAGTTCCAAAGTCGCCGGAACGGCTCATCAAAGCCCAGTTCGCGGATCTCGTCCCAGCGGCCGTTGAATGCCCGCGCCCATTCGCGGCAGGTGCGCGCATAGTCCTGCCCGAAATACGAGACGCCATCATGGCGTAGGCCCGCTTTGCTGAACTGTCCCTTCAGCGCTTCCTCACTGATCAGCATGCCGCCTGGAAAGATATGCTGCTGGATAAAGTCCACACGCTGACGATACCGGTCAAACAGTGCGTCATCGATGGTGATGATCTGCAGCGCCGCGCGCCCGCCAGCCTTGAGGGACGAGAACACCTTGTCGAAATAGCTCGGCCAGTAAGCCTCGCCGACTGCTTCAAACATCTCGATCGACGCGACGCCGTCATACTGTCCCTGATGGTCGCGGTAATCTTCGAGGCGAATATCGACGCGCTCGCTCAACCCTTCGCGTTGCATCCGTGCCAGCGCAAAATCCCGCTGCGAAGGAGAGATCGTCAGGCAGGTCACCTTCGATCCGCGATGCTTTGCGGCATATTCGGCAAACCCGCCCCATCCGCATCCGATCTCCAGGATATGGCTCGAAGGCCCAGCCTGGATACGGTCACAAATGCCGCCATACTTGTTCATTTGCCCCTGCTGGAGCGACTGGTTGGGGCTCTCGAACAGGGCTGAGGAGTAGGTCATGCTCGGGTCCAGCCACTTCTCATAGAAGGCGTTCCCCAGATCGTAATGCGCGATGATGTTTTTCTTCGCGCCCTCGCGGGAATTGCGGCGCGCAAACATATGCCGCAGCATATTCATGGAGCGGACGATCCAGCCACCACGCGCCAACTGCCCGGCAGCCTCAAAGTTAGCAGAGAAAAACCGCAACACTTCCGTCAGGTCCGGGGTCGACCACATGCCTTCGATATAAGCGTCGGCAAACCCGACATCGCCGCCCGCCATAGCCTTCCTGATGAAGCCGTAGTCGTGCACTTCGACCATCGCCTTCGGGCCAGCTTCCTTGTTGCGAAACACAAGCTCGCGCCCGTCAGGCAAAAGGAAAGTCAGTTCCCCGCGCTCTGTCTTCAGGAGCATAAGCGCCGCAATCCGGAACGACGCAGGCACCCCGCTCAGTGTCCGGATCGTGTTCGGGCTTGCGACAATCACTTGGTTCATACGAATTCTCCAGTCCTTGCGGGAGCCTTCTCGATGATCGGCTGGGCAACGGTCGCTGATGTTGTGGGTGGGGATGGCTTGCGGCGATAGCCTGCGCCGCGCATCCAGACCCTCAGCGCCTCCCAGTGGATTCCAATTATAACACCGATCGAGGCAAATGGTTGCATCAATGCCAATTTGGCGAATGCGGCCTTTGTAGATGGCTGCCGGCGCGCGGCGATTGTCGCGAGGTGGATGCGTTCGCCGTTTTCGCGGTTTTCGACGGTCAGGTGCAGCGTGTCTCCGGGTGTTTGCAGGGCAAAGCGATACTTCCCGGAAACGTCCATAAACGGCGAAACGTGAAATGACTTGTCCGCCTCGTGTACTGCGCGTTCCGCGTTTATCGGCGCAACATAGCAATGGTGCTCACCAAACGTATTGTTCACCTCATAGATCACGCCGGAGAGTTGGCCACTGGGGTTGTATCCAAACCAGACCGAAAGCGGCGCAAACTTGAAAAACATGTGCTTTGGAAATGTTACGAGGCGGATGGTTCCGCCTGATACGTCAACACCAGCGCCACCAAGCATTTCCGCTGCCCATGTGCGCAGGTCTGCGCCCGCTTTGCGTGGCCCGTGATCCTTCCGGTGAAAGCAGTAAAGCGCGCTTCTGTCGACGCCAAACGCCCATCCGAGTTTGTCGGCTTCGTCCAGTCGGTCAATGTCGAGATCAATCAGCGCAATCTTGTAATCAAACCGGCGCAGGAAGGGCGCAAACCGTTGATGCACGGTTTTGCCTTTCCACAACTGGAGCGCTGGCCGGGTCACGCCACCACCTCGACGGAGTGGCTCTCCACAGCCGCTTTGCGGGGAGTATAAGTCTCCACGCCCTCGGTGTTCCAGGAAACCTGTCCGCCCAGCGCCAGCCCGGCCGCGAGCCCCGATTTCAGCCCGTCCTCATGAAAACCGCGCCCCATCCAGGCGCCAGCAAACCAGATATTGTCCTTGCCCTGAATACGCTTCAGGGCCCGCACCGCGGCTTCAGCTGCAGCGTCAAACTGCGGATGATCGAAAACATAGTGATGGAAGGTTAGTTCCGGCCGGGGAGGGCAGGCCGGGTTCAGCGTGATGAACAAGGGCCGGTCAGGATCGAGCCCCTGCAGCCGGTTCATCCAATAGGTCAGGCAAACATCTTCACCTTCCTGTTTCAGCACGTTCCAACTTGCCCAGGCGCTCCGCCGTTTCGGCATCAGGGCAGGATCTCGGTGCAGCCAGATCGAATTGGGCCGATAGCGAACAGATCGCAGCAGGAATGCCTGATCCTGAAAACTGTCTTCCGTCAGCGCCAACGCCTGATCGGAATGCGCCGCCAGGATCACGTCATCGAATACTTCATTCTGGCCGGTGGACAAAGTGAGGGAAACCTTGCTCCCGAAGGGCTGCATCCGGCTGACGCCAACGCCAGTGCGGAGGCGGTTTCCCAGTGCGGCGGCAACTTTCGTTACATAGCTCTGGCTGCCACCGGTCACCGTACGCCATTTCGGGCGCTCTTTGTGCATCAGGCGGTGATTGTCGAAGAACTGGAAAAAGCTCTGCGCCGGATAGTTCAGCATGTCCCGCTCAGGTGTCGACCAGATCGCCGCGCCCATCGGCAGGATATAGTTCTGGCGGAACGTTTCATCGAAACCATGTCGGTCCAACCAGCCGCCAAGCGTCGCCGACTGGATGGCGCCGCTCGTCAGCTCTGCGCGTGCCTTGTCGTTGAACTTCAGGATCGTCCGCCAGAAACGGTGAAAGTCCGGGTTCAGAAGATTGCGCTTCTGGGAAAACAGGCCGGGTAGGGTGGAGGCCCACTCCCATCCGCTGGGGTCGGACACGGCAAAACTCATGTCCGACGCCTGCGTTTCAACGCCCAGCTCGTCAAAGAAAGCAATAAGGTTCGGATAGTTCAGCCCGTTATAAACGATGAAGCCAAGATCGACAGATGTTTTATGGCCGTCATAGTCAAAGGTGTGCGTGCAGGCATGGCCGCCGGGGCGATCGCCCTGTTCGAAAACCGTAACATGCGCATGGTCTTTCAGGGCCCAGGCTGCGCCGAGACCGGAAATGCCAGCGCCGATGATCGCGATCTTCTTCATGCGGAGGTCTTGTCCTCTTTCAGGGCGCTATAAGCATCGAGTGCGCGCTGTCGGCCAACCGGATGGTCCACCATGGGTTCCGGATAGGTGTTTCCGAGCTCGACTTTCGATCTTGCTAATATCTGCCGGTCAGCCTCGAACGGCGCATGCAGGTATTTGTCCGGCAGACGCGAAAGTTCACGGCACCAGCGGCGCACATAGGCGCCGCTCTCGTCAAACTTTTGGCCCTGCGTGATCGGATTGAACACCCGGAAGTAGGGCGCGGCATCGGCGCCGCTTCCCGCCGTCCATTGCCAGCTTGCAGGATTGGACGCCGGGTCGGCGTCCACCAGGGTGTCCCAAAACCATTTCTCGCCCCACTGCCAGGGCAACAGCAAATGCTTGGTCAGGAAGGATGCGCAGATCATCCGCACACGGTTATGCATCCATCCGGTATGCCACAGCTCGCGCATGCCCGCGTCAACGATGGGGTAGCCCGTCTGGCCGTGGCACCAGGTATCGAACGCCGCCTTGTCGCTGCGCCATTTCATGCGGTCGAAATTGGCGTTGTAGTTTGCGGTGGCGAGGGCGGGATTGTAGTAGAGCAGGGTATAGGAAAATTCCCGCCAGGCGATCTCGGAGAGGAACACGCGTGCAGACTCCTCGTCCGCGCTTTCCGCCTCGATCCGCGCCTTCACCGCCCGCCACACCTGCGCCGGGCCGATCTCACCAAAGCGAAGATGCGGCGAAAGCCTGGATGTGCCATCAGGCAGGTCTGGCCGGTTGCGCGTGGCAGCGTAGTGGCTCACTGGCCCATCCAGAAAATCGGCAAGCCGCGCCATCGCGCCTGCCTCTCCCGGAACCCAGGCCTCGGCCATCCCGCCGGACCAGTCCGGCTTCACCGGATGCAGCTTCCAGTCTTTTAGCTGGTCCCCGTCAGCTCGCGCGGTGGCAATCCTCTTCGGCGCCTTGAGGGCAGGGGGTGCGCGATAGTTTGCCTGCAGCGCTTTCCAGAACGGCGTAAATACCTTGTACCAGCCGCCGCTCCCGGTCTTTAGCTCCCACGGCTCCACCAGGAGGCGCCCATTGAAACTCTGGCAATTGATGCCCTTGTCTTTGAGGGCCTTCTTGACCGCAGCGTCCGTCTCCCTGTCGCTCAGGCCATAGCGCCGGTTCCAGCCGACTGCCTCTGCGCCTGTTTCCGCGACAAGGCCGGTGAGAACATCAAGCGCCGCGCCGGAGCGGAGCACTAGCTTACCGCCAATCCTTTCGAGCGCCCCGGCGAGTGCTGCGAGGCTCTTTTCCAGCCACCAGTCGCTCGCGCCGCCCGGTGTTCGCGGCGCTGTTTCGCCAGTTTCCCGAATGTAGAGGCAGATCAGAGGGCGCCCGGTTTCCGTCGCCCAGTTCAGCGCCGGGTTGTCGGCCAGTCGCAGATCTTCTCGGAACCAGACGATTGCGGGGGCGGAAGAGGACATGGACCCACCAGGTTGAGTAAGTATCTGAATAATAGCATCTTACGCCTCGGTGGAGCGATTGGATCACTCGTGCAGTGTCTTGCGCTTTTGCATGTCCGGCGTCCCCGCTATACGCGGTGTCAGGCACAGCTGCGGTTCAGCGGGAGACCTTCAACATCATGACATCCAGGCTCTCGGCACTGATTGAGCACGCCGCCGGCAAGCGCGTCCTCTGCATCGGCGACGTGATGCTCGACCGGTTCATCTATGGATCGGTAGATCGCATCTCTCCTGAAGCGCCCGTACCCGTCCTTCGCCACACCCGCGAGTCCGCCATGCCGGGCGGCGCCGCAAACGTCGTGCGCAACCTCTCGTCTCTCGGTTTGCAGCCGGTCCTGATCGGTGCGTGCGGTGACGATGATGCAGGAAGGCAGCTTTTGTCCCTGTTTGGGGCCGATGAGTCCTCAAAAGTACGCATTTTGACACTGAATGATCGTCCAACGACACTGAAAAGCCGCTTCGTCGCCGGGGGGCATCAGCTCCTGAGGGTGGACACCGAAAGGGTCGCGCCGATCTCAGAAGCCGCCGAGAAAGAGCTCGCGGCGATCATCGCCGAAGAAGCCGCCGGCGCCGCCGTCATCCTCATTTCCGACTATGCCAAAGGCCTCCTGACAGACGGCCTCCTGCAGGCAATCCTGCAGATCGCGGCCAAGGCCGGCATCCCCGTCATCGCTGACCCCAAGGGCAGGGACTTCACCCGCTACGGCGCCGTTGATGTCCTCAAGCCCAACGCTTCCGAACTGGCCGCCGCAACCGGAGCCTCCGTCGGCACCGACGAGGAGGCCGAATGGTCCCTCCGCAAAGCCTCAGACCTGTTGCCAGCACAGGCAATCGTGGTGACCCGCGCCGCCCGTGGCATGTCCTTCATCGCCGCTGACAAAACCATTCACCACGAGGCCGGCCGGGCCCGTGAGGTGTTCGATGTTTCCGGTGCCGGCGACACCAGCCTCGCCGCCCTCGCCACAGCCATCGCCGGGGGCGGCACGCTCGCAGATGCCGTCAGCCTCGCCATCGCGGCCTCCGGCATTGCGGTCGGAAAGGCCGGAACTGCAACAGTTTCAGCAGAAGAGCTCAAGGCTGTCCTCGCCGACACCGGCCCCGTTGGCAAAGCCGGCGTCCTGCCGCTGGACGCCATGATCGGACAGGTCGAGCGCTGGCGCGCCGCGGGCCTCCGGGTCGGCTTCACCAATGGCTGCTTCGACATTCTTCATCCCGGCCATGTCCGCGTCATTGAGCAGGCGCGCGCCAATTGCGATCGGCTGATCGTCGGTTTGAACTCGGATAGCTCAGTAAAGCGCCTCAAAGGCCCGGAGCGCCCCATCAACAGCGAACAGGCCAGGGCCGATGTCATCGCTGCGCTGGCCGCCGTCGATGGCGTCACCATTTTCGAGGCAGATACCCCGCTCGAAGTCATCACCGCCCTGAAGCCCGACGTCCTCGTCAAAGGTGGGGACTATACGCGGGACACAATCATTGGCGCAGATGTTGTAGAAGCGCGCGGGGGGAGCATTTTGGTCGTCCCGCTCGTGCCTGGACATTCCACGACAGCAACCATCGCCCGGAGCAAATCCGGCGATTAATTTGAATTTATAGTGAATTTTAGTTGGTCGCCTGCTTTTTCAGTTCGTAGGTGCCTTGTCCGGTCATCGTGAACCACTCCGAAATGTCGGGATGGCTCAACGGCACTTCTGAATCGTCCGGAATGAGGTTCTGCTCGGAAACATAGGCAATATAGTGCGTCCGGTCGTTCTCCGCGAACAGATGGTAGAACGGCTGGTCCTTGCTCGGTCGCACTTCTTCGGGAATGGATTCGTACCATTCTTCCGTGTTTGCGAATTGTGGGTCTACGTCGAAGATCACCCCGCGGAACGGGAACAACTTATGGCGAACCACCTGCCCAATCTGGAACTTGGCCACATGTCGGGAAATCGAATTGTAGTAATAGTGGCTGTCGACCATGTCCGTCAGCAACAGCGGACCAAGATCGGCTTGTTTCCCCCGTTTCCGGAAGATCTTGCTCAGCCAAGCGGTGCGGCCGCGTCTACTGGTCATTTTCAGCTCCTGTGGTAGACATTGCCCCAAGTTTTCCTTTCGGGCCACACTATGGCTGACAAAAAAGATCGGGGTGGGCCTCCCAAACGTGCGCAGGCCCGCTCTTCAACTGGGCGTCCGCTGTACGCAGCGGTCGACCTGGGCACAAACAATTGCCGCCTCCTGGTGGCAGAGCCGCGCGGGCAGACGTTCCGCGTGGTCGATTCTCATTCTCAAATTGCAAGATTGGGGGAAGGGCTCCACGATACCGGCCGGCTATCTGACGCCGCTATCGATCGGGCCATCGACGCGCTGCAGGCAATCCGCCGCAAGCTGCGCCACCACGGCGTTGGGCGTGTGCGATGCATAGCGACGGAGGCCTGCCGGAAGGCTGAGAATGGCGCTGAGTTCATCCACCGTGTTCACACGGAAACAGGTCTGACTTTCAAGGTTATAGGCGCAAAGGAAGAGGCGCGGTTGGCGACCATCGGCTGCCATGATCTGCTGGTCTCGCCCGCCAAATCCGTGCTGGTTGTCGATATTGGCGGCGGCTCGACGGAATTGTCCCTGATGGATGCAGAGACGGCCCGTCACAGAGGCCTCAAAGGCATTCTCGACCGCGCGCCCATAATCGACTGGACCAGCCTGAAGATGGGAGTCGTTACCATGAGCGATGCCTTCTCTGATCAGGACGAAGTCACCGCCTGGCCCCTGATGCTGGAAAAGGCTCGCGCCATCGTGGCGGCCTGGCCGGCTCTCGCGGAAGTTCAGAAGCGTCTGCAGGCCGATGAAGGTTATCTCATCGGCACATCCGGCACAGTCACGTGCCTGGCCGGCGTGCACCTGAAGCTTGACCGGTACCGCCGCGATAGGGTGGATGGCGCCTGGATGAGCCAACAGGAAGGCTGTTCGACGATAAATCTTCTTCGGGACCTTGGTGTCGAAGGCAGGGCCAAGCTGCCGACGATTGGGGAGGAACGCGCGCCACTCATGCTGGCGGGTTGCGCCATCACACTGGCAGTCTGGGAAGCATTCGAAGGCACGCGCCTGCGGGTAGCCGACAGGGGCTTGAGGGAAGGGCTGTTGCTATCAATGATGTATGGCCAACCACGCAGCCGCTCGCGCCGCAGAAAAGGCCGAAACAATAACAAGCCGCGTATTCAGGAGGCGCCGAATGAGTGACGAAGACAAACGGCGCTGGAAAGGCCCTGGTGCAGACCGGAAAGATTCTGGTCGCCGGATGAGCGAGCGCAAGGTCATCGCTCGAAACGCGAGGACCGAAAGCTCCAAACGCTGGATCGAGCGCCAGTTGCAAGACCCTTATGTCCGCAAGGCAAAGGAAGATGGTTACCGCTCGCGAGCCGCTTTCAAGCTTCTCGAGATCGATGAAGCTGCCGCCATCCTCAGAAAAGGCCAACGGGTTATCGACCTTGGATGTGCGCCGGGTGGCTGGATCCAGGTTGCGCTCCAGAAAGGCGCGTCGGAAGTGGCGGGCATTGACCTTCTGCCACTAGACCCCATCGAAGGGGCCCACATTATCGAGGGTGATGTCAACAACCCCGAAGACGTAGCGCGCATGATGTCCGGTCTTTCCGGCCAGCCAGACCTTATTTTGTCCGACATGGCCGCGAACACGACGGGGCATAAACAGACTGACCACCTCAGAACTGTAGCGCTGGTTGAAATGGCCGTGGCATTTGCGATCGAGCATCTCGCCGAAGGAGGCTCTTTCTGTGCCAAAGTCTTCCAGGGCGGCACCACCAAAGAGCTTCTGGTTTTACTGAAGCAGCACTTCAGGTCTGTGAAACACATAAAACCATCCGCCAGCCGCGCCAGCAGCCCCGAAATCTATGTGGTCGCCAAGGGCTTCCGGCGTTAGCATCCTCCAAAACTGGAGGATGCCATGAAAATTACGGGCGGTTGTTACTGCGGGAACGTTCGTTATGAAGCGACAGGCGAACCGATAATGAAGGCGCGCTGCTTTTGCCGCGAATGCCAATATTTCACCGGTGGGGAAGGCAACGACTTCATAGCGGTGCCCGCAGACAGCTTCAGTTACACCAAAGGCGCGCCAAAGCCCTTTGCCCGCGCAGACCTTCCCATGGCGAATACGCGGGAATTCTGTTCTGATTGTGGAACGCCGCTTGTCACACGAGCGCCGGCATTGCCAACTGCAGTCATCATAAAGGTCGGAAGTCTGGACGATGCGGCGGCGTTTGGTGGTCCACAGGTCGTCATGCAGACTGCGGATGCTCACGCGTTTCACCTGATGCCTGACGGTGTGCCCACTTTCTCTCGTTTTCCTGGCCAGTAGCGCGGCGGCAGCTCGAGGGGGCTTCACAAGGCTTCGCGACTCCCTTAGGAGGCCAAAAAGGGAGCTCCCCACATGAAAATCCGACAAGCCATTACCTTCGACGACGTGCTTCTTCAGCCCGGCGCAAGTGAGGTGTTACCGGCAGATGTCAACGTTTCGACGCTGTTGACCAAATCCATTCCATTGAACATTCCGCTTCTGTCCGCAGCGATGGACACAGTGACCGAGGCGCGCTTGGCGATCGCGATGGCGCAAGCTGGCGGCATCGGCGTCATCCACCGCAACCTGTCGATCGAGCAGCAGGCCGGCGAAGTCGCCATGGTCAAGAAATACGAAAGCGGCGTGGTGATGAACCCCGTCACGATCAGCCCCGAAGCCACCCTGGGCGACCTTCGCGAATTGAAGCGACGCACCGGCTTCTCCGGTATCCCGGTCGTTGAGACCAAGGGCACGGTGGTCGGCATCGTGACGAACCGCGACACGCGCTTTGCTGACGATCTCAACGAGAAGATCGCCAATCTTATGACGCGCGATGTTGTGACTGCGCGGATGGACATGGCGCCCGAGGAAGCGCGCCGCTTGCTGCACAAGCACAGGATCGAGCGTCTTGTGATGGTTGACGAAGCCGGCCGCTGCATCGGCTTGCTTACTGTCAAGGATATGGACAAAGCCGCCGTCCACCCAAACGCAGCCAAAGATGGCGCTGGCCGTCTCCGCGTTGCCGCCGCTTCGACGGTTGGCGATGCCGGGTTTGAGCGCACCCTGGCACTGATCGAGGCTGGCGCTGATGCGGTGGTGATCGACACAGCTCACGGCCACTCCAAGTCTGTTGCAGAGGCCGTCACCCGCGCCAAGAAGATCTCGAACTCTGTTCAGATCATCGCCGGAAACGTCGCGACAAGCGAAGCCACCAAGGCGCTGATCGATGCTGGCGCAGACGCTGTCAAAGTCGGCATCGGCCCCGGATCAATTTGCACCACAAGGATCGTTGCCGGCGTGGGCGTTCCTCAGCTCACGGCCATTGAGCAATGCGCTACGGCGGCCCAGGTGTCTGGCGTTCCGGTTATCGCAGATGGCGGCATCAAATTCTCAGGCGACTTCGCCAAGGCGCTTGCGGCCGGAGCCTCCACCGCGATGATGGGTTCTATGTTTGCCGGCACAGAAGAGGCTCCGGGCGAAGTGTTTCTGTATCAGGGGCGCAGCTACAAAGCCTATCGCGGCATGGGCAGCCTCGGCGCTATGGCGCGCGGTTCGGCGGATCGTTACTTCCAGAAAGACGCGGCTGCAGAAAAGCTCGTGCCCGAGGGAATCGAAGGGCAGGTGCCCTTCAAAGGCCCAGTCGGGGCGATCATTCACCAGATGGTCGGCGGCCTGCGTGCGGCCATGGGTTATGTTGGCGCCAAAGACATGCACGAACTGCATGTGAAAGCTGAGTTTGTTCAGATCACGGGTGCGGGCCTTCAAGAAAGCCACGTCCACGATGTGATGATGACGCGCGAAGCGCCGAATTACTCGCTGTCGCGCGGATAGTTGTAACTCGACCGGGGCTCGCGCCACATCGCCTCAAGCGGCGGCGCGCCGGGCCCCGGTTCGAACAGCTTCATCCGCTCGAAACCATGGCTCATATAGAAGCCAGTATTCGCCGGATTGGAGTTCTCCAGATAGCAGGGCAGGCAAGCGCGATCAGCGGCGGCGAGGGATGGTGTGATCAGGCGCTTTCCAACGCCTTTGCCGCGCGCCGCTGCGCGCGTTCCGATCGTGAATAGGTAAAGGTGTTCGCCCGCAGGATGCTCGCGAGCCATGGCTTCACCGGCGGCAATGGCTCTGCGCGCTGCGCTATTGGAGCCTTTCTGCAATAGGATCCATACCAGCGCCAGGGTCGGCAAAGCACCAAGTTCTTTCCGCTTAGAATTCAGTGCCCACATCGCGGCGCCCTCATCGCCGGCCAGATGGCAAATGCCGTGTGGTAGGTAGAGGTACTTTGCCAAGGTGGAGAATGTTGGCGCGAGAGCTTTGCGTTCTCCAAATATCCAAAGGTTTACCGGATCTTCCGAAAAGGCTTCGCCAGTAATCGCGCCAAGCTGTTTCCAGTCCCGCTTATCTGCGTTCCGCAAACCCTCATGCAGCTGAATATCCAGCATTTTCCGCCCTTTGTTGTTTTCTGCGAGCGCATTGGACGCTAACACCCACGCTTTCGCAACCGGAGAGCCGAACAATGCGTAACGGTGGACGTATCAGCGCCGCAATTTCTGTCCTGTCGGACGTTCTGCAACGTCACCAGCCGGTCAAGATTGCCGTGCGTGATTGGGGCAAGCGGGCGCGGTATGCTGGCTCCAAAGACCGGGCCTGGGTATCAGGTCTCGTTTTGGACGCCCTCCGCCGACGCAATTCCACGGCACACCACATGGGACATGACGACCCGCGCGCGTTGATCTTCGGCACGCTTCGCTTTGCCTGGAACTGGCCGGCACGCGACATCGAGCAAGCCTGCTACGATGATCACGGCCCGACACCCCTGACGAACGCAGAGCGTAGCGCCCTCATCATGGCGCCCGATCCGTCTGCTCCGGCTCATGTGCAAGGGGATTTTCCCGAATGGCTAACGCCGCATATGGAACGTGTCTTCGGTCCCGATGCGGTGATCGAAGCGCAATCCATGGCGGTTCGCGCCGATGTCGATCTGCGCGTCAACACGCTCAAGACTGATGTTGAGAAGGCTGCGTTGCCGTTGAAATCAGTTCGGGCTGAACCCTCAAAACTTTTGAAGAGTGCCTACAACATTCCAGCGCGCGACCCGACCGAGCGCGAAGACTCCATCGAAGGCATTCCGGCGTTCTCCAAGGGGTGGGTGGAAGTTCAGGATGCCGGCAGCCAGATCGCTGCCGCCGCTGCCAACGCCAAACCCGGCGAGCAGGTGCTCGACTACTGCGCGGGCGGTGGCGGTAAGACACTTGCCATGGCGGCCCAGATGGAAGGCAAGGGGCAGATCTTCGCCTATGACATCGACGGCAAGCGCCTGTCGGCTCTGATCCCGCGCCTTAAACGATCCGGGGCGCACAATGTGCAACTTGTTCACCCCAGCGAAGGCACCAGCCTGCAGCCTCTCGTTGGCAATATGGACCTGGTCTTTGTGGATGCACCCTGCACAGGAACTGGAACTTGGCGTCGCCGTCCAGATTCGAAGTGGCGCGTAAAGCCCGGCCAGCTCGACAAGCGCATCGAAGACCAACGCCAAATTTTGGCTGAAGCGGCCAACTATGTGAAAGTTGGTGGCCGGATCCTCTATGCGACATGTTCCTTCCTTATTGAGGAGGATGAGGACCGCGTGGCCGAGTTCCTCGCGGCAGCGCCGAATTTCAAAGAAGAGGATGCTGCGGAGGCGGCGATTGCGTCGGGCCTGTTGACCGACCACGGCGCCAGTGTTGTGCGGAAATTCCGCGGACCGACCGGCAGTGTGCGTCTGACTCCGCGGCGCGCGAACACAGATGGCTTCTTCTTTGCCGTTCTAAGCCGGGTCAGCTGATTTCAGCTTAGCTTTCTCGTGCGACTGCCTCACCGGAATACTCAGCAATTGCACTGATCAGCTCGGAAATCTGCTGCCTCTCGGGCAGCGTGATTTCCGGGCGCCAGAAATCAAACAGCAGGACGACACGCGTTTCCGTCGCCTCATTCTTGGCTTCGTGTTCAATTGAATCGTCGAATACGACGAGCTTGCCTTCCTTCCAATAGTGCACCTCATTGCCCACCCGCAGCCAGGCTGGCCCCGGAACGATAAGGGGCAGGTGACCGATCAAACGCGTGTTGATCAACCCGCAGTGGGGCGGAATGTGCGCGCCCGGCTTGAGACGCGAGAACAAGACCGAAGGGGCTTGCCCAGGGAGGAAATCGAGCGGCACTTTGTCGAAAGCAGAAGCGGTCACCGGACACCGCGCAGCGTTGGTCGCCACTTTCTGGCCGTCTTGCCAAATGTAGAACGCTGCCCAATCCAGACTGCCCTGCAGCGGCACAGACCGGACATGGGCGCTGGTCTTGTCTTCCTCCGGAAGATAGGGGGCGAAAGCGGCCTCGTCGGCCATGACATTGAGCAGTTCATGCCGGATGCTGTCGGTTTTCGCTTCCAGGTCTGCAGCCCAATCAAAAAGATCCGTGTTGTAAAACTGGATTTGGGGCAGTCCGGGAAAGTAGAACTTGGTTGGCTGCTGCACGTATATCTGCCGGCGGCCGAACAGTATTTCGAGAGATTCGCTGAAGCGGCTGCTCTCACCGCCGCCTGTCAATTTTGAACGCAGAAAAGCTTCATATTGACGTGCGTATTCGTTGCGGCGGTCGCCCGCCCGGTTCAGGGCTTCCTGTATCCCAGGGGGAATAGACGAAGAGGCAATCTGAGAAGCCAAACGAAGCGCAACACCGTAACTTTGCCCTGCTTGTTTTCGTTGTCCGGCGGCATGCTGCGCGTCGCCTAGAAACAGGATCAAGCCAATGTCCCGCGGCGCCTGAAGTAACGCTTCCTGCAATGCGATGACTGCGGTTGCAGCGTTGCCGCCAGGCAGGAGCGCCATACGCGCTGTGTCAACAAGTTCCGAAATTGTAGCCCGATGCGTGGAATTGGTCATTCTGCAAGCTAATGCGTAGCTGCCTAAATTGGCAAATCCTCAATTTCTGCGCCTTTTCGACACGAGGAACCCCCGTTAATAGAGGCCATGACACATCCCGCCGATTCCGCCTCCTCGCCCTCCCATGAACGCGTTCTTATTGTCGATTTCGGCAGTCAGGTAACCCAGCTCATTGCGCGAAGGCTCCGCGAAAGTGGTGTTTATTGCGAAATTCATCCCTTCAACAAGGTCAATGCCGCCTTCCTGGGGCAGTTTGATCCCCAGGCAGTTATTCTCTCGGGTGGTCCAGCGAGTGTCACATGGGAAGACGCGCCGCTTGCAGATCAGGCAATTTTCGATTCCGATTTGCCGGTCCTCGGCATTTGCTATGGCCAGCAGGTGATGATGCACCAGCTCGGCGGCCGCGTGGAAAGCGGAACGAGCCGAGAATTCGGCCGCGCCTTTATCGAACGTGTTGAAAATGATCCCATTCTAAACGGCCTGTTCGAGGGCGGAAATTCTGAGCAAGTATGGATGAGCCATGGTGACCACGTCGCGGAGATGGCCCCGGGCTTCGGTGTCATCGCGAAATCGCCGGGCGCGCCCTTTGCCGTTATTGCAGATCCCGAGCGCCGCTTTTATGCGACGCAGTTCCACCCGGAAGTCGTCCACACCACGCATGGCGCGCGTCTCCTGCGCAACTTCACGCACGGCGTCGCCGGCCTGAAGGGCGACTGGACGATGGCGGCTTACCGCGCCGAAGCTATCCAGAAGATTCGGGCACAAGTTGGCTCTGGCCGAGTGATCTGTGGCCTCTCAGGTGGCGTGGACTCTTCTGTTGCGGCTGTCCTGATTCACGAAGCCATCGGTGATCAATTGACCTGCGTTTACGTCGACCATGGCTTGATGCGTGCCGGAGAAAGCGAGCAGGTCGTCAATCTGTTCCGGGAGCATTACAATATCCCCCTGATTCACGTGGATGCTTCGGAACTTTTCCTGGGACAGCTCGACGGCGTCACAGACCCCGAAAAGAAGCGCAAGACCATTGGCGCACTCTTTATCGACGTTTTCGATGAAGAAGCACGGAAGATCGGTGGCGCGGACTTTCTCGCACAGGGAACTCTTTATCCGGACGTTATCGAGAGCGTGTCTGCAATCGGAGGCCCGTCGGTGACTATCAAGAGCCATCACAATGTGGGCGGGCTCCCGGCACGGATGAAGATGAAGCTGGTCGAGCCGCTCCGTGAACTGTTCAAGGATGAGGTCCGCGCGCTGGGGCGCGAGCTGGGATTGCCGGAAGCTTTTGTAGGGCGCCATCCTTTTCCGGGCCCCGGTCTCGCGATCCGTATTCCTGGTGCTATTACTCGGGAGAAGGCGGACACGCTTCGCAAGGCGGACGCGATTTACATTGATGAGATCCGCAAGGCGGGCCTCTACGATGAGATTTGGCAGGCCTTCAGCGTCCTTCTGCCCGTAAATACAGTGGGGGTAATGGGAGATGAACGCACATATGAGGCCGTGCTGGCCTTGCGCGCTGTGACGTCGACGGATGGTATGACCGCAGATTACTATCCTTTCGAACATGCATTCCTGGGGCGCGTCGCCACGCGGATCATCAATGAAGTGAAGGGCGTCAATCGGGTAGTCTATGACGTAACGTCCAAACCTCCCGGCACGATCGAGTGGGAGTAGTCTTGAACGCGAGAGGGAAGCTTTGACCGACGGGCCAGCAGGATCGGCATTTGGCGGAATAGCGCTGCCATCTATGTTTTCCGGGAACCCGGAAGATCCGTCCATCGTCCTGGTGGATGAACCCGGTGCGCTTGACTCATTTTGGGCGGATGTTGAGGCGGCGCTCGTTAAGGCTGGCCGCCGAGTTATTCGCTTCAGGGTGTCGCGGATCGCTTCCGAAGAGATGATTGATCTTGATCTGCACAAGGCGCTTTCTTTGCTTCCGGCGCGCCCCGCCATCATTGCGGCCCGCGGACGATCGAGCGCAGTGGCACGCCTCGTCGCCAGAGACGCGGCGCCACTAGTAACAGGCGCCGTCCTTATCGATCCGGAAACCGGCGATCAAAGTCTAGCGGCGATGGCTGCGCAGGGGGGCATTCCCGTTCTGATCGCAACGGGCGCGACCCGCGAACAGACAAGCAGCGTCGGCCCCTCAGAACTGCCAGACAGTTCTTCAGTCGAGGCTGTGGAAATCGGCAGCGAACAACCGCTTTCATTGTCAGACCGCATCGACACGTTCAGTGCGGTACTCGTTGATTTCCTGGAGCGACGCCTACCAAGGACGACCCCGGAATACCGTCTGGGATCCGACGCGCGCACCCTGCGTGATGCCCTTGGCTGTTTCGCAACAGGGGTCACAATTCTAACCACACTTGATGCCTCCGGCGCGCCGGTCGGGCTGACAGCAAACTCGTTCACCTCCGTGTCTTTAGATCCGCCATTACTGCTGGCCTGCATATCCGCGACGGCGTCGAGCGCGGTCTCATTTGAGGGCGCAGCGCACTTTGCCGTAAACGTGTTGCACATTGGCCAGCAGCCAGCGTCGCAACGTTTCGCCCGGCGCGGTGAAGACCGATTTGGCGAAACGGCCTGGGAGCCGGGCCTGCACGGGACGCCCATCATCAGTGGCTCTTTGGCGACATTTGAATGCAGTCGTTACGCGATGCATGAGGGAGGGGACCACCTAATCCTCGTCGGACAGGTTGATCGCGCACGGTTCGAGCCCACACGTGACCCGCTATTGTATTTCAAAGGAAAGTACCGCCGGCTGCACTTCTCGTGAACCGGCCACAATTCTTAACGCAGCGCTAATTCTGTGTTGGCGTGTGTTGATCCGAAGAGGGGAAGGGGTGGATCAGGCGGTCTTTGAAAGCGCGTCGTCGGATATCAGCACCAAGATATGCTCCAGCGTATTCGCGCGCATAGCCAGCGCCTAGGGCCTTCATTATGCCGCAAGTCGCATAATCTATATTATGGGCAATTTTGTTATACAGCGCAGCCCAGACCCACAACGCTGTATTCGTTTATGATTTCCACGCTTGCTCAAACCGGCAGATTGGGGTGCGCAGCTGCTGTCGTCGTGCCCGCCTTTACGCATCAAATGCGATCGCCATGCGATCAAAGGCTGGCTCTACATGTGCCGGCAACGTCCGGCGCAGTGTCTGGTAGTCCATGTCCACATGGAGATTGGTCAAAACCGCCCTAGCCGGCTTTAGCTCTTCTATCCACGCCAAAGCCTGGTCGAGGTGGGCATGCGATGGATGTGGCGCGTAGCGCAGCGCATCGATGACAAGCAGGTCGAGCCCAAGTAGGCGCTTCATTGCGGTCGCCGGAAGCTCGTTAACATCGTTGCAATACGCGACATCGCCGATGCGATACCCCGTGCATGGAATTGGCCCATGCACCATGCCCACGGGAAGGAATTCCACAGCCCCACCCGCCCCTTCAATTACAAACGCCTGCCCTTCAATCACGACCGTCTGCGGAGACAGGATCGGAGGGTATCCCTTGTCGCCGGTGAAGCAGTATTTGAACCTCTCAAGCAGACTCCCGCGCGCCACTGGATCGAAGAACACCGGAATGGCCGCGCGCTGCCTGATCGCCAGAGGCCGCACGTCATCGATGCCGTGCGACTGGTCTGCGTGATCGTGTGTGAACACGACCGCATCGAGATGTTTGACTTCAGCGTCGAGCAACTGCTCTCGCAAGTCTGGCGAAGTATCGATGAGGATGTTTGTCTGATCCCCGTCAGTGTTCGTTTTTTGAACAAGCGCACAGCATCTGCGTCGGCGGTTCTTCGGCTCGGCCGGATCGCACGCGCCCCAGTCTCCACCAACTCTCGGCACACCGCCCGACGATCCGGTGCCAAGGAGAACAATCCGCGCGTTCACAGCACACCCGTCTTGGAAAACAGGGCCAAAGCATTTGCTTCTGTAATTTCCTTCACCTCATCGACAGGCATGTTCTTGAGTGCCGCCAGCGCTTCAGCAACATATTGCAGAAATGACGGCTCGTTCCGCCGCCCTCGCATGGGAACCGGCGCCAGATAGGGGCAATCCGTCTCCAGAATGATTTTTTCAATCGGCACGTCGCTTATTACGGCGCGCACTTCCTTGGCGCTCTTGAAGGAGAGAATTCCGGAAACGGAGAAATATGCACCAAGGCTCAGCGCCCGTTTTGCCAGGCCCGCCCCGCCGGTATAGCAATGGAGTAATGGCCGGAACGCGCCCTTGGTGAACTCCTCCTCCAGAATATCTGCCATCAGATCGTCAGCTTCGCGCGTGTGCAGGATTAGTGGAAGATCCAGGGCTCTGGCCGCGGAGATATGCTGCAGCAGGCTCGAGACCTGCTGGTCCTGCGGGCTGTATCCATAATGGAAATCAAGCCCCGTCTCACCAATGGCAACTACCTTGTTGCTCTCCGCCGCAGCTATCATTTGCTCGGCGGTTATATGCGTGAAGTCATTCGCATGGTGTGGATGTGTGCCCACGGAACACCACATGTCCAGCTCGGCATCCGCAATCGCCTTGACCGCCGGAAAGTTATCAAACCGGTCGCAGATCGCCAGAAACCGGCGCACGCCGCTTTCACGCGCACGCGCCAAAACATCCTGAAGGTCTTCGGCGAAGGCCTCGCCATGTAGGTTTACGTGAGTATCAAACATCGAACCGTCTATCTGGTGCCTGCTGCCGCATCATTCAGCGCAGCGATCATTTTGGACGCCACCTGCGCAGCGTCCATGTTCAGGGTTTCCGCATCGCCCGAGAGACGCGCCATGGCGAGCCAGACCTTGGCGGCGGCGGGCTCGCGCTCTGCTTTTTCGGCCACCCAATCGAGGATTTCATCCCTGAAGGCAATTGCGGCTTCCGGACCGTCGCTCGCTGCGCCCAGCGCCGCCGTGATCTGTTTATCCGAAGGTTTTGGCATGCCCTTGATCAGTGCGCGTGCAGCGCTCGCCGCATTGGCCGCCGAGGGGGAAGACAGCCGCAAGCCGAGCCCCGGTCGGCCCTTCGCCAGTTTCCGCGCATCCTCCGGCGCGCCAGCGGCATTCAGCGCGTTCTCACAGTCTTCGTCAGATAGCACAGAAAGATGCAGCACGCGGCACCGCGACCTGATCGTCGGCAGGATCGGCCTGGAGCGATGATTGACCAGTAGAAGTAAGCTCTGCGGCGGTGGCTCTTCAAGCGTTTTCAGGAGCGCGTTGGCCGAGTTCCGGTTGGCCTCGTCGATAGAGTCGATGATGCCGACCCTCCACCCACCCATGGCGGGCTTCATCGAGAAGAAGTGTGTCATCTGCCGGATCTGCTCGACATTAATGTCCTGCGCCAGCTTGCCCTTGTCGTTGAGTTCGCGCCGCTGGACATTCATGTCCGGATGGCTACCCGCCAGAAGAATGCGCATCACTGGGTCATCGGTCGATGCATCAAAGGGCGATGATGCCGGTCCGCGCGCGCCCAGCAGATACGCAGCAATGCGCTCAGCGAGGCGCGCCTTGCCAATTCCGGATGGGCCTTCGATCAGCCAGGCGTGATGAAGGCGCCCGCTCCGCAGCGCGGAAAGGAAGGACGCCTCTGCTGCGCCATGTCCGTAGAGAGGAAGCGCTACGCTCATGTTGTCGGGCTCATCACGTCATGCAGTGCGCGCCATGATGCAGAAAGAACGGCGTCTGCATCTTCGCTCGCATCAATCAAGCGGCAACGCCTGGGCTCGGACTGAGCAATCTCGATAAATGCGCGTCGCACAGCTTCATGGAAACTGTCCGGCCTGCGCTCGAAACTGTCCAATGCGCCAGCCCGCGCTGTACGTCGCACGTGGGCCACATCTAGCGGCACATCTAACACAAGCGTCATGTCCGGCACGGTATCGCCGAGAACCAGCCGCTCAATTGAGAGGAGGGCGCCGGCATCCACATCGCCGCCCACGGATTGATAGACGCGCGTTGAATCTGCAAACCGGTCGCAGATCACCCAATCACCACGCGCAAGAGCCGGCCGTATCAGCTTTTCGATATGGTCCCGTCGCGCCGTGTTCACGAGCAGCGCTTCGGATAGCGCCGACCATGCCTGCCCTTCTGGCGGATGTAGCAACAATTCGCGGGCCGCTTCCGCCAAAGGCGTGCCGCCCGGTTCACGGGTCAGCACGACTCCTTTGCCCTGCTCTTTCAGTTTAAGCGCAAGCGCCTTTGCCAGCGTGGACTTGCCGGAGCCTTCGCCGCCTTCCAGCGTGACAAAGCGTCCAGCAGGCCGGTCACTCATCGCCGCGCTTCATAAACGTACTGACGCCTTCGATTGCCATCCCGACGAAACCAAGTTTCTTCACATCGGCTTCCGCAATGATCGTCGCCTCCGAAGGATCGCCCCCCTCCATTGTAATCACCAGTTTCCCGATTTCCTGACCTTTCTTCACCGGAGCTTTCACTGGCCCATCAAGCACGATCTCAACTTCAGCCTTGGAGAACGCTGCCTTATGGCCAACCACTTCTACAGGCTCTGCAAGCGATACCGGCACAGAGCGGGCTTCACCCAGCCAGACCGGCACATCCGGAAGCGCCATTGTTTCGGGGCCAATCGATTTCAGTTCAAAACTCTGGAAGGCTACACGCATCAGGCGTTCGCTTTCTTGGGCGCGGGCCGCCATCGTCGGAAATCCGTTGACGACAATCGTACGCCGGACGCCGTCACGCACAGCAGAGGCCGTCAGTCCGTAGCCCGACGATTCAAGATGACCTGTTTTGAGTCCGTCAGCACCCGCGACTTCAAGCAGTGGATTGCGGTTGGCCTGAGTGTATTCGCGCCAGGTGTAGGAGGGTAGCGAATACCAGCTATAATACTGCGGATATTTGTCGATCGTCATTTTCGCGAGGCGGGCCAGATCTTCTGCGGAGATCACGTGACCTTCACCCTCAAGCCCCGTCGCGTTGACGAAATTGACGGTGTTCAATCCGAGTTCGTGCGCCATCTCCGTCATCCGGCGGGAGAAGGCCGCTTCGGATCCGGAAATTCCTTCAGCCAGCACGATGCAGGCATCGTTGCCAGACATTGTGATAACGCCGTGCAGGAGTTCCTCAACGGTGGGCGTGTCCTTGGGCTTGAGGCCCATGGTTGATGTGCCGGAAGGGAAGCCGCCCCGCCGCCAGGCGTCCTCGCTGACGGTAAACTTGTCAGTCAGGGAGAGTTCGCCGCGATCGATCAGCTCGAAGACGACAAATGCCGTCATCATCTTGGTCATGGAGGCCGGCGTCATCGGCTCATCGCCGCGTTTCGAATAGAGGATCTTTCCGGTCGCGTGATCCATGATCACCGCATAACTCGCCGGCGTGTCGATCATCTGAGCCGAAACACTGGCGCCGCTGAGCGCCCCGAGGGTCAGTAAGGCCGCAAACACCTTGCGAAAGGGAACCACGATATCTCTCTCCTGTGCCAGTCTGCCGACTGCAGGATATCCAGCAGCCTTCTGCACTGTATAGGCAGGAAAAAGGGCCGGTTTGTGGTCTGCGTCAATGGGGCCTGCTGAGGCTTTCCTCAGGAACCGCTGACAATCCGGCCTTCGGCGGTGCCATTCGCGGAGAGGCGGGCGCGCACCCGTTCAGCGGCGTCATGTCCATCGAAGGGGCCAACGCGGACCCGGAAGAAGTCTGCGCCGTTAACGCGCGCCGGAACGATCTCCACCGGTAGTTCGCGTTCGACCTTGCGAAGCATAGCCTCAGCATTGCCGATATCGGAGAACGACGCCAACTGCACGAAAACGTCGCCCGAAGCGGCCACTGGCGCGGAATAGGTGGCTGCCTGAGGGGCCAGCGTCATGGACATCAGGCGCGGCGCCGGGGTAGCTGCGCTGGTAGCGCCGCCGCCAAGAAGTTCATCCTCAACCGGCATCGCAACGGAGGCCATCTGAGCCTTCACCGGCTGGAATTCCGGCGCTTTGGCGGCGGGCGTCAGCGGTGCGGGGCGCTGCGCAACGGGCTGGGTTGCCAGAACGGGCGCGGTGCTCAGATAACGAAGCTGCACATTCCCCTTCCCCGCCGGGCTCATACCCAGCGCTTCAGCCGCTTTCTGCGACAGCTGCAGATTGGCGCCGTCTTCGAATGGGCCGCGGTCGTTGACCCGGACAACGACTTCACGGCCGGTGTCGAGATTGGTGACATATACAAGGCTGGGCAGCGGCAGGCTGGGGTGGGCGGCCGTCATTTCGGCTTGGCTGAACAGCTCGCCGTTTGCTGTCGGCAGGCCCGAGAACTCCTGACCGTAAACAACGGCAACACCGGTTTCAACAAACTCACCGACAGCTGGCCCGGCCGCAATCGGTTGCGGAGCGGGGGTAAGGGGAGTGTAACCCATGCCCTGCCCCGCCGGTTCCGGCATCGACTGAAGCGAAGACGCCTCCACAACAGGCTTGGAAGGCAAGATCACCTGCGGCGCTTCAATGACAGCGCTTTCACGCGCAACCGGCGCAGCAGAAACCGGACCCGCAGAAGCGGGCACATATTCGCCACCCGCCAGTTGAGAGTCGGGGTAGCGGAACTCTATGCGCGCGCGGGCCTTATCGACAGGCGCAGCTTTCGCCTGGGGCGCGGGCGCAGAAGGCGCCTGAACATAGCGAACAGGCGCAGCCGCCGTCACATTATCGCCCTTGAACACGATCGGGGCAGCACGAGAGCCCGCCTCGGCTACTGCGGATACGGCGCAGGCCAGGGCGATAACTGAGATGGCTACCTTGGAACGGCTAACAAGAGTCGGACGCTTGGACGGCATGGGCCGGTAATCTCCTCATTCTGAGTGCCGGATCACATTCGGTGTTCCGGGCGGCTTTCTGCCGCTCTCAAATGCATGTTTACCACGCGATGGTGGAATCCTCGTCAATGCGAACAGTTAATCCGGGGCTGTGGATTAATCTTGGAGTAACAGATTGGCAGCGCCTGCCCTCTTGCCTTCCGGCGAGGCTTCGTGAAAACAGCACCAACGCGGAGGAGTGGCAGAGTGGTTTAATGCGGCGGTCTTGAAAACCGTTGAAGGTTCGCGCCTTCCGGGGGTTCGAATCCCTCCTCCTCCGCCACATACGAGATCTAAGTTATTGATTACGTGCAGGTTTCGGGGCAATCTCGGACGCTTACCCATCCTTTTACCCATCCGAGCGCCCAGTTACGGCTTTTAGTGGCGGGCGTGATGACCAGCCAACCTCGATCATGATGCTTCAACTTTAAACGCTGGCCTAGTCTATCAAAGCGTTTATTTGTTGTGGTGGGCGCAAGTGGCCACGCGTGGCAATCAGGATTTCCAGGGTTTGCGAAATGGCAGAGGTGGGCAAATGAGCTTTCGTCGTCAGAAATGGGGCAAGGCGCGCAATCCAAAAACGGTTGAGTATGCGTCCTACTTGGCGAGGTGCTCCGAAGACACAGCAGTCGCCTGGCTGCAAACGCATCGCCATTTATCCACCCAAGACCTTATCACCGAGCGCCATTTGCGCTGGAATTTCGACGATCAGCCCGAATGGGATCAACTGCTCGATGGCGTGCTTTACCTGCGGCGCAGCAAGGCTATCAATTCGGCGCTCGCGAGGTACGGCACCAGACCAATGTGCCAGCTTCTATTGAAGCGTCATCCTACGAAATCCGATACGATCAATCTCGCCGCAAACCCGTTTGGGCCCCACTGGGATTTAATTGATAGCAGCCACGACAAGGATGTCTTGAGGGCCGTCATTCAAAATCCCGCATTGTCGCTGGAAGCAATGGGCGTAACCCTCGATGCAAAACGGATTGGTTTTGGAGGGGACCGTAAGCAGCGCGGGCTCACACCTGACGAGATTGCACTGCGATTGTTCTTTCTGGGTGGAAATGAGCGTTTCATAGGTGCAGCGAGGGGCGCGCCTCAAAAAGAGGACTCTTCTCCAGAGTATATTGGCTTTCCTTGGGCGGATCTCAAAAAGCGGCTGGGTGAATTGATTATGGAGTTGCCAATTCAGGCCAACACCTGTGTCGCGCTGAGTGAAGCGCTTCAGCATTTCGGCGCAGGGCTGCATAACCAAATCAAGCTCGACGACCCCATCGCAGCAATCGAGCGATGGCGCTTCGATCCCCCCACAGGTTCGGTTATCGGCGAACTCGGTTCGTTTATGGGTCAGGAGGCATTTTCTTCCACCGTTATGACTGTGATCGCATCAGCAGCCATTCCAGGCACAAAGGAATGGATGCACACAGAACACCATGAAGCCTTTGGTGGCTTCTGTCACAATGTGCGCGCGCTCGGCTCATACGAGGGAATTTATCCGGAAGATCTTCTAACGGAACAATTTGAAGAACGGGTCAAGGCGTGGAAGGCAAAGGAAACAGAGGGGCACTCTTCAATGAGAGGTTCCCCAAATCCTTTGTGGTCAAATGAACATATGTGGATGACGCGGGAGCGGCGTCGCGTCGTTCGCCATTACACCGACTGGTATGGCGATTACGAAAGTCACCGCATTTTAGACCAACGGCTGGCGTATCTTTTGGAAAAGTATCCGCATGCAGAGCGAGAGCCTGTCGAAAACGAACATGTCGAAGCTCAACCCGAGCACAGCCTGCTAGGCTTACGGCAGGATCTGGGTATCCTCTATCAAAGAGTGAACGAGATTCAGAGGTCGCAGATTCCGAATTGGCTCGCCCTTTTGGGCTTCTTGGTCTTGGGTGGCCTGACGGCCGTACTAGCGATTGCCTTCTGACTTTTGCATTGAAGCACGCGGCATCCAAAGGCATTTCATCATTGATCGAAACTCAAGCCCCGATCCTCCAATTCGCGGAAAAGTACCGCCTCTTCGGCAGTGAAGCCACCTTCGCGGAACGCCTTGCATATGAGGCGCTCAAGCTCATACGTCGGAACCTCCGAGATGTCCGAATAGAACGCGGGCGTCTTGCGTTGCAGTCGGTCCAGTCTGCGCTTCAGCGTCATGACCTAAACCCATTTCGGAAATAAACTCGGCGCCGCTCCCGTTGCGGCCTTCGATTTGCACCTTTGCATACCCAAGACACCCCTCATCTCGTCAACCCAGAAAGCCAGATGCCATTTGCTTTAAGGAACGTCTCAATCTCCGGATCCAGCGGTCCTGATGCCTGAAGCTCTTTCGCCAGCCAGACGATGCGCGCCTCTAGCTCTTCATCTGACATGTGACTGTAGTCGCTCGCACCAGCCCGCGCCTTTGTCTCCAGACGGCGAATGCGTTGGAGTAGTGTCATAATCCGGCCGCTGTCCGCTCGACACGGCTCATGAATGCCGTTTCAGTTTCACCCTCTTCACGCACCATCCAAGTTCCCCTGTTAGGGCCTGAAACTATGCTCGCGCAGATAGGTCCCGCGACTTCAGAGCCGTGCCCAGATCGCGATACGCCCGTTCGTATGATGACTGACAATCCAGGCTCATTGACGCCCGCCATTTCCTCAAGTTGCCTCAGCCTTCGGTCTAAGCCCCTCATGGCTGGCGTTCCTCAAGAGCTTTCAAGCGGGCCTCCAGTTCGGTTGTCTCAAGCGTCTTCCGGTAGACCTCAACAAGCCCGGCAAGGCTGGTTGCCTCAGACGGCGCCAGGTCGCCGCTCGCCACGCTTGCCAGGATAGCGCCCATCGCCTCCGCTGCATTCTCTGCGCCTTCCATGGGCGGTAAAGTGAAGCGCACAGGCGCATCTTTGCGGGGCGGCGCCAACCGCTCCAGGCAAAGCCTCAGCGCAACCGTATCGCCAGCCAAAGCCATATCGATTGCTTTGCGGGTCAGCGCCTCCCCTTCCCCATCTATCAGCGCAAGGGCCGCCTGCGTGGCCTTGTGGCGGGCACCGCGCGGTTTGCCAGGGTTGCCCTTGGAGAAGGTGCCATCCGTTTTGCGTCCGTTTTTACGGTCTGGATCTGGCATGCGCGCTCACTGAAGCATATCGATACGATATGTATATCGCAGAAGGCCTTGAGTTTGAAGAGTGAAGTCTTCAGTCTGCCTGGCGCGGGAGGCTGGGTTAGCGCAATGAAAAGCTTAGGGCGGTTTTTTTGGAGCCCGGTTCGACCTTCAGAGAACTGGGCGCAGACACTTGTTAGGGTTGCGGGCAACCTTCTGCGCTGGGTCATTGGGCTACCGATAGTGGCCGGACTTATCGGCTGGGGAGTTTTCAGCTTCCACAGTTGGTGGAGTGATAGGCCGTACCGCCTCACCGGGCTTGAGGGTGTCGAGATCGGAATGACACCCACTGAGGTCACTTTGATTAAGGGTGCACCGCAACTAAATAGTTTTACTAGGAAAGATCCGCTTGGGCCTGCCAATTACTTTGATCAGTTCGATGAGGCAGATCCTGAAAGAGATCCCCTAATTACAAAAACAAATGAAGATCACTACACGGTCAATCGAAATACAGGCGAAGTTCGCAAAAGAGACAATCTGGGCACCTTCAGAAAGATCCGATCAGCGATTAATGCAGATGGAGATATTTTGATTAATGAAGGTGCGGGCTGGGTACCATTGCCGTCTAGTGCGGTCGAAAAGCACCAAGAGTCCTCAATTGAGGTGATGCGGTTCGACGACCTTGCTGTTTTTTTTGACCGCGATTCCGAGGGATCTTGGCATGTTTTCCGGATCTGTCTAACGGCCCCTCGGTATTATGATAAGGTGATTGGCGTATCTGGTTCAGATACGGAAGCACAGGTAGTCCGCCATCTTGGACAACCGGACTCGGTTAGCGTTGACGATGATGGCCTTGGAAAGCGGTCATCTTTTGAACGATACAATCTTCTCGTTCGGTTTGAAAAAGCCCGCGTAGCAGGTATTTGTGCAGGGGCATGATTCCCGCTTCCGCCTGCCAGCCACCTGCAATTTGTCCACGGTTTGCAGGCGTTGTTCACGGTGTGGCAGGGGGTCTATCCGTGATCCATTCGTTTCCCATAGGAGTCTCCTGTGCAGGCATTATTTTGGATTGGCATTCTGTTGACACTACTGGGCTTGATTGTTGCGATTTTTTATCTGCCGATCTGGGTGATCGTCTTACTCGGCTTAGGGATCGGCTGTTTAGCGGTTGCTGTCTGGGACGGCATCGCTGCCGAAAATCGATCCAAATTGAAAAGGTGATGCAATGACTAAGTGGCGCTGGTGGGACCACGCGGTCTTCTATTTTTTTAATTTCGGATTTTTCTGGCTGATCCCAGAGTCAGATGGCACGCTTTTGTTGCCATTGTGGATTTCCATTCCCTGGATCCTGCTAGGGGCCCTGCTTTGGTTTGGCTGCTGTGGCGGCTTTCGCTGGCTTGTTAAGCTAATCAAGGATAGCAGGGCCCGCTCGATGGAAGCGATAATCGACAGAACTTTTTTGTGAAGTATTTTGCTAGCTGATATAGCCCAGCAAACACTTGTGAGGCGGTTGAACGATTACCGCGGCTTTGGGGCCCTCCTAAAATACCTTTTTGTCTAACATGCGTTCAAATTCTTCGAGCGTCTTAAAGGTATCTTGGATCAAACATTCACCGCTCAATGTCACGACCGTCTTAAAGTCTTCATCGTATAGCTGCTCGCTTCGAATTGCTGCGAACTGAAGATTACGACGATCAATGTTTATTCCAATTCTTGTCTGCATGTTGGGGCTGACCCTGTATTGGTACTCTATGCGCATTGTTTGTTCGCTTAGACTTGCTAGCTCGATAGGTATCATAGCTCGGCTGCCAAATAGGGACCAAATTTCCCATCCCTGGCCTTCTCCAAAATAGAACTCATGAAAAAGGTTTGGCTCGGCCCGATCCTGACAATATAACCATTTTCCTTCGATGAAACTGAAATCAGATTGGGCTACCTCCTCATCAGCTAACGCAATAGGAGCAAGCAAAAAGAGCCCAACTACGACTGCAGTCCGAATATTCGTGAGAGGAGATTCAGAAAACATTTTATTATCTTTCCACTTTTTCCATTGCAGAACTGCTTTGAATCGCGCCGGATGTACCAAAGGCCATTTCAATTGAGAGAATAACCCTTTGACAGAGAAAAAGCTAACACTAGATCGCTTCGCCTAGGCGCGTGAAAGTGCCGCCCACAGATCACTTGTTTCGCCTTTCATCCAGCCTGATGATCTCAGCCGCCGCGCTCTCAGCCTTTGCGCGGGCCATCCCGCCATCATACTCCATGATCACAGCACGTTCCTGCCAGTCCATCCAGTCAGAGACGTGAGCATCCCGACAGGCGCACTTTTCTGCATCGTCCCCCGTGCCAAATAGGCCAAACGTGCCAATGGCGGTTTCAGGTTCCCCCATTGGCCTATTTGGCACGTTTGGCACGGGCGCATGGTCAGGAAAGTATTTGCGCGCAGCATCCCGCCAGCTCATGGCTTCCCCCCTGCATGCAAGACCGGGTTCACCTCAAGCACTTTCGCCCGCGTGCTTTTCCTGACAGCGCGGGCCCAGCCAGATTCGACAATCAGCTTCACCGCATCATCAAATAGTTTCGTGGCGTCCTTGCTCCTTGCGCCGGGGATCTCCCACTCGCGGCGAGCGTCCCTCACATTGAAGCTTGCCAGGCCCAGCTTCCGGCAATGCTGAAGGATCGCAGCGGCGATACTTTCCTCCGCTGACAGATCAGCGCCATGATAGACACGCCGGATTTGTGGGACGAAATAATCCTCCACCAGCGCCAGCGCCGCCGTGACGTGGATTTCTTCAATTGACGTTGGCAGTTCAGCCTCACCTTTCGAAAAGGCCCAGTCCATGATGTGAAGTACGCCAGCAAGGCGCGCGACATATCCAGGGAGTTTTCCGTATGCGCTACCGGCCTTACCCAGCTTGCCGACGCGTGCGCTATGATCCTTCCCATACCAATCGTCGAAGGCTTCAAAGGCGTTAGACGCTAAGGTGAGGGTCAAGCCGTATTCGCCGAACTTCTGGGCTGCAATGCGTTCAAGGGCCTCATCCATTTCATCGTGGAATGTGCCTTCCGGAATGCTCGCCGGTTTCACTGGGACCGGCCAGAATGGAAGCAGCCGCGCGGCAAACCCATCGTCATCGCCTGCCATGGTCAAAAGGCTGCGATAACGGTCTGGCTGAATGCCGCCCACAATCGAAAACCCGTGACGCTCAATTAACTTGCTCCCGTATTTCACCCGGTCAAGCTGGAATGGCCCTCCCATCCAAGCCTCCAGATAGAAGGGCCGATCAGAACCGGCACTGTAGCGCTCTAGGGCGCAGATAAGGCCCGTCAGCTCGTCACGCTCCACAAGCAGTCCTTGCGCGGCACTGGCCTCTACCGACGCTAATGCTTCGACGGTTGCATCGTTGACGAGGCAGCGTGGCGGCGAAAGCCGCAAAGCCTCCAGGCGCTCCAGCTCCAGCTTGTTCGCCGCTTTGTCTTCTTTCGCAGTACTGCCAGCCAGTGAATTTGCCTTCAGGTCAGCAATCATCTGGTCCGCCATGGCCTCATGGTCGGTCACCATTTTCTTCTGTATTGCAAACAGCCGTTTACGGATCGCCTTTGCGGCAGGTGTCTTGCCGGAACTTGGCGGACCGATGAGGGCTAGCCAGAGAATGAGGTCTTCATACCAGCTGCGGTTTATCCTGACTGACACCGACTTGCATACGAGGCCGGAAACTGCTGCGATCAACATCCCTGCAACATAGTCTGGCGGGGCGTTTGTCCCTTCCGCTGCCCGCCTGATGTATTCAGCTGCCTTTCCGAAGCATTCGAGCGGCAGGCAAGGCGCGTCAGCCATCGCGCCGCCGAGCACGCTCCAATCCGGCACAGGCCAAGCTTCATCGCCATTCGCATCAGACTGGCCGCTATAGTCACGCGCAGCACTTGCAGCCGCAGATTTCCTGTAAGCATCAATCATGGCGCGCCCCCAATCTGGGAGAGGGCAAAGCGTACGCGGTCTTCCGGAGACGCTCCTACCAGGCCAAGCTCATCGTCATCCACCAGCGCCACCATCTGCAGGCTGATCGCCCTGAAAGAAGCACGCATGCTCATTGGAAAGCGCGGATCATGCCGAAGCTCGAACAGGAGACCAATCGGCGGACCAAGCCATTCACGAATGCCGAAGTGGCCGGGAGGGTATTTATTCATATCCCCTCCTCCACACTCAGTCCTGCCAGTTCTGCGTAGAGCCGCGCCACAGAGGGTGTGACATTGCAGAGGCGTTGCACATGTAACACAGCGATTGGCCGGGCCCTGCGGTGAGCCGCGTCGGCCCATGCGAATAACGGAAGCGCCGTGCTAGCTTGATTGTCGTGGAGTTTTCTGTATCTTTTCCGTGTCATCTCTATCTCTCAAATGATTGGGATGGCGCGCCCGCAAAGACGCAATCGAGACCCGCTCCGTGTTCAGACGTGAGCGGGTTTCCACTTTCAGGGTTTCGTGTAGGTGATCCGGGCGTCTGGCTGGCTTGCTAGGTAATCTCGAAGCGACTCGTCCAGAACGACTGTGCGTGAGCCGATCTTTTTTGCCCGGATCTTGCCTTCGGCAATCAGCTCGTAAGTCTTGCTCGTTTTAAGACCCAGTATGTACGCGGCGTCGGGCACCGGGTGGGCGTAGCGGGGATGGCGCATTGGTTTCTCCATACGTGACCGCGCGGGATGAGGCGGCGACGGATGGACAATGATCAATTCGGGTGGGGTGGTGGTGGGGTTTCTCGCCTCGATTTTTGGTCCGAGAAACGACCCACCTAGAGATCTGGAATCAAACCGTCCACGAACTGCGCCGGATATGCTGCGTGCTTCCGGCACACTTCTTTCAGAACGCCTGACAAATCCTGCATATCCCTTTTGCCAAAGGCCAAAGTCACCATGCGCTCGTAAAAGTCCATGAACGCGGTGGGTGCTTTATGGCGAGCATCGCTCGGAAAGTTGTTAGCAGTGGGGCTGTCTCCGAATGCGGCTTCGAATACAGTGGCGAGATACAAGCCACGCTCAACTCGAAGCTGCCTCAGTTCAGACCTCTTCCATGCACCCTTCTGCTTTTGGACATTCTTGGCGGCATTGCGAAGGAAGGTCGCTACCCAATCGAGTTCATTTACTGCTGCGTTGTACCTATCGATAAGCCCCGGATTGCCGATTATCATTCCGTTTTCATCATACTGGTCGCTTTCATCACCCCACGCATAATGCCAGAGGTATGCATCGACCGGCCATTCGATCTCAAAGAGTTTCTGCCAAGTTGACTGGGCGTCATTGGCTAGCTGTAGCAACTTTTTCTGAATGTCTGCATTCGACATTCGGTCGGGACTATCTGAGGGATTCGGTATTGAGATGCTGAGGGCGCGCCTTGTTGCCATCGCCAGCCATGCCAAGGATCGTCCTTCAGCAAGTTCCAGACGGAACCCGGCAAGCGCGTCTGACACGGCTTCCTCAGTCATCTGCGGAAGTTCCACTTCACCGGAAAGAAAGGAGGCGAACTCGTCCTTGTCAGCAAAGCTCATGGCAGCACCTTTCGAGATTTAGCGCTCATGGTCGTTGGAGGCGTACGACATTGGTGGGGACACTTTGGTCACAGTAATCCGCCCACGCCTGCATAAGCGCCCGCCGCTTTTCCAGGGCATCACCGCGCCGGTAAGCCCGCTCAGTTTCGTCACCCACCTTATGGGCAAGCGCCATCTCGGCGACGTCGCGGGCAAAGTTCGTTGACTCTCCAGCCCAGTCCCGGAGCGTGCTCCGGAAGCCGTGAATGGTCCACTCGCCAGCGCCCATGCGGCCCATAAGGTTGCGGATTGCAGCCTCGGATACAAAGCCTTCGCCGCCCATCTTTGGGAAGACGAATATGTCATCATCGCTTTTAAGTTCATGGAGGGGCTCAAGGACGGCCATGGCGGCATCGCTCAGAGGCACGCGGTGCGCCTTGTTCGCTTTCATGCGCTCGCCGGGTATTGTCCAGACGCGGGCTTCCAGATCAATCTCAGACCATAGTGCGCCCCGCCCTTCCGTAGACCTGGTGCCGGTCAGGATAAGGAACTCCAGCGCCCGGGCGCTCAGGGCGTCGCGTCCGCGCAACTCCGCCATGAACCCCGGCAGCGCTTCAAAGGGCATGGCTGCATGATGCTGTACCGGCTTTTTCTGGTCAGGCAGGATTGCCTTCAGGTGGCCGCGCCAGCGCGCTGGATTCTCCCCCGTTCGCAGGCCCTTGGCCTTGGCTGCGTCCAGAATGCGTTCAATGCGCCCTCGCACGCGGCGAGCGGTTTCCCGCTTGGTGGTCCAGATGGGCTGCAGCACTTCGAGAACGTGCGCCGTTTCTATGGCGTCAATCGGCTTATCCTTCAGCGGCTTGGCGTAGGCTTCCAGTGTGTTGCGCCATTGCTGTCGGTGCTTGGCATTGCGGAAGTCATCCAGATTGGAAGAAAGCCATTGCTCGGCAAACTCCCCGAATGTGGTGGGCTCGCCCTCCTCCGCCTTTAGCGCCTCCACGGGATCTTTTGGCGGCAGCTCGGCAAGCGCAGACCTTCCCAGTTCCGCCCTGCGGCGTGCCTCGGCGAGCGTGACGGCTGGGTAAGGCCCCAAACCAATCTCAGGGCGTTTGCCCTGCCAGCGATACCGGAACAACCAGGACCTGCCGCCCTTGCCGGAGACCTGAAGGTAAAGTCCGCCACCATCCGCCAGCATCTGCTTTCCCTTGGCAGCATCGATCTTCTTTGTTGTGAGCTTGTCGATGGTTCGCGCCATGCTGATGCCTTCCGCTATGGCGAATGGCTACCCATCCACCTACCCATCCTGTATACGCGGGTATGGGTGGTTTGTCGTGGAAAATGGTGGAAGGATTGCATCTAATTCACTGAATAAACAGTGGGTATTGCGGTTGGACATGGTAGGCTGCGGAAACACGTATTGCGGACTCCTCCTCCGCCAGCTCGCGCCTATTGCCCTCTGTAACGCATTATAGTCGCCGATCACCGCATTCCGCCGGGCGGGATAGCAAGCCGCAGTTTCTACGCTACACGCCTGACAAATATTGGGAATCAGGCTGCTCGCTTCTGCCCCCTTGGCGGCCGTTGATCGTCATGAATGGTGTCCCTTGAAGCAGGCGCTTGGGACGCTGAACCTGCCTCAGATTTTGGGAAATTGTGACGGACGAGCGTAATCATCTCGACCCGTCGGTGTAGAACTGCTCGAAAATCCGTTCAGATTCGCGCCAGGAAATAGACTAGATGCCTAACCCTCCAACAGATCAGTCCGGCGGACTGGTCGAACAGCTTGACCTCGCCCCCGTACGGAACGGCCCACTGAATGGGCTTAGCTTCACCGTGAAGGACAACATCGACCTTGCGGGATATAAGACTTCCTATGGAAGCCCTGCTTGGCGGGATGCTCATCCCACACCTGTTCACAACGCCCTTTGTGTTGATCAACTGCTTGGAGCTGGTGCGCGGTGCGTCGGCAAGGTCGTGGCGGATGAGTTCACGTATAGCCTCGACGGAGAGAGCTTCTATTTTGGCACGCCGCGCAACGCGAAAGCGCCAGATCGCGTCCCCGGCGGCTCGTCCAGCGGCTCGGCTGCTTCCGTCGCCAATGGTCTTGCGGATTTCTCTCTTTGCACGGACGCGGGAGGTTCGGTCCGTGTCCCGGCAAGCCTTTGCGGTCTTTGGGGGATGCGTCCCTCCCTTCATCGGATTTCCGAAGCCGGCGTTTTGCCGTTCCAGCCCAGCGTCAGCACCGTAGGCCTGCTGGCGGATCGGTTCGACGTGCTCGATGCAGCGATGCGTGTCTTGCTGAACGCACCCACTTCGCCGATGTCCGCTCCACGGCGTATTCTCGTCTTGCAGGAAGCGTTGGAGATCGCGGATGCCGCCGTTCGCGACGAAGTTGGCGGCGCATTGGATCGAATAACAGAACATACCGGCATCGTGGTTGAGCCGGTAAGATTTTCCGAGATCGCCGGGGAAGCGTGCGAGCTGAAGGTCTGCAACCTGAATGGATTGCGCGATCTGCAGACCGCGGAATTCCAGAGCACGGTGGGCAACTGGATCGAAGCCTGCAAGCCCGAACTCGGCTTCACGTTCTCGATGGCCTACGGAAATGTCCAGAGGTTCGACCGCATAGCGGCGCTAGACAACATGGCGAGGTGTGAAAGCCTCTTCAGGCAGATCAACGCCTTCTTCACCCCGGAAACGGTGATCTGCTTCCCAACGACGCCGAAAATCGCTCCCCGGAAAGGGTCCCTGAACACGCTCGAAGCGGTGATGGACTTCTATGATCCGACGATGACCATCACCGCGTTTTCCGGTGTGGCGCGCTTGCCGGAAGTCTCTGCCCCGGTGATGACAGTGGATGATTGTCCGGTCGGCCTATCCATCGTCGCGGGTCACTACCAGGACGAGTTTCTATTGAGCGCAGTAAAGCGAATGATCAGTTGATCTATCATGGAAATCCTGTGCGTCGCATTCAAATCGGCGGCGCTGATTTCCCGAGGAAACTCGGCCGCAAACGCCGGCGCAGAAGTCTGAATTTCGCCCGCGCCTATTGTTCTGTCCGGCGCGATACCATCCAGCTGCGATAGGCCTTGGCCTGACTGCGTGCGCCAATCTGCGAGGAAATCAGCGCCCAAAGAGGCGACACGTTCCGGTTCGTGGACCGGTCTCGGCTTAGGCGTGTGAGTTGGTATTTAACGGCGGCCATATGCGCCGATGATGCCAGCGCTTTGTTTTTCCAGGTAATCGGCTTGAGAGCGGGCGCGTTCTTCGCGCCTGCTTGCCATTTTATGGGCAGATCCGGCTCGATCGCCAGGGCTGTTGCAATACCTGCAATGGCAATGCCGCTGTCCAATACTTGCTGCGCCACTTCGGGGCGCCGGATGCCCCCGGTAACCATAAGCGGCATCGGCGCGACCTTCGCTATGTCCTTCGCAAACTCAAGGAAATATGCCTCCCGGGCCAGCGTCCGCTCATCACGCGAGCTTCCCATCATTGCGGGCGCCTCGTAACTGCCTCCTGAAAGTTCAACCAGATCAACACCGAGCGACCCAAGCATTCCGACAACTTGCTGCGCATCTTCCGGAGAGAAGCCACCTCTCTGGAAGTCAGCTGAGTTGAGCTTCACTGAAACGCAAAATCCTGATGAGACCGCCGCCCGAACTCGCTCGACTATCTGAACGAGAAGCCGCGCGCGATTCTCAAGGCTCCCGCCCCATTTATCCTGTCGCATATTGGACAAGGTAGAGAGAAACTGGCTCACAAGATACCCATGTGCTGCGTGGATCTGGACGCCGTCAAACCCCGCCTGCTCTGCCAGCTCTGCTGTGCGGACAAACCGGCGGATGACATCTTCAATGTCTGCCTCTGTCATTTCTCTCGGAATGGGGAACTGGCTCGACAGCGCGCCAAGATCGAGCGCAATCGCTGACGGCGCAAGCGTCTCCTGCCCCAAGGCTCCAGGCATCTGCCGACCCGGATGATTTATCTGCATCCAGACCTGCGCCCCACCAGACTTGGAGACCACCGCCCACTTTCTGAAGCGTTCGATAAAACGGTCATCCTCCAGCACAGCGCCGCCAGGACCGGTCATTGCGTGGGCGTCTACCATTACATTGCCTGTGATGATGAGCCCGGCCCCGCCAGATGCCCAGGCCTCATAAAGACGGAATAGTTCAGCAGACGGCGCATGGTCCGTGTCCGCCATGTTCTCTTCCATTGCCGCCTTCCCAATACGGTTTGGAATCGTGGCCCCCGAGCGCAACACCAGCGGAGAAAACAAAGACATCCTGAAGCTCCGATTGCTCAATTTCTCAAAGTCTAACCTTTAAGCTAAGTTGAGGGTCAAGCGCATTCATATGTGGAGGATCAGATGCAGATCGGTGAACTCGCCAAGCGCAGCGGCATCACTCATTCCCGCATCCGCTTCTATGAAAGCATCGGCCTTCTGAAATCCGTTTCACGGCGCTCGAATGGCTACAGGAGTTACCCTCCCGAAGCGCTTTTGTTGCTAGACTTGATCGCCAGCGCTCAGAAAGCCGGCTTCAGTCTCGATGAGATAAAGTCGCTTATCCCTCCCGATCTTCAGAATTGGGAACATGATGCCCTGATTGGCGCCCTCAAAAGAAAGATTTCCGAGATTGAGGCGCTTCAGGCGCGCCTGGCTCGCAGTAAATTTCATCTGATGGGGCTCATTCGGGAAATCGAAGCAAAGTCAGAAGGGCTCGACTGCTCGGAGAACGCGTCGCGCCTGATTGCGCGAATGCAGGGCGACAAGCGCAGCCAGCAAGATTTGGCGCCCAAAGCAGACATGGTTACCAAAAGGAAAAGGCCCCGCCTTCAATTGAGGCAACCAGCGTCCGCCGCCACCAAAAAATTCCCATAATGGTAGAATTCTCGAGTCAGATACAAGAAACGCATCCGGTAACTTTAGTTTCCGGTTGAGTCCCTCCGCCCATCGCCTCTAAGACTATTCGCGGGCAGAGGATCGATTCCTCTGAATTTCGGCCAGAAGGGCGGGAACTTGTGACAGAACTGCTACGGAAAGCCGTTGAGGCGCCGCGCGAGCGCGCCTGGATTTCCATCAGCTCAACCGGCGTTCCGGAAGTCGTCTCTGTCGGTACGGAGACACAAGGTAAATCCGCAACAGCGACTTTGCCGCCCGTCTATCCAGAGTGGCTGGGTGACCGTTCTTTCGCCGCCGATCACGGCGCTCGTTTCTGCTATGTTGCAGGCGAAATGGCACGCGGCATTGCCACGCCGAAAATGGTCATTGAAGCAGCGCGCGCAGGCTGCGTCGGCTTCTACGGAAGCGCTGGTCTTGCAATCCCTGAAATCAAATCCGGCGTCGAAGAAATCAAATCGGCTCTGGGTGATCAGGCGAAGAACTGGGGGGCCAACCTCATCCACTCTCCGCAGGAGCCCGGTCAGGAAAAGGCGGTTATTGACCTCTTCCTTGGTCACAAGGTTTCCCGGGTTTCGGTTTCTGCCTTCATGCGCCTGACGGCTGAAGTGGTGCGCTATACCGCGCTGGGCCTTTCCCGTTCCGTCGATGGCGCCATCCTGCGGTCCAACCACGTATTCGCCAAAGTTTCGCGCGCAGAAGTGGCGGAAGCGTTCATGGCGCCCGCGCCGGAGAAAATCCTGAAGGCCCTCGTCGCGGAGGGCGCCATCTCTGCCGAGCAGGCTGATCTTGCGGTGAAGGTGCCGGTGGCCGCAGATATCACGGCAGAAGCAGACTCCGGGGGCCATACGGACAACCGCCCGGCATTCACGCTCTTCAGCTCCCTTGCCGCCGCGCGCGCGCGCGTTTCCCTGCGCCACAGCATTCCCGAAAGCAGCATTCGCATCGGTTTGGCCGGCGGGATCGCGACACCGCAATCTGTCGCTGCCGCCTTTCAGATGGGCGCCGCCTATGTGCTGACCGGTTCCATCAATCAGAGCACTGTCGAATCTGGCCTTGCCCTGCCCGGTCGCAAGCTTCTGGCAAATGCTGGTCCGGCGGATGTAGCAATGGCTCCAGCTGCAGATATGTTCGAACAAGGCGTCCAGGTTCAGGTGCTGAAGCGCGGTACACTCTTCGCCATGCGCGGCAAGAAACTGCATGCCTTCTATCGCAGCGGCGCTTCTTATGAGACATTGCCGGTCGAGGACCGCAAATGGCTTGATGACGTTCTAGGCGAACCCTTTGAAGCAGCCTGGGATGCAACGCGCAGCTATATCCAGCGCGTAAATCCTGTAGAAGCGGCTCGCGCCGACAAGGATGGCAATAAGCGGCTCGCTTTGGTCGCGAGGCGCTACCTGTTCATGGGCGCCCAATGGGCACGCGAGGGCGCAGATGGCCGCGCCGCCGATTACCAGATCTGGTGCGGCCCCGCGATGGGGGCATTCAATGAATGGGTCGCCGGCAGTTTTCTGGAGCCCGTTGAGGCGCGCACCGTTCGCCAGATCGCACTGAACCTGATGGAAGGCGCTGCGCGGGTAACCAGAGCCGCACAGCTCAGATCCACTGGTATTGCCGTACCCGCAGAACTGTTTTCCTACCGCCCCGTGGCCTTTGAGTGAAGTTTATGGCTGAGACGCGTAAATCCGGACCCGCAATTCCCGCAACGCCGATTGCCATCGTCGGCATGGGCGCAATCTTCCCCGGTCGGGGAGATACGACCGGCTTTTGGCGCGATATCTTTGAAGGCCGCGACCTGCTCAGCGATACGCCGCCAACGCATTGGCTGCTTGAGGACTATTACGACGCCAATCCCCTGACGCCGGACCGCACTTACGGCCGGCGTGGCGGCTTCCTGTCGCCGGTCGCTTTCGATCCAATGGCGTTCGGCATCCCGCCTGCTGCTCTTCAGACCACGGACACAGCGCAACTCCTCGCCCTCATCGCCGCAAAGATGACGCTGGATGATGCCGAGCGAGACAGCAATGGCCGCATTGACCGCTCACGAACAAGTGTTGTCCTCGGTGTTGCGTCTGCCACCGAACTGACAGCCCACATGGCTGGCCGTCTCCAACGCCCGGCCTGGGTCAATGCCATGCGCCAGGCCGGTCTCCCGGAAGATCAGGTTCAGGACATCGCCCGGCGCATTGAAAGCCATTACGCCGAGTGGAAGGAAAGCACCTTCCCCGGCCTGCTGGGCAATGTCGTCGCCGGACGTATTGCCAACCGCCTCGACCTTGGCGGCAGCAACTACGTTACCGACGCAGCCTGCGCCTCCAGTCTCTCCGCGCTCCAGATCGCCATGCACGAATTGCGCGCTGGCGATTCTGACATGGTGCTCACCGGCGGTGTCGACGCGTTGAACGACATTCTGATGTTCATGTGCTTCTCCAAGACGCCGGCACTCTCGCCGACCGGAGATTGCCGTCCCTTCTCCAACGCCTCGGACGGCACCATGCTGGGCGAAGGCATCGGCATGCTGGCGTTGCGCCGCCTTGAAGATGCAGAGCGTGATGGCAACACGATCCACGCCGTCATCTGTGGCCTTGGTGGCGCGTCTGATGGCAAGGGCACTGCCATCTACACGCCCCTGCCCGCTGGACAGGCCCGCGCCCTGCGGCACACTTACGAGCAGGCGGGCTATGGTCCGGAAACGGTCGATCTCGTCGAAGCCCATGGCACAGGCACCAAGGCGGGCGACAAGGCAGAGATTGAAGGCCTGCACCTCGTCTTTGGCGAGAAGGCAGTCGCTGGGGGTCCCTGGTGCGCCGTTGGCTCGGTCAAATCTCAGATCGGCCACACCAAAGCCGCCGCAGGCTCGGCCAGCTTGCTCAAGGCAGTCGAAGCACTGCGCCGCAAAGTCCTTCCGCCCACGATCAAGATCGAAGAGCCTGCCGACGCCATCCGCGACAGCAACTGTTTCTATGTAAACACCGAAGCACGCCCCTGGATCACGCCGGGCAATCGCCCCCGCCGCGCTTCTGTCAGTTCCTTCGGCTTCGGCGGCAGCAACTTCCACGTCACGCTTGAGGAATACACCGGCCCTAACGCCGCAAAACCGGCGCGTGTCTTCCCGGCGGAACTGTTCCTCTACAATGCAAACTCTCCGGCAGAACTGGCGGATAGTCTCGCCGCAGCCGCGACAGCGCCGCTCACCGAAGACGCCTTCGCCGCGGCTTCAGAATCCACCCTCAAACGCTTCAGCGCTGACGCGCCCGTGCGCGCTGCCATTGCCGCCACGTCGCCTGAAGACTTTGCAGCCAAGGCACAGCGCCTCGCCGCTCAAATCTCGGATGGCTCGGCGGGCCGCGCACCCTTGCCACAAGGTTGCAATCTGTCGCTGGCGCCCTCCGCGCCGAGCAAGATCGCGTTCCTGTTCTCGGGGCAAGGCAGTCAGTATACGGGCATGGGGGCGGACCTTGCGATGGCGCTCCCCGCCGCTCGCGCTGCCTGGGATCTTGCCGCCAGCCATCCGGTCACCGGCGCGCTGAAGCTGCATCGGCTAGCGTTCCCGCCATCGGCATTCGATCAGGTCGAGTTTGGCAATCAGACGCGTCGTCTCACGGCGATGGAACATGCCCAGCCCGCCATTGCGACCGTCGCGCTGTCCCATCTCGCGCTCATCCAAAGCATTGGCCTTGAAGCGGACATGACCGGCGGCCACTCCTTCGGCGAAATCATGGCCCTTCACTATGGTGGCGCCTTTGACGCGGAAACTGCGCTCACCATTGCCGCCGCGCGCGGCCGGGCCATGGCGGACGCCGCCGCCTCCAATGAAGGCGCCATGCTGGCGGTCCAGTGCGAAGCGAGCGCCATACGTAGCCTCGTCGATCAGGTCGGCGGCGATCTCGTGATCGCCAATGACAACGGCCCCAGCCAGGTTGTTCTCTCCGGCCCAGTCGCCGCGATCCAGAAAGCCGAAACGCTGATCTCCGAGCGTGGCATCAAGGCCCGCCGCCTCCCAGTGGCAACCGCCTTCCATTCCAGCGTCGTCAGCCCGGCAGTCTATCCGTTCAGGGAGGTTCTGAGCGGCCTCAAGATCAAGAAGCCGCGCCTTACGGTTTACGCCAACGCCACTGCTGCGCCCTACAAAGCGAAGGCAGCGGACCTCTCCGGCGAAATCGCCTCCCAGGTCGCCACGCCCGTCCGTTTCCGGGAAGAGGTTGAAGCGATGTATGCCGCCGGCGCGCGCATCTTCGTTGAGATCGGTCCCGGCAATGTCGTCAGCGGCCTCGTTGCCGATACGCTGGGCGACAGGGACTATCTCGCTGTCCCGCTGGACAACAAGCGCGTCAACGGCGTCACGCAATTCCTCTCGGCGCTCGGCGCGCTCAGCGTGGCCGGTCTCTCGCTCGACTTCGATGCCCTTCTGGCTGACGCGCCGGCGCCAACGCCAAAGCCAGCGCCGTCACGTCACGCCGTGATGCTGACCGGCGCGAACCATGACCGGCCCTACCCGCCCAAAGAAGGCGCGGCGGGCCGCACGCCGCCAAATCCTATCGGCAGCAAGTCTGCCGCCGCACCTCAACAGTCCCCCACCGCCTCCCAGCCAGTCGCCGCCGCTTATCCAGAAAGGATCTCGCCTCCCATGCCCGATCTGCCCCGAACGCCCGATCCTGCATCCCAATATCCGGCAGAGCATACTGAATATGCGGCGCCCGCCAGCGCGGTGGAGCGCATTTGGCAAGAAGTTTCCCAGCGCCATCAGGATTATCTGCAAACGACCGCAGCTGCGCACACGGCCTATCTCAACGCCGCCGCGTCGATCCTGGGCAGCGCCCGTATCGTCGCTGCGCCTGTGGCAACTCCAGCCCTTCCGCCGCCGCGCCCCGTCGCTGCGCCCGCCCCATCTCAAGCCCCCATCGTTGCGAACGCACCGGCGTCCAGGCCTGCTGCAGCACCCGCCCCCGCTGCCGCCAAGCCCTACACAAACGGCCACGCCGCTCCCGCGCCGGCGCCCATCGTAAATGTAGCGCCGATGCCTGCGCCGCAGTCCGCCACAAAAGCCGTAAGCCATGCCGATCCCATCGCCATTGTGCGCGCAATTATTTCGGAGAAGACTGGTTACCCCGAAGACATGCTCGAGCCCGACATGGACCTGGAAGGCGAACTCGGCGTCGACTCCATCAAACAGGTCGAAATCCTCTCCACGCTGCGTGACCGTATGCCGGAACTGCCGGAGATCGAGCCCGAAAAGCTGGTGGAACTGAGAACCATCTCGGCAATTGCCGCGATGATCTCCGGCTCGTCGCCTGCGCCGCAAAAGCCGGTCACCACATCAGCGCCAATGCCACAGGCCGCACCAGTCGCTGCGCCCGCCCAGGTCAACGGAAGCGGCGTCTCCGCCGATGTTGTCCGTGCGCTGATCGCAGAGAAAACGGGTTACCCGACGGACATGCTTGAGGACGATATGGACCTTGAGGGCGAACTCGGCGTCGACTCCATCAAACAGGTCGAGATCCTATCGGCACTCCGCGACCGCTTCCCTTCCCTCCCGGAGGTTGATCCGGAAGACATCGCAGAGCTGCGCTCCATTCGGAAGATCGCCGATTTTTTTGCCTGAGGGATGGAGGGCCGGCTCCTTCCGCCCCCCGTCCCGACCGGTCTGAACCCAATCTCCCACCCTACGCTTGCGACGTGCGCGCAGCGCGTTGGGAAGTTGTTGTCCCCCAGTCCGGCCACTCCAATATCGGGTCGATTGAGATTACGAACGCCGAGCCGAATGCCGCCGCCGCCATCGCCGGCGCCTTTGCCCAAACCGGCATGATAGCGTCCATCGTCACATCGCCCAGCGGCGCGGCGCCTTATGTGCTTTTCACCGAAGCCCTTGCAGAAGGCAGCGTCACCTCCCGCCACTGGTCGGCACTTAGCGCCGCGCGTCAGGCACGCAAGTCCGGCGCCTCGCTCGTCTTCCTCCAGCAAGCGTCTGCCACCTCCGGCCTGGAGGGCCTCTCCCGCACGCTGCGCCGTGAATGGCCTGAATGCCAGTCTATCTGTTGGTCATTGATAGACGCCGTTCCGGCTGAGAACCTCATCAGCTGGCTTGGCAATACATCCGAAGACCTGTGGCTCTCCGCTGATGGTCTCGCCCGCCGGGCCGTCCTCGGGGAGCTTGTCTCGCCTCGTCCGATCGCATCGTCTCCACAAGGTCTGTGGCTTGTCACGGGTGGCGCGCGCGGCGTAACAGCATCCTGCGCGATCGAATTCGCCCGCCACGCCGGCGGCACGTTCATTCTCGCCGGGCGCTCCGCTGAAACAGCTTGGCCAGAAGGCGTTCCGGAAACGTCCGATCTGAAAGCGCTCCGAGGCCTGATGGCCACCTCCGCCGTAAAGCGCGGAGAAAAACCCTCGCCCGCCGCAATCGACAAAGCGGCCCGCGCGGCCATCGCTGGCTTGGAGATCCGCGCAACGCTCGCAGACATTCGCACCGCTGGCGGCCAGGCGGTTTATATGCCGATGGATACGTCCAACGCGGCATCTGTCGAAGCGGTCCTTGCCGTGATCCAGAGTAAATATGGCGCGATCACCGGTCTTGTTCACGGCGCCGGCATCATCGCTGACCGTCTCGTCGAAGAGAAAACTGAAGACGAACTTGCCCGCGTGTTCGCGCCAAAAGCCGAAGGCTTGTTCCATCTCCTTTCCCGGCTCGACCTCTCCGCATTGCGCCATGTCGGCCTCTTCTCGTCCGCCTCCGCCTTCTTCGGCAATCGCGGCCAGTCCGACTACGCCATGGCGAACGCCATCCTCGCCAATGCCGGCCGGGCGCTGGCCGCCGATTTGCCACAGGCGCGCGTGAAAGTCTTCGATTGGGGGCCATGGGAAGGCGGCATGGTGGACGCGACCCTTGCGAGCCATTTCAAGGAACAGGGCGTCCCCCTTATCCCGCTGGCCGAAGGCGCCCGCATTTTCGCCCACGAGCTTCTCGCCGGCGATCCGTCCGATGTCGAACTGATTGTCGGCACTGTCTGGAGTGAAGAATGAGTGCCTTCGAGCCAATCGCGATTATTGCCGAAGGCTGCATTCTCCCCGGCGCCCAAACGCCGGACGAGCTTTGGTCGATCGTCACGGAAAAGCGCATCGTCACACGCCGTGTCCCTGCCGATAGACTTGGCCTGAAAGACCGCGGCACCGGCAATCCATCCTGGGTGTCTGGCCTCATTGATGAACCTGCGTCCCTCAATGCTGCGCTGGATCCCGTCTGCCGCTGGCCCCTCAAAGCCGTGAGCGACGCCTGGTCGAAGGTTCAGGCCGAAGGCATTGCCCCGGAGCGCCGCGCTGTCATCCTGGCAAACTTGCTCTATCCCAGCCGCGCCAAAGCCGAATACGCTGCCGACATCTGGCAGACAGGCAGAACCAACCGCCCCCTCACAGATACGCAAAACAGCGCCTACCCTGCCCGCCTCATCGCCGAACATATCGGCGCCACTGGCCCGGTTCTTGCGCTCGACGCCGCCTGCGCGTCCTCGCTCTACGCGCTCGAAATCGCCTGCCGCAAACTCGCCAGCCACCAGATCGACATCGCCGCTGTCGCCGGCGTAAATGCCGCTGACAATCTGATCCTCCATATCGGCTTCAGCGCCCTCAAAGCGCTCAGCCCCACCGGTCGTTCCCGCCCCTTCATCGAAGGCGCAGACGGGCTCGTTCCGTCCGAGGGCGCCGCCGCCGTCATCCTCAAACGCCTGTCAGACGTGAAGACAGGCGAAACCGTCCACGGCATCATTCGCGGCATCGGCCTCTCCAATGACGGGCGTCGCAAGGGTCTTCTCGCGCCCGACGCCGGCGGCCAGACCGAAGCCATGCGCCGCGCCTATACGATGGCGGGCATTGATCCGGCCTCTGTCGATTTCCTTGAGTGCCACGCCACCGGCACGCCTGTGGGCGATGGCGTGGAAGTGCGCGCGTCGGCTGGCGTCTTCGGCAACCGACGCCTGCCAACCGGATCGCTCAAGGCCAACACCGGCCACCTCATCACCGTTGCCGGTCTCGCCAGCCTCCTGAAGCTCACCGGCGCCATGCGCCGCAAGATTCTGCCCGCGATGCCACTGGATGGCGCCCTCCTCCCGGCCCTTTCCGAAACCGGCCTCACACCGCTTGGCGAGGCCGAAATCTGGGCGGCCAAAGCCGCGCCCCGCCGCGCAGCCATCAGCAATTTTGGCTTCGGCGGCAACAACTCCCACCTCATCCTGGAACAGCACCAGCCGACCACAGGCTATGTAAGCGGTGCCACTCTACCGTCCGCCGACAGGTGCGACATCGTCATCTGCGGCATCGGCCTCCTGGCGGGACCGGACAGAGGCCAGCGCGCGGTCCTCCGCCGCCTGATGAACGCGCCGCTTCAGCCTGCGCCCGCCGCTTCCACTGTTGGCGCCGATCCCATCCGCGCCCGCACGCCCCCGGCAGACCTGCTGCGCGCCGAGCCCCAGCAGCTCGCTATCCTCGATGTCGCCGCCGCCGCACTCGAAGGCGTCGCCCGCCCTGCCCCGGAAGCCTGCGGCGTATTCACCGGTGTGCGCTGCGCCAATGATGCCGCTCGTTGGCTGCTCCGCGAGCGTGTCGCGTCGGAAGGCGCAACAGACGCGGCGCTCAACGCCATCGCCCCTCCCCTCGTCGCCGCCGATGTCCTTGGCGCAATGGCGAACATGACCGCCAATCGCCTCACTGTGTCGGAAGATTTCCGCGCCCGCGGCTTCGCCATCGCGGCAGGCGCACGCTCTGGCATGGCGGCGCTCGACGCGGCCTGCGACGCCTTGCGCAGCGGTGACCTCTCCCTTGCCGTCGTCGCCTCAGCTGACTTCGCCACGGAAACCGTCGCTGCCCACGCCGCAATCCATCCGCCTGCGGACCTGGCTGCTGCACTCGTTCTAAAGCGCCGCGAAGACGCCGAGGAAGATGGTGACCCGATCTATGGCGGCGTTTCCGCCATCAACTGGGCCGGAATGCCCCAACCGCCAAACAACTTGATCCGCGCGGCCTATGGCGCCGCGCCAATCGCCGAAGGCCTGTTCGCCGCCGCAGCCCAGCTTGCACTAGCCGCCCGTGGCCTCGCCCCTTCCACTAGCGAGACAATCGCAGCCCCCGCACTTGCAGACCCGCCCCCCGCTTTCAACGCTTGCGGCGCCACCTTTACACCCGCCCCAGTTCGCCCCTCGCCCGACATGCTGCGCCCAACACCATTCCTCTTCTGGGCGATTGGCGCGAGCCCCGCCGCCCTCGCAAGGAAGCTCGAAAGCGGCAAACCCGGCGGTAAAGGCAAACACCGCATCGTGCTCGTTGCTACCAGCGCCGAACACCTCAGTGAACTGAAGGGCCGCGCCATCAACGCCCTCGCTTCCGGCGCCGTTCCCGCCGGAGACGGCATCTTCTACGGCCAGGGCGCGCCGGAAGGCGAACTCGCCTTCGCCTTCACCGGCTCTGCCGCCTCCTATCCCCGCATGGCGCGCGGGCTTCTCTCCGCTTTCCCGGAAATTTCCGCCAAACTCGCGGAAATCCCAGTCGCTGCCGCCATGACGCCGCTGCTGGCAAAGTCCTCGCTGTCCGAGTTTGAACAGCTCTGCGCCGTCAGCCTCGTCACGCAGGCCCATGCCATCCTCCTGCGCGATGTGCTGGAGCTTCAGCCCACCGCCGCGCTCGGCCTGTCGCTGGGCGAAAGCAACGCCCTCTTCGCCTTTGGCTACTGGAAAGATATGGGCGGCCTGCTCACGGATATTTCCAACGCCGCAATGTATGAGCGCCATCTGGGCGGCGACTTTGAAACGGCCAGGGAAGCCTGGGGGCCGAACGTCCCCTCCGGCTGGACCAACTGGCGCCTGCGCGCCCCCATCGCCGAGGTCCGCAAAGCCGTCGCCGCTTATCCGAATGTCGAGATCACGATCATCTATTCGGATTTGGATTCTATGATTGGCGGCCCTGCTGAGGCCTGCCGCGCCATCGCGGAGTCGCTCGGCAAAGGCGCGGGCGCCCTGATGCACCAGCATCTCATCGTCCATGCCAGCGCCATGCAGCCCTTTGCGGAAAAGTGGCGCGCGCTTCACACGCGGCCCGTCTCGCGCATCGAGAATGGCCCGCGGCTTTACGCCAACGCCATCAACGCCGCCTACACGCCCACCAAAGCCAAAGTGGCCGACATGCTGACCCGTCAGGCCGTTGCCACGGTGGATTTCCCGGCGACGGTGCGCCAGGCTTGGGAAGATGGTGTGCGGACCTTTGTCGAACTTGGCCCGAGGGACTCCCTCACCCAGTCGATCCGCTTGACCCTGCAGGGCAAGCCTCACCTTGCAGTCGCGACGGATGAGGTTGAAAGCGCAGACCTAACTCAGCTTGCCCGGCTCTGCGCCACCCTGTTCGCCGCAGGCCATCATGTCCGCATCGACCGGATTGCCGAACGGCTGGACACGGCCCGCGCCCATCCATGGCCGCTGTCGTCGCCTGCCCCCATCTCGCGCCCCGCGCAGTATACTGCCCCCGTGGTGCCCCCTCGCGCCCAGCCCGCTTCGCCCGCCGGCAATGTCATGCCAGCTGCGCCTGCCTTGCCGGCGCCGGCCTATCTGGCTGTGCCGCCGCGCGCTGCCATCACTGGCCCCATTCCTTTTCCGCCACCGCCACACGCCGCAAAAACGCCGCCGCCACAAGCGGTACTTTCCGGCCTCCAGCCACTTCGAGTCCGCGCGCCAATTGGCAAGTCTTGGGAACGTCCTACGATTGAAGCGGCGTCGCGCGGCCCGATGTCAGAATTCTTTGGCCCCGCTTTCAGGGCGCAAGATCAGTATGCGCGCAATGTGCGCCTGCCCGCGCCACCCCTCTTGCTGGTGGACCGGGTCACCGGAATTGACGCCGAGCCGCTTGTGGACGGCAAAGGCGTTATCTGGACGGAAACAGACCTCACCGAAAATCATTGGATGATGTTGAACGGGCGCATCCGCCCCGGCCCGCTCATCGAATGCGGCCAGGCTGATCTTACGCTGATCGGCTGGATGGGCGCAGACCTGCGCAACAAGGATGAACGTGTCTACCGCCTGCTCGGTTGCGAAATCACCTTCCATGAAGGCGGCCTGCCGGAGGCGGGTGACACGTTGAAATTTCAGATCGAAATTACCCAGCACGCCACCTTTGCAGGTGTGCGGATGTTCTTCTTCCAGTATGATTGCACGGCGGGTGGCCGCCCTGCTTTCTCGGTCCGTCAGGGTCAGGCAGGATTCTTCACCGATGCAGAGCTGGCGTCCGGCAAAGGCGTCGTCTGGTCCCCGGAAAGAGAAGCTCCGCCCACGGCGAATGCGGCGCCAATCCAGATTGATCGCGCCAGCGCCAAGGCCGCCTTCACGGAGGAAGATGTAAGCGCCTTCCGCCGGGGCGATGCGTTCGCCTGCTTCGGGGCAGGTTTCGAAATGTGCGCGGCCCATTCCTTCCCGCCCCATCTGCCCGATGGCAAACTCGCCTTCTTCGACGATGCGCCGGAGTTCGACCCTGCCGGCGGCCCGTGGAAGCGCGGCTATCTCAAGGCGCGGGCCAACGCGCCAAAGTCTGCTTGGTTCTATGAGGGCCATTTCCACAACGACCCATGCATGCCCGGCACGTTGATGGCCGAAGCCGCCGTTCAGGCGCTGGAATTTCACGCCGCCGCAATCGGCCTCACGCAGGACCGGGATGGCTATGGGTTCGAGCCTGTTCCCGGCCACACGGCAAAGTTCATTTGCCGGGGCCAGGTTGTTCCGGATGCCGATCACGACCTCACCTATGAAGTCTTCATTGATGAAGTAATCGACGGCGAAACACCAAAAGTGTTCGCCTCCCTTCTGGCGCGCAGTGATGGCCGCAAGGTCTTCTACTGCCCGCGTTTCGGCATCCAGCTCCGCCGTCATTGGCCAAAGCCGCGCGTCTCCCCCACCCCCATTCGCACCGGGCCGGAAAAGGAAAGCCGCGGCGATTATGCTGCCCTGCTCGATTGCGCCAATGGCGCACCGTCTTCCGCGTTCGGTGAAATGTATCGCCGTTTTGATACTGAGGGTAAGGTTCCCCGCCTGCCGCAGCCGCCCTACCATATGATGTCCCGCGTCGTTGCCGCGACGGACCGCCCTGGCGTGCGCCGTGCGGGCGCCACCATCTCAGCGGAGTACGATATACCGCCGGATGCCTGGTATTTCGCGGATAATAAAAACGGTGAGATGCCCTTCTCGGTCCTCTCTGAAATCGTGCTTCAGCCTTGCGGCTGGCTCGCCAGCCATTGTGGCTTTGCGCTTGATGGTGGCGACCGGTTCCGGAACCTTGAGGGCGATGGCCGCGTCCATCGCGTACTCAGACCGCGCGATGGAACTATCTGTGTAGATACAACCTTGTCTTCGTTCTCCAAGGTCGGACCGATGACCATCGTCGCCTTCGATCTAAAGGCACGCCTCAAGTCAGGCGAGCCGGTGATGGACTTGGCCACCCGCTTCGGCTTCTTCCCCGCTCAGGCGCTTGTGCGTCAGGCCGGGCTAGGTGCCGGCCAAATCGATAAATCCTATCTCGCGCTCCCCAGCGCGGCGAAAGATCTCACGCTGCCAGACAAGCGCCTCGCCACCGGCCAGCTCCGGATGCTGGACCGGGTCGACTTCTTCGATCCCGCCGGCGGCAAGTCCGGCCTCGGCCTCGCTCGCGGGCGCCAATCGATCGATCCCTATGCCTGGTATTTCAAAGCGCACTTCTTCGGCGATCCGGTCCAGCCCGGCTCTCTCGGCCTCGATGCGCTCGTCCAGCTCCTCATGCGCGCATCGCTCCTGAAAGGCATCGCTGCCGATATACCCGGCGCCCATGTCGAAACGCTCGCCGCCGACACGCCGGTAAGATGGTCCTATCGGGGCCAGGTCACGCCGGAGAAGAAAGAGGTCACCACAGTGATGGAGATCGTCAGCATCACCGAAGACGCTGGCCGCCGCATCGTCACCGGTCGCGGCTCCCTCTGGTGCGATGGATTGCGTATCTATGAGGCAAACCCAATCTCGATTGCCTTCACGTCGGCAGCCTGATCAAGAGAGCCACCGCAACATGTTCGGGCCGGCATTCTTCCCCCTGCCGGTCGTTTTCCACCCTGTATCGCTGAACAGCCAAAGCCTCTGGAATGCATGACTGGATTTGTCGTGAAAGCGTGCACGTAACGGCTCGCTTCGTCCTCGATTGGGATCAATTTGAACTCAGATTGCCGCAAAATGACACGGTTATACGCAACATCGACACAGATGCGCATGCCCTCAACGGATGGGGCGGCGCCACACACTCACTCGCCGAAAATACCTGCAATGTCTGTTGAATAGTGAAGCGAAGTTGGGCGCAATACTCTCCGGCGACGAATATTGACGCTCAATTTCCCCCACTACGCGAAGCTTTCTGTGGTGAAAACTTCCACACGTACCAGCGCAAGGGAATCAGTTCTCAAATCCGGTGCACGCCAGCGACAGCCAAAACGCGATCCGCGCTCCACGCCCATCAAAGCGGGTGAAAAAACAATATAAAAAACCGCCACTTACCTGACCCCGGCAAACATAATTCAGTTTCTCGAATATTAATGCCCTGTATTGCCGCCCGTAGAGTATTGTGGCTTTACTTCAGCTAGTTTCAGGGCACGGCGCAGGGCCCCTCCGCCCATAGGAGCGGCACCAGCAGAGGCGGTAGAATGTCGGTCGACTCCACGCAGTCGGATAAGCAAAGCATCACCGCGACACGGCAATATGTCCGCGTCGAAGCTAGTTCTTTGCCTTTTTTTCCCTACGGCTTCTTCCCCATCGCCGGCCTGGTAGCGCTGCTGTTGTTCGGCTGGACCGCTCTGGCTTTTTCCGCTGTTCAGGGCACCGCGCAGTCGGTCGCCAACAGGCAGCTTACCGAAGCCGGCGAAACCTGGGCCAGGGCTAAGGCCTCTGGCCAATGGATCACGCTTGAAGGCACCCCGCCCTCTCCGGAAGCCGGCCAGCGCGCGGTCGATGCAGTCCGCGGAGGCGCCACAAGCACATGGCTCGGGAAAGCCCGTCCCGTAACGCGCATAAAAACAAAGTATACAGCGCCTGCGTCCCCCGCTCAGGCCAACTCTATTACTGCCGCAGCGCCCGCACATGAGTTCCTCTTTCGCCTTTCCGCCGGAACGCTCACTCTGAGTGGCCGTGTTCCCAGCGAAGCATTGAAGTCGGAACTCGGCGCCCGCGCAGAGGCGCTCCGACATCCCCCCATCCTGAGCACGGTCGTCAATGGCCTTGAAGCGACGGGCAGCGCGCCAGTGGATGGCTTCGCGCCGATCGCCGAACGCGCAATCGACAATATCGCCAAATGCGAAACCGGCACCGCCAGCTTTGCAGATCAGACTTTCAGCTTCCGCTGCCAAGCCGACGATGGCGCAGTTCCGGGAATCCGCAGCGCCGTGCGCGCAGGCCTTCCGCTCGGCGCATTCGGCCGCGTGGAAATCCTACCCCTTGAAGCGGTGGCGAACTGCGAAGACGAGCTTGCTCGCTTGCTGGCCGCAGCGCGTATAGAGTTCGCGCCCGGAAGCACTGTTCTTAATGTAAACAGCGGCGCGGTGCTCGATCTTGCCGCCCGCGCAGCCAGCGATTGTCCCGGCACGCTGCGTGTTGAAGGCCACACCGACACCACGGGAAATGCGCTGCTGAATGATGATCTAAGCCTGCGCCGCGCAGAAGCTGTTCGCGCAGCCATGATCGAGCGAGGCGTGCCCGCTGAACGCCTGCTTGCGGCTGGCTTTGGGCAGTCCCGCCCAGTCGGCGACAATGCGACCGAAGAAGGCCGCGCCAGAAACCGGCGCATCGAAATACGAATTGTGAGGCCGGACGAATGACCGGCCGCCTGCCCCACCCCAACGCGCTTGCTGGCGGAGACTGACCATGTGGTTCCTGTATATACAGATCTTCTTCTTCATGTGCGTCGCCGCTGCGCTCGGAGCAGCGCTGGCCTGGTGGTGGCTGCGCCGCCGGTTTGTAGATGTCACCGAGACACATGCAGAGCTCACCAAGAAGATCGAAACGGCAATTTCTGATGGCCGAGTCCTCAAAAAGGAGGACATAGACGCCAGCCTGACAGCAGCTCTTTCCGCCTATAAGCCGCCCCAACCGGATTTTGATCCACTGCGGGAGCGCTTCCTGCAGTTAGAGCAGCAGATCGCGACGCCCGATCCGGATATGGCCATCCTGAAAGAACGGATCGCCATGATCGAGCAGGTCGTATCGACCGTGTCGGGATCGATTGCCTCGCTCCGCAGCATTCATTTGGAGTCCCTCGATCAGGGCTTGAAAGACGTTTCGGCCAAAGTGTCGAACATCCAGATGCCAGACGTGGAAAGCGTCAATTCTCGCGTAATGTCCTTGTCGGAAACGATCGCTGCGAGCCGGCCAAACCTCGCGCCGCTGGAACACCGGCTTAGCAGCCTGGAACAACAGATCGCAGACATTCGCATTCCGGAAGTCGATCTCGGCCCCGTCCACAGCGGCCTCGCACGGATCGACCTCAGCCTGTCTGAGCTTCACCCCCCTGAAGTAGACCTGCGCCCATTGGAAACACGCCTCGCACGCGTGGAAGAGCTACTGGAACTTCTAGACTCCAAAGATGCATTAACGGCAGTTGCGCTTGATGTTTCCTCGCTGACCTCAGAGATCAATGGCCTGTCAGCTGATCTCGCCGCGCTGTCTTCCGGTCTCGGCGGCGTCGCCGGCGAGGTTTCCTCCGTCGGTCAAGCGGTGGCGCGAATTGAAATTCCAGAGACACCGGATCTTGATCCCGTTCACAATCGCCTCGCTGAGATCGATGCTTCACTCGCCGACAGGTTTGCGCTGGTTCAGGAGCGCATCGCCGCAACAACGCCGCTCAATGATGCACTGATAGCGACTCTGGCGGCCATTGAGGCCGATCTGGAGGTCGTCGCTTCGCGCAGAGGGCCCGATATTGAGCCAGTGTTCACACAATTGGCGTCGCTCGACTCTTCCATCGGCACCATCCGAAACGAGCTGCGCAGTCAAACGCGCCTGGAAACCCTTGAACGCCGCCTCGTCTCCATTCAGGAGGCAGTGAATAATCCTCCTGCAGGTGACGTCACCCGCGAAGACCTGACCGCTCTGGAAGATCGGCTCACGTCGATCGAGTATGGTATCACGGCGCTGCACCACATGCTGCGCGCGAGAAGCGATCTTGCCCGCGAAACGGAACCCCGCGCGAGGGCTGAAGCGACCATGTACGAAACGCGCACCACGACCCGCACAACCCGGTCCATTTCCCCCGCCGAATCCATCCGCCGGTCAGAAGCCATTGCCTCTGCGCGCAAACCCGACGATCAGGCCAATCTCCTGACGCACGCTGCTTTCGGCGAGGGGGACGATCTTGCGCAGATCGTTGGCGTCGGACCAATCCTGACTGAATTGCTCCACGAAGTCGGTGTCTTCTACTTCTGGCAAATCGCCGAATGGACCGATGACGACGTCGCCTATGTCGATGAAAAGTTGCTGCATTTCAAAGGCAGAATCGAGCGGGATGATTGGGTTGGCCAGGCGCGGGCGCTTGCAGAGATGCCGGGCGCTGCGTCTCGTCCGGAAGCAAGCTGAACTGCCCTCGCGGCAAGGGTTGGCGATATAGCCCACCCAGCCCTAAACTCCCGTTAAACAGCGGCCTACCGGGTCGCGCATCCCGGGAGAACATGAATGCTCGAAGGCATCCGCGTCGTTGAATATGCCACCTACATGGCCGCGCCTGGCGCAGGCTGTATCCTGCGGGATTGGGGCGCCGATGTCGTAAAGATCGAACCACCGGGAGGCGATCCTATCCGACTGTTCTTCCGGACAATCGGAACGGACATTCAGGACAATCCAGTCTTTGACTTTGACAATCGCGGAAAGAAGTCGGTTGTCATCGACACGAGCAAGCCTGAAGGTCAGGCATTGATCCGTGAACTGGTAAAAGACGCCGATGTATTCCTGACCAATGTCCGCCCCGGTGGGTTGACAAGATCCGGATTGGATTTTGACTCGCTCAAGGAACTCAACCCGAAGCTCGTTTATTGTTCGCTGACCGGCTATGGGCTGGAAGGTCCGGATGCGGATCGCCCCGGCTTCGACATTGCCTCCTTCTGGAGCCGTACTGGTGTGGCCAGCCTCACCATCCCCAAAGGGGACGAACCATTCCCCCTGCGCACGGCTTTCGGCGACCACACCACGTCAATTGCCGCCGCCGCCGGCATTTGCGCCGCCCTCGTTGAAGCGCAGCGGACTGGCAAAGGCCGCCTTGTGGAAGCATCCCTCTTCCGCACCGGTCTTTACACAATGGGATCGGACCTCGCGATCCAGCTCTTCTTCGGCCGGGTGGCATCGACCAAGAGCCGCCACGAACAAAATGTACCGATCTCGAACTTCTATAAAACTAAAGATGAAAAATGGTTCTGCATCGTTGCGCGTCAGGGCGAAACGGATTGGGCACCGCTTTGCCGGGTGATCAACCGGCCGGAACTGGCGACTGATCCAAAGTACAACAACGCCAAAGGGCGCCGCGCAAACAATGCTGAAGTTGTGGACATTCTGGACGCTGGGTTTGGCGCCTACGACATGACGGAGCTGGCAGTCCGGCTGGATGCCGAGTCAATCGCCTGGGCGCCCGTGCAGACACTCGCGGATGTCTCCAAAGATCCTCAGGCCTTCGCAGCAGGCGCAATTGTGCAGACGCCAAGCGCAAAGGGGGATGGATCCACTTACGCTTCCCCCGCGTCCCCTGTTCGCTTTCCGGGTGCGGATGACGGCCCCAAAGGCCCCTCCCCGGCGCCCGGCCAGCACACGAAGGACGTATTGGCCAGTCTTGGCCGGAGTGAAGCGCAAATTGCTGCGCTGTTTGAAAGCGGCGTGGTCTACTGAATAAAAAAGGGCGCGGAGCACCGCGCCCTTTTCGTTCTGCCTGCCGGCAACTATTGGCCTTTGAAGACGGGATTGCGTTTCTCAAGGATCGCATTCACCCCTTCAATATGATCTTCAGTTTCGTGCATCAGCGCCTGCGAGGCAGCCGACAGCTCCATGATCGTATCATAGGAAGCATTGGTACCATGACGCATCAGCGTTTTGGCGAGGCGCAACGCTTGAGGCGGCTGCCCGGCAATCTTTTCCGCCATCGCCATCGCTTCATCCATCAGCTTGTCTGCCGGTACAACGCGCGACACGAGGCCCCATTCAGCGGCCGTTTTTGCATCGATCACATCGCCGGTGAAGAGCAGCTCCGCTGCCCGAGATGATCCGATAAGACGTGGAAGCAGCCAGGCCCCACCATCACCAGGAATAAGACCCAACTTCAGGAAGGTCACGCCAAGTTTGGCCGTTTCCGACGCGATACGAATATCCGCCATACAGGCTACATCACACCCCAGTCCGATGGCCGGGCCGTTAATCGCGGAGATAAGCGGCGTTTCCATATTATACAGGGAGCGGACGATCATATGAATGTTGCGGCGGTAACCTTCACGAATGTCCGCCGGAGAACCGCCGAACGCACCTGTTTTTTCCTTCATCGCTTTGACATCGCCGCCCGCAGAGAAGGCACGCCCTGCGCCAGTCAGCACGGCGCAGCGAATTTGCGGGTCGGCAGCGATCTCAGCGCACACAGCAGCAACTGCCGGTCCATCGCCTTCCTGCCCGAGCGCATTCATCATCTCCGGGCGGTTAAGCGTCATGATGGCGATCGGGCCACGCTTTTCGAGCAATAGAATGGACATGTCTGATTTCCTTGCTGTGAGGTCTTTTAAATGGTTGCGACTGGTTTCTTATACCGCTCGCCTGGCGCTGGTGGCTGCGCCGGCGGCCCGGCAAAACACTGCGCCTTGGACATCCAATCAGCAGCGAGGGCGCCGGTGACTTTCAGCTGCGTATCCGCGATGTTTCGCGTTTGGGTAACGACCTGGCAGAACTCTTCGGCGAGCCCTTCGATGCGCTCAGAGTCGCTTTCCGAACCATAACTCCAAACCGCACCAGACGGCGCCGCGAGCACCAGATAAGGCATCTCGCCCGGCGGCTTCTCGCGCCGCGTTGCGTAGGTCCAGCCAAACGTATTGACGCCCAAAGTGACAATGTTTCCGATACGATCTTCGTTCCTCCGCGCGACGCCGAGGTGATCGTAAACCTCTTGGCCATGCGCCCATGTCTCCATCAGCCGCGCCGTGATCGAGGAACGTGCACTCATTTCAGGCCCGGCCCATTTCAAGCGCGCCTTGGGATCTGCCGAGGCGAACTTGTCAGCGGTTTCTTCGAACTGCTTTTGCCATTCAGCAACGAGCGCGACCCCATCAAGCCCGGCGAGTGCTTCACTTTCATAGGCGCGCATGGACTTTCCGGACGTCGCCATTGTTTTCAGGTGATGGGTGAGTTCTGTTTCATCAGCTAATTGAAGGTATGCCATGCGGTTCCAGAAATGCAGGTGCTGGAGCACATCGTGAATACCCCACCCCTTGAACTGCGTCGGCTCGCGATATCGTATCGGCGCAGTCTGCGAAATCAGTGCATGGAGCGCGCGGCTTTCCGCCCGGAAGTCTTCAGCCTGCTGCATGGATCAAAGCTGCCCTTTCAGGTCTTTCATGACTCCGGAAAAGTCGAGACCGCCAAACCCCCGATCGGATAGGTTTTGATAGATGCTTTCTGCCAGTTCCCCAACCCGGATCTCAGCGCCCGCAGCCCTGGCGGCGTCCGCGGCGAGATGCAGATCCTTCAGCATCATTGCGACGGCGAATCCGGGCTTGTAATCCCGGTTGGAAGGCGCTGTCTGAACCGGTCCCGGCGCCGGGCAATAACTGGTCATTGACCAGCACTGACCAGAAGAAACCGAAGAGATCTTGAAGAAGGTTTCCGCATCAAGACCCAACTTTTCCGCAAGGTTAAAGGCCTCGCATGTGCCGATCATCGAAATGCCCAACAGCATGTTGTTGGCAATCTTTGCAGCCTGGCCGTTACCAGCCCCGCCAGCATGGAAGATATTTTTTCCCATTCCTTTGAGGATCGGTTCTGCTTTCGCAAAGGCCGCTTCTTCGCCACCTGCCATGAAAGTCAGCGTCCCCGCTTCTGCTGCCGCGACACCGCCGGAAACGGGCGCATCCACCATCAGGAAGCCGGCAGCTTCCGCCTTGGTGTGCGCTTCTCGTGCATCGGTGACCGCAATCGTGGAGCAATCGATCAACACTGCGCCCTTGGGCGCATTTGCAGCGACGCCGTCTGCTCCAAAATAAACGCTCAACACATGCTTGCCCGCCGGAAGCATGGAAACCACGACTTCTGCATCGCGCACCGCATCAGAAACCGTGTCTGCCGCGCGCGCTCCTTTGCTGCTGGCCAACGAGACCGCTTCCGCATTCAGATCAAACGCGGCGACAGTATGCCCGGCCTTTATGAGGTTGGCGCACATCCCGCCGCCCATATTGCCGAGCCCGATGAAGGCTATTTTTGCCATGCCGTTTCCTCCCGAGACCTAAGTGCCTACTTGTCTTTAAACTGAGGAGCGCGTTTTTCGCTGAACGCGCTCATGCCTTCCTTCTGGTCTGCCGTGCCGAAGAGGCCCTGGAAAAGACGGCGTTCGAATTTGACGCCTTCTGCTGTCGGCAACTCCAGAGCGCGGGACACCATTTCTTTTGCAGCCATGATGGACGGAATGGAAAAGCCACCAATTTCCGTGGCAACGCTCACTGCGACATCCAGCAACGTATCATGCGACACCACGCGCGAAACGAGCCCGATGCGATCGGCTTCGTCTGCCTCTATCATGCGACCGGTAAGGACCAGATCCATCGCTTTGGCCTTGCCGACTGCTTTGGTCAGACGAATGGAACCGCCCATACCCGGAGTCACGCCAAGTTTAATTTCCGGCTGGCCGAACTTTGCCTTGTCAGAGGCGATGATCAGATCGCACATCATGGCGAGTTCGCATCCACCGCCGAGTGCGAAGCCATTGACCGCCGCGATGACAGGCTTACGGCACGCTGCGAACCGGTCCCACTCAGCGAAATAGTCTTCGACATACATATCGGAGAAACTCTGCGGCTGCATTTCCTTAATGTCGGCGCCGGCGGCAAAGGCGCGCCCCGCCCCAGTCAGAACGCTCGCCGCAATTTCTTTGTCCCGGTCAATCGCCGCAAAGGCCGCGGCAACGTCACGCATCACTTCGGCATTCAAAGCATTCAGCGCCTCAGGGCGATTCAGCGTTACAATCGCAACACGACCTTTTTTCTCTACTGTAATCGTCTTGTAGTCTGTCATCTGATTATCCCATTGTCGGAATGATAAACGCTTGGTCGCCGATGTCTCCATCAGGCCAGCGCTGAGTAACGGTTTTGATTTTGGTCCAGAAGCGGATGCCTTCCGGGCCATGCTGGTTCGTGTCCCCGAAGGCGGAGCGCTTCCAGCCACCAAATGTGTGGTACGCAACCGGCACAGGAATGGGCACGTTCACGCCGACCATCCCGACATTGACCTGTGCCGCGAACTCCCGCGCCGCCCGGCCGTTAGAGGTGAAGATTGCGCAGCCATTGCCATACTGATGGTTGGAAGGCAGCGCCGCCGCCTCCTCAAGCGTGTCGGCGCGAACAACCTGAAGCACCGGCCCGAAGATTTCTTCCTGATAGGATTTCATGGTCGGCTTCACATTGTCGAACAGGTTGGGCCCGATGAAATAGCCACCTTCATTGCCCTGCAGCGTCAATCCGCGACCATCGAGCAAAAGATTCGCGCCTTCGTCCACGCCCATCTGAATGTAGCTTTCCACCTTTGCCTTATGAGCGGCAGATACGACGGGACCATAATGAGCTTCAGAGTCGGTAGAGATGCCGACTTTCAAGGCACGGGCCGCGTCAATCATGCGCTCGACGAACTCGTCACCTGTTTTCTTGCCAACGGTGACCGCGACCGGTAGCGCCATGCAGCGTTCACCGGCGGACCCATAGGCCGCGCCAACGATGTCCTTGACCGCTTGCTCCAGGTTTGCGTCCGGCATGATGATGCCGTGGTTCTTCGCCCCGCCCATAGCCTGCACACGCTTCCCGTGAGCGGTGCCCGTGGCGTAGACATATTGTGCGATGTCGGACGAACCAACAAAGCTGATGGCCTTGATGTCGGGGTGCGTGAGAATGGCGTCCACGGCCACCTTGTCCCCGTTCACGACATTCAACACACCCTTCGGCAGGCCTGCCTCCAGCATCAGCTCGGCAAGACGCATCGGCACCGACGGGTCTTTTTCCGAGGGCTTCAGGATAAATGTGTTGCCGCAGGCAATGGCCACTGCAGCCATCCAGCAAGGGATCATGGCTGGAAAGTTGAACGGTGTGATACCCGCGCAGACACCCAGCGGCTGGCGCATGGAAAATACGTCGATCCCCGGTCCGGCGCCCTCGGTGTATTCGCCCTTCAGAAGGTGCGGAACGCCGCAAGCGAACTCGACCACATCCAGCCCGCGCTGAACGTCGCCCTTGGAATCGGCGATCACCTTGCCATGCTCGGAAGACAACAGATGCGCCAGCTCGTCCATATTGGCTTCAACGAGGCGCTTGAACTCGAACATCACCCGCGCGCGGCGCTGCGGATTGGTATTCGCCCAGGCCGGCAGCGCCTCTTTTGCCGCGTCGACAGCCGCCCCCAGTTCCGCAGCCGTCGCCAGCGCCACTCGGGCCTGAATTTCGCCCGTGTTGGGGTTGTAGATGTCGCCGAACCGGCCGGATGTCCCGGCAACAGCCTTGCCATGTACGAAATGGTGAACTTCACGCATTGAGCGTTCCTTCCTGAGCGGGCCTTAGGGAGCATAGAAATACGATTTCAGAGCTATGCCACGGCGTTTCCTGTGGCAGCGGCTTGCCGCATTTTCCGGCGACTTGCAAGGAAGCCCCAGGGACAAGACTAGCACGATATCGCAGCGCTGAGTGCGCTGTCTCTACGGTGCTTTCGGGGAAGTCTGGCGATCCTTGATCTTGCCACGACCTGAAAAGTGGTGCCGGCTGCAGGACTCGAACCCGCGACCCTCTGATTACAAATCAGATGCTCTACCAGCTGAGCTAAGCCGGCACGATGTTCGCGTTAGCGGAAAGACATTCCCGGCGCAAGCCGCCGATCTGCAGTGCTTGTGCCGCGCGCGCCGGCCTGCTTCTCTGGCCGCCGCTGTCAGGAGCCCACGATGCCCCACCCAACCGAGCGCTCATTGACGGCGGATTTGGTGCGCGCTTTCGCCTTGATAGGCATTGCTGTGGTCAACGTCTTCGGCTTCGCTTTTCCAGCTTCTGAAGTTTTTCAAGGCTCAGCGCTGGAAACACAGTCCGACAAGACCGCATACCTGACCGTTGCGTCCCTGTTCCTCATGAAGTCCTACCCGTTATTCTCCATGATATTCGGCGCGGGGCTACTCTGGCAGGTGCAGGCAGCAGCAGCACAAGGCGCAAGCCCCGCGGGAAGGTACTATCGGCGCATGCTTTTTCTGATCTGTCTCGGCTTGCTTCATTTTACCTACCTTTGGCATGGCGACATCCTGATGATCTACGGCGCCCTTGGATGCTTGCTCTTTCTGATCCGCGGACTCTCATCGGCGGCCCTTGCCGCTCTGGGCACTGCGCTCATCGGCCTCAATGTAATGATCCTGCTGTTGCTTGGAGTTCTGCTTGGAGCCGCTGATCTCGGCGACGTAGCCGAATCCCTCGCCAGCAGAGATGCGCTCCAGGCAACAGCCTTCACGACAGGCAGCTTCTTTGACGCCGCCAGCTGGCGCCTGTCTCAATTACCCAGCGTTCTGCCTTCAGTCCTGCTCCAGCAGGGCATTTCTGTTTTCGGCTTTTTCTGCCTGGGCATAGCCCTCGCAAAACTCGACGTCTTCGACCAACCATCGGCCAAAATCTGGAAAATTTCCCGACGCTTCCTTCTTCCAATCGGGCTCGCCGGAAGCATCTGGGCCGCAACACTGCTTATGAGCGCGCCGGGCATGGTTTCCAGCCGGTTTCTCTTCGGAAGCGCCCTTCTGATGGCGTTCTCGCCGCTTTCGGCGCTGGGTTATGCCGGGCTCATCTCCCTGCTCGCCCGTCGCCGCGCTGGCGCAACCACACACTTCTTGGCGCGCGCCGGATCAGCGTCCCTGACAGCCTATCTGCTTCAGTCTGTGATCTTTTCCGCGCTCTATTCAGGCTACGGCGCCGGGCTCTTTGGCAATATGAGCACCTCGGAGGCATTTCTCACCGCAATCCTGGTCGGCATGTTTTCATTGGGCTTTTGCGGCGTCTGGCGCGCCCACTTGGCCTATGGGCCGATGGAGATCCTTCTGCGCCGGGTCACCTATTGGAACCGCGCCTAACGCTTTCCTTTGCCCACAGGCGCGTTAAAAGGCGCGTTCCTGCAAAAGAAAGGCTTTGAAACAGCCCCATGACCACCCCTCGGCGCATTCTCATCACGTCCGCTCTGCCCTACATCAACGGCATCAAGCACCTCGGCAACCTCGCCGGGTCGATGCTCCCGGCCGATGTGTATGCGCGCGTGATGCGGCTCTTGGGCCATGATGTGACCTATATCTGCGCCACGGATGAGCATGGAACGCCCGCTGAACTCGCCGCGCAGGCTGCCGGCCAGACGGTGCAGGCATATTGCGACGAGCAATACGAAATCCAGCGCAAGGCCGGTGAGGGCTTCAGCCTGTCGTTCGATTGGTTCGGCCGCACCTCCCGCCCCGCCAATCACAAGATCACGCAGCATTTCGCCCAGCAGCTCGAAAAGAACGGCCTCATCGAAGTGCGCACCTCCAAACAGGTCTACGCGATCGACGATGGCCGCTTCCTGCCGGACCGCTATGTAGAGGGCACCTGCCCCCATTGCGGTTATGAAAAAGCGCGCGGCGACCAATGCGACAGCTGCGGCCGCCTGCTCGACCCCGTAGACCTCATTAATCCCTATTCCTCCGTGACCGGAAGCCGAAACATCGAGATCCGCGACACAGATCATCTCTACCTGCTTCAAACCGGCATGCAGGACCGCATCCGCGAATGGGTCAACGAAAAAGGCAAGAACTGGCCATCGCTCGCCGTTTCCATCGCCAACAAATGGCTTGATGAAGGCCTCATCGACCGATCCATCACGCGTGACCTCAGCTGGGGTATCAAAGTGACGGATGCGGACGGCAATCCACGTCCGGGCTTTGAAAAGAAAGTCTTCTACGTCTGGTTCGATGCGCCCATCGGCTACATCTCCGCAACGCAGGAATGGGCCGAGGCGACGGGCAATGACTGGGAACCGCTCTGGAAGACGGACAAAGGCGCCGACCAGACTGAATATGTCCAGTTCATGGGCAAGGACAACGTCGCCTTCCACACGGTCGGTTTCCCGGTAACCCTGCTAGGTAGTGGCGAAGCGTGGAAAACCGTCGACAAGCTGAAGGCCTTCAACTGGGTCACCTGGTATGGCGGGAAATTCTCGACCAGCCAGAAACGCGGCGTCTTCATGGATCAGGCGCTGGAAATTCTGCCGTCTGACTATTGGCGTTGGTATCTCATCTCCAATGCGCCTGAAGGCTCTGACGCGGCATTCACATGGGAAGGCTTCCAGGCCGCTGTAAATTCGGATCTGGCCAACGTGCTCGGAAACTTCGTGAACCGCATCACGAAATACTGCGCCTCGAAGTTCGACGGCAAGGTTCCCTCCACCGGCGCGCCCGGCGAGGCAGAAGCCTGGATGGCAAATGAACTGGCAGAGCGCCTGCCGCGTCTCATCGAATTCTATGAGGCCATGGAGTTCCGTAAGGCCGCCGCTGAAACGCGCGCAATCTGGGCCGCTGGCAACGAGTACCTCACCAAGGCTGAGCCTTGGGTGAAGTATAAGTCCGATGTCGACGCCGCCGCCATCGGCGTTCGCGCAGGGCTCAATCTGGTCGCCCTGTTCGGCATCATCGCGCAACCGATCATTCCGGACGCAGCAAAGCGAATTCTGGATGCGCTGGGCATTCCGGAAGAGAACCGGAAAATGCCCACAGGCACGAAGCCGGAAGACTTTGCCGCGCTGCTCGACGCGCTTCCGCACGGCCACGCGATTACACCGCCCGATGTGCTCTTCCAGAAAATCGAAGATACGCAGGTGGAAGAATGGACTGAACGCTTCGGCGGCGGCAAGGCATAGTTGAACAATCCCGAAACAGCCGCCGCATATTCTGCTTGCGGATGATGCGGCGCGCTAATTCTTGATGAAGAACACCATCAGGTTGTTCGCGGGCATCTCTACGATTTTGTCCAATCTAAGCTCGGCGGCTTCTGCCAATGGCCGCAGATCCCATTCAAGATCGCGCACGCCCCAACGCGCGTCCCTGCCCTTCAGGTTTTCGCTGAAGGCTGCGTTTGATGGCGCAATCTCGCCCGCGCGCGCAAATGGTCCGTAAAGCACGAGCTGTCCGCGCGGTTGAAGCAATCTGCCTGCGCCTCGGAACAGCCCTTCAGCAACATTGAACGGCGCAATATGAACCATATTGGCGCTATAAATTGCGCCCCACTGGCCAGTCTCTTCCGCATTACCCCAATGTCCGCTTGCCGCATCCAGATGCAGAGGCCCGTGTAAGCGCGGCGAGTTCAACGCGCCCCGCCATGCGCGCTGACTGTCGAGGCCCGCCGGATCAATGTCGGAATAAGTCCAGTGGAGGTCGGAAAGCGCTTCTACAAAGAACGCGCCATGCTCACCCGTTCCCGAAGCAATCTCCAGAACGTTCGCCTTCGCAGGCAAAACGTCACGAAGCACATCGAGAATTGGCTGCCGGTTCCGAGCGCTGGAGGGTGAATAGCGCCTGCCATCATCCCCCTCGCCGCGCGCCTCCATCGCAACTGGCGGCTTATCCGCCATGAAACGATTTCTCGAAGTCGAACATCTCTGTCGTCACGGTGGCTTGTCCGGCTCTGGAATATCTCGGACCTGCTGCCCGTTCGGGTGCGAAGTGCGCGTCCAGGCGCGAGACCTGCTCCTGCGGCAGGCTCACGCCGGCGGCCGCGTGATTATCCTCAAGATGCGCCAGACTGGTTGTGCCGGGGATCGGGATAACGTGGTTCCCCTTCGCCAGCGTCCAGGCCAGCGCAAGCTGCGCCACCGTGCAGCCAGCCTCAGACGCAATCGCCCGCGCTTCATCCAGTAGTGCCAGGTTTGCCGAGTAGTATTCCGGCAAGAAGCGCGGAAACATGGTCCGCCGCATATCCGTTGCATGGAAGGTTTCAGGATTTGGTGGCGGGTCTGCCAGAAAGCCTCGCCCCACCGGAGAAAAAGCAACCAGAGCGACATCCAGTTCCTTGCAGGCATCCAGCACCGCGATCTCAGGGTTACGCACCCAAAGAGAATATTCCGACTGCATAGCCGCAACTGGATGAACCGCGTGCGCCCGGCGCAGCTGCTCTTCGCCCATTTCGGAGAGGCCGTAATATCTGATCTTTCCCTCCCGGATCAGATCCGCCATCGCTCCTGCGGAATCTTCAATCGGAACATTTGGGTCGGGCCTGTGCAGGTAATACAGATCGATAACATCTGTATTCAGACGTTTCAGGCTTGCTTCGCACGCGGCCTTGATCGCCTCCGGACGTGCGTCCAGAATGCGTTCGCGTTCACGAAAACCCAGGACGCATTTGCTCGCCAGGAAGTAGTCCTGCCTGCGCGCCCCCAACGCTTCCCCAATCAGCTGTTCGCTACGGCCAAAGCCATACAGCGTCGCCGTATCGAAGAAGTCGCATCCAAGATCCAGGGCACGAGAGAGCAGCGACTTGGCCGCCCCCTCGTCCATCGGTGGCCCATACGCATGTGTTATATTCATACAGCCGAGGCCGACTGCATGAACATCCCTGTCGCCAATGCGGCGCGTCTGCATTGCCATAAACGTTACCCTCTGGGCTTGAATCGCTGCCGCAGCTCCGCCTTAAGGATCTTGCCGTTGGCGTTGCGCGGGAGCGGATCTGCCTGGAACTGAATTTCGACCGGCACTTTGAACGCCGCCAGCTGGCTGGCCACATGCGCCCGCAGGTCCGCTTCAGTTGCCGACTTGCCAGGCTTCAGCTGAACCACCGCCCCGACCTCTTCTCCAAGCACCTTATGCGGAATACCGACCACGGCGGCGTCCATCACCGCCGGATGGTCATAGAGCGCGCTCTCCACCTCGATACAGTACACATTCTCACCGCCACGGATCAGCATGTCTTTCGCGCGGTCCACGAGATAGAGGAAACCTTCTTCATCGATCCGCGCAAGATCTCCGGTGACGACCCACCCATTGCGATAGGTTTCGGCTGTTGCGTCCGGGCGGTTCCAGTAGAGACGGCAGTTCGCGGCGCCCTTGCACCACAGCTCCCCCACCTCGCCGCGCGGCACTTCATTGCCATCGGGATCACAGATCTTCAGTTCGACAGCGAGCGGCGGCGCACCGGCGCTGGATGGCCGGTTCACATAGTCTTCCCCGATATTGAGCGTCGCGGTCGCGCAAGTCTCCGTCATGCCCCAGCCATTGCCCGGAGCCGCTTCCGGAAAGCGCTTCTTGATGGTGGACACAAGCTCGGGCGCAGACGGCGCACCGCCATAAGAAATGGCCTGGATCGAGGAAAGGTCGTATTTGTCCCGGTCCGGATGTTCCAGCAGCTGCCAGGCGATTGCTGGCACGCCGCCGACGGCCGTGATCTTCTCTGCCTCGATAATCGGAAGCGCTTCGCCCGCATCCCATTTATACATCGACACGATCTTGTCACCGCGCAGCGCGGACGGCACCAGAATGGCGAACGCGCCTGTCGCATGGAAGAATGGGATGGAAATCAGTGTACCGCGCATTGCCGTTGGGTCCGGCTCAGGGATCGCCTCCCCTTTGCGCAGGAACATCCGCGCCTGACAGGTCGACGAGTTGAACATGTTGGTGATGATCGCCCGGTGCGTCGCCAGCGCGCCTTTCGGCTTTCCGGTAGTTCCGGACGTATACATGATCGTCGCGTCGTCATCCGGTCCAATCTCGACACCCGTCGGCCCCACATCCTCCAGATCGATCCAGCTGTTGGGATCTCCCACAATCGCATCGAGGGAAACAACGCGTGGGTCCGCAATCTCTTCTGCCGTATCCCGCGCGATGAGCAGGTGTTTCAACTCCGGCATTTTCTCAAGGTGGTCGCGAACGCGCTCGTAAATCTGCAGGTCAACGATCGCCAGCTTCACACCGGCGAAGGAGATGCCGTATTCCAGTTCTTCTGCTGTCCACCAGGAATTCATCGGCGTCGCAATCGCGCCAAGGCTAAGCGCGGCATAAAAGCCGAGCGCCCATTGCGGATAGTTCCGCATGACGATTGCAACGCGGTCTCCCTTCTGGATGCCGTAAGTGTCGCGCAGCTCCTTGGCGAGGCGCCGGACGGCCAGTTGCATGGCGCGGAAAGTCACCCGCTCGTTCTGGTAAACCAGGTACGTTCGCTCCGGGAATTGCATTGCGGCAAGATCCAGGATCACCGGCACGTTCGGTGGCGCGTTCTTGTAGACCTTGTATTTCACCCCGCGCACTTCGGCTTCAATGAGTTCCAACGGAGAGCCGGGCCCAGCGAGGAGTGCATTCGCCTGATCGATCGACATAGCGGGCCAGTTCGGGGGGAGAAGATCTGACGACATGGGTTTCCTCGGGTTGTTTGTATCTGGTCATCAGACAACCACGCGTCGGCCAGATATTGAAGGGCCTCAGATGCGACACGGCGTCGTTTTTCTCCCCTGCGGTCGACGCTCGCGGAGTTTTGAGGACGAATTTGCCGCCGTGGGCCAAACGTTGCGTCATTCATGCTGCCATGAAGTGACTTTGATCGAATGTGCGCGGCTCAGGGCTCGGTTTGCGCTACCGCTCACCGCGTATAGCCACCAGCTCGTCCAGATCATGCTCCGGATCAAATTCCCTCGGGCGCGATTTCCACGCCCAACCGGCCAGCAAGGGCAAACTTCCAAGGATTACAATACCCTTGATCAGAGCCGCGGTCCCGGCGTTTTCCGCGCCAATGGGCAGAGCCCACAACACCGCCACCAGCAACGCCAACCCGCCAATGGCAAAGGCCAGCAACGGCCAGTAGAGCTCCGGCCGTTCGCCGGCCCGGAAAACGGCATGCGGGCTTTCCCGGCGCACACCCAGCGCGATCAGCCAGAGGAAAGGATAAAAGCTCTCTGAGCGATCCTCGAAGTTCCCTATGCCGGCGAAGTGCATGTTCGAAAGGGTAACCCGGGAAGTCTGCCCGGAAAGTTCCAGCAAAAGGCGCCCCGGCTGCATACGGCTCGGCGCCCAAGCAACGCGCAACCGGCGTACCCTGGAAAATGGAACGGTCCGGATCAAGGCGCCATCGAGCGCGTATTGTTCCAGCCTGTCCGGATAGGCTCGCCAGAGAACTTCGCCTTTCTCTAAGGCGGAAGGTCTCTGGCGAAAATCCTTGCAGTCCATGCTGCCCCCCTCATTCAGGGGAACAGTTTACGCTTACTTGCCCATGTCGCAAAAGCGGAGGTTGCGAACCGTACCATCACGATCGGTCACACTGTAGCGCTGGCCAGCAAGCCCGGTCTCATCACAGAGATAGCCAATCTGGAACATGGCGAGCGTCGCCTCGTTATCAGGCTCGATCGAATATTGGGTCATCAGGTCAATCGCATCTAGATGGCGCCCCAACTTCATCAGAGCGTTGAACTGCTCCGTGCGGGTCGCATTCGGGGAAGCGATGATTGCGTTCAGGGCTTCCATTTGCGCGCGCGCTTCTGGCAGCATGGAACCAGCTTTCTTCGCCCAATCAGTGCCCGGGTAATCGGCAATTACTTCGTCGAAATAGCCGACGGCTCCGGCGACATCGTAGCCACCCTGCCCCATGCTCAGAACGCCCATTTCATAAAGGACATTGGCTTTTTGCTCCGGCGAAATGTCCGGATCGCCGGCGAGCTGCATAAGGCGCTGAACGGCCGTCGGCACATTTCCAGCAGCCTTGAGTTCATCGGCGGTGCTCATGCCCAGCTCAAACTGGGAAGGCACAACAACCGCCGCGTCCGGCTTGCCTGCCGGTTCGGTCGAGGTCGCACAGGCAGCAAGCACAATCGCAGAAGCGGCGGCAGCAAGGCTGAGACGGATCATGTATCTAACTTCCTTCTTGCAGGCGGAATCGGGTTCCTGAAACGCCACCTGCATATCCTGCCCACATGAGCAGGCACAGGGCGGAACTGTGAAGTTAGTGTGGCAAACGATCAGGCGCGCGCCGGGCGCTCAATCGCTGCCAGGTCGCCCCGGCCCAATGCCTCAATAGCGCGCGCTGCGATGTGGCGCGCCGAAAGCCCCGCCTGATCATACATGGCTGCAGGCGTGTCCTGATCCTGGAAAATGTCCGGCAGGGTCATCACCCGCATCTTGAGGCCGCTATCGAGCGCCCCGCAATTGGCCAGATGTTCCAGCACGAAACTACCGAATCCGCCACGAGAGCCTTCTTCCACGGTCACCAGCACTTCATGCTCACGGGCCAGCCGTTCAACCAGTTCCTCGTCCAGGGGCTTGGCAAAGCGCGCATCGGCGACGGTTGCGCTAAGGCCCTGCGCGGCCAGCATGTCGGCAGCCTTCAGCGCTTCCTGCAGCCGTGTGCCGTAAGAAAGAATGGCGATTGAGTTGCCCTCGCGCACGATCCGGCCTTTGCCGATCTCCAGGGGTTTGAGGATCGCGGGAATTTCAACGCCGACGCCCTCTCCGCGCGGGTAGCGGAAGGCACTTGGGCGGTCGTCAATTTCAAGCGAAGTCGCAACCATGCGCGCAAGCTCAGCCTCGTCCGAAGGCGCCATGCACACGAAGCCCGGCAACGCCCCTAGATAGCCAACATCAAAGCTACCAGCATGGGTCGCGCCGTCTGCGCCTACCAGGCCGGCGCGGTCGATCGCAAAGCGAACCGGTAATTGCTGGATCGCAACATCGTGCACCACCTGGTCATAGCCGCGCTGCAGGAAAGTCGAATAGATGGCGCAAAAAGGTTTCATACCATCGGCTGCAAGACCCGCGGCAAACGTAACTGCATGCTGCTCGGCAATACCCACATCGAAATGACGGTTCGGGAACTTCTTGCCGAAAATGTCCGTACTCGTACCGGACGGCATGGCAGCAGTAATGGCACAAATCCGGTCGTCGGTTTCGCCCAGCTTCGCCAGCGTCTGACCGAAAACCTTTTGATAGGCGGGCGGTCCGCCCGAGCCTTTGGCCTGCTCCCCGGTGATAACCGAGAATTTCGAGACGCCGTGATACTTGTCCGCCGAGTTTTCAGCCGGCGCGTAGCCTTTGCCCTTCTGCGTCACGACATGCAGGAGGATCGGCCCATCCTGCATCACCTTGATGTTTTCAAGAAGGTCCAGCAACGTATCAAGATCGTGCCCGTCAACTGGCCCGATGTAATAGAAGCCCATCTCCTCGAAGAGTGTCCCGCCCATCGCGAAACCACGAAGATATTCTTCCGCCCGCCGCGCAGGTGACTCCAAGCCCATGGGCTGTATCACTTTTTTCGCGATCCGGCGCAGGCCGCGATAAGGGCGCGAAGAAACGAGCCGCGAGAAATAATGGCTCATGGCGCCGACGGGGGGCGCAATCGACATATCGTTGTCGTTGAGGATGACGATCATCCGGGAACGGTCTGCTCCGGCATTGTTCATCGCCTCATAGGCCATGCCGGCCGACATCGAGCCATCACCGATAACGCAGATGACGTGATTGTCCTTACCCTGAAGATCGCGCGCCTTGGCAAAACCCAGCCCTGCAGAAATCGACGTGGAAGCGTGCGCGGCGCCGAAAGGATCGAAATCGCTCTCTGAACGCTTCGTGAAGCCCGACAGCCCGCCCGCCTGGCGCAAAGTCCGCATCCGATCTTTGCGACCGGTCAGGATCTTGTGGGGATAACACTGGTGGCCAACATCCCATATCAGCTTGTCATCGGGCGCGTCGAACACGGAGTGGATCGCGACCGTCAGCTCCACCACTCCAAGGCCCGACCCGAGATGCCCGCCGGTCACCGAGACAACATCAATCACCTCATCGCGCACTTCCTGCGCGATCTGCTTCAGGTCTGCGCGGCTTCGACCCTTGAGGTCGGCAGGCGTGTCGATTGCGTCGAGAAGACGGTTGGGGCGGGAATCGGTCATAATCTGCGTGCTTTCCTGGGCGACGGGCCCTTTTTAGCGGGGTCTGTTCAGCACATAATCAACGGAATGCAGCAGGATGTGGGCCTTGTCACGAAAAATTGCCAAATGTTCCTTGGCCTGAGCGGCCAGAAGCCGCACCCGCTGGCGGGCCCCATCAACGCCCAGAAGTGTCACAAAATTCGCCTTTCCGGCATCTTTGTCCTTGGCGAGCGCCTTTCCGACCACGTTTTCATCGCCCTCGGCGTCCAGAATGTCGTCTGCAATCTGGTAGGCGAGGCCCAAATCGTTGGCAAACCCGGCCAGCGCGTTGCGTTCCGCTTCCCTTGCGTGCCCAATAATTGCTGCTGATTCAAGCGCATAGGAAATCAGCGCGCCAGTCTTCAGCCGTTGCATCCGCGTGATCGTATTCAGGTCGCGCGGGCTCTCCTCCTCCAGCATGTCGATCATCTGGCCGCCCACCATACCGCGCGCGCCGGCAGCATCAGACAGGCGCTCAATCAGCATCACCCGCACAGCCGGGTCGTCATGCGTCTCGCTGGACGCCAGGATCTTGAACGCCAGCGTCAGCAACGCGTCGCCTGCCAGTACGGCGGTTGCCTCGTCAAAGGCCTTATGAACCGTCGGCTGCCCCCGCCGGAAGTCGTCGTCATCCATGCACGGCAAATCATCGTGAACGAGCGAGTAACAATGCACGCACTCCAGCGCCGCCGCGGTCCGCAGAAGGCTCTTTTCCGACACACCGAACATGGCCCCGGCTTCCAGCACAAAAAACGGCCGCATCCGCTTTCCATTGGCCAATGCCGCATGCCTCATGGCGCGCATCAGGTTGGCCTCCGGTCCGCTGGCAGGCGGAATGAGTTGATCGAGCGCTACAGTAACCCTGTCAGCCACCTCTTTCAGGCGCTGCTCAAAGTCTGCCATTTCTTCCAAGTCTGCCCCCATAGCGGGCGCCCTAATCGAAAGAGGCCGATTCGGTCGTCGGACCGCCAGCCCCTTGCACGATTTGCTCCACTTTCAGCTCGGCAGATTTCAGGCGCGTTTCGCAATGCGCCTTAAGGGCAGCGCCCCGCTCATAAATGGCGATGGACTTTTCCAGCTCAACTTCGCCTGCTTCTAGCTGCCGCACGATGCCTTCCAGCTCCGCGAGCGCTTCTTCGAAGCTCATTTTGTCAACGGGTTTGGCCTTGGCATCGGACATTGCTTCGCCTGCTCTCAAAATGCGTTTATGACTGTCTAAAGCCCGCTTTCGGACGCGACAACCGTTATCGTGTCAGCTTCCACGGTATTCGTAGAGGCGATAGCTCCAATAGCTGTCCCCGCCATCCTTAACGCAAACCCAACCGAGCTTGCGAAGTTCCGGGCGGATCATGCGGTTGAACCATCCGTGTGCGGCGAGATACACTTTCGCATCATCAGACGCTTCGTGCAGCTTCAAGGCCGCCGCCTTGGCGCGAACACGGGCTTCCGACAGGGATTCCCCATCCAAAGAATGCCCGGTCAGCCAGGCCATCCGCGCCATCACATTCCACGTCTTGGGTAGCACCCGTAGCCCATGGAATTGCGGCGGCGGCAGCGGCGCTTCATTGAACACCGGATCGTATTGCGCCTTCAGATGCGGCGCGGCACTGTCTGCAGTCTGCTGGGCTCTCAGGCGGCCTGAGGCAAACACGATATCAGCATCCGCCACCATATCCTTCAGTGCCTGGGGTGCCTCCTGCCCTTCAGCAAGCGGGCCGATCTCGTACCGGGCCCACCAATCGATATACTCATGCCAATGCAGTTTGGGGCCAAGATCCCGATTGAGCGCGGGTTTCCCGTGGCGGGAGATGATAATCGGACCGCGACGGGCCAATGTCGATGTCTTGTCGGGCATCGCCAGCCTTCCGTCACGTGCCGTCAGGGCCCCGCGCCCCCGGTCAGACCCCGACTAGCGGTGTTGGCCCGGCCCGGCAAGATGTGGATTACCAGGCTCAGAGGCCGCGCCATACACGTTTCCGGCAGGCCTCACCGTCTTCCAGCTTGCAACGATGGAACGTCATAAGCACCGTGTCTGCCCGCCCAATCAGGTGATCGAGCGGCACAAACCCGATGGATGCATCGTCCACCGGCACGCGCAAGGGGCACCCTGTCCGGTCGACAACCCCGTTGATCGGCGGGCAATGGCCCGACAATTCGCGGCTGTCGTAAGAATTGTTGCGATTGTCACCGACGAGGAACATGTGTCCCTCCGGCACCACAAACAGTACGGTATCGTCCACCGGATGGCCCCTCAGGCCGCGATGGGTCATCCAGCTTTTGCCGTCCAGCGTCTCCCGCCATTCAAAGGCGGTATCCACAAAATCCGTTCGGTCAGGCGTGTAGCGCACCTGGCGCACAAATTCGGCGTCCACAGGCTTGCCGTTAATCACCAGCTCTTCATTGATCATCTGGATGGTATCGCCCGGCAGTCCCACCACGCGCTTGATCATCACGCGTTCCGAATAGGTATGCTCGAACACCACCACATCGCCGCGCTCCGGCGTGCTGGCAAAGAAACGGCCTTTGCCAAGTGGCAAATAGCGCCCGATGCTCAGCGGCAGAGAATAACGGCCATAGCCAAAGGCGAACTTGGAAACCGCCACCCGGTCGCCAACCTCAAGTGTCGGCACCATGCTCTCGGACGGAATAACGCGCTGCTCATAGATAAGGCCGGTGAACAGCAGGAAAGCAGGCGTCACAATCGCCAGTGTCGCGCCCCATTCGCGCAACTCCTGCTTGATCTTCGCCCAGAGGCCCTCCTGCGGCGCATCTTCGGCCACAGCGCTGTTTTCCTCAGTCATTCAAACCTCAATCCGCGGTAAGCCGGGCAAGTCTTAGACGAAAAGCCCGGCCCATGCGAAGGTCAAATACCCTGCATGACTGCAATTCAGCGTGAGGCGAAACAGCGCTTCAGGCGAGACAATAAAGCAGTGCCCCATCTTCTCCGGGGCGGGTCACCACTTCCCCCTGATGGATCAGGTAATTGAGGTGCGCCAGCGCTTCTCCAGTCGCGTTGCCATAGTCTTCAGGCCCGATGGCACGGCCAAACAGGGTCACGAACGTATCGATCACCTTCACCGGCCCTTTTTCCAGCTTCTGCCGCAAGCGCGTCAGCGAGGTTTCGTGCCCGGCGATGAGGTTCCTCAAGCGGATATGCGCGCCCGTAAACGGCTCGTTGTGGGCCGGCAGGATGAAGCAGTCTTCCGGCAACTCCCGGATCAGCTTCTCGCAGCTGCGCATCCAGTCATCCAGCGGATTGGCCGCCGGCTCTGTCGGATGCACGGACACGTTGGATGAGATGCGCGGCAACAGCTGGTCGCCCGTAATGGCCAAGTTCAGCGCTTCGCAGAACAGGCTCACATGTTCCGGCGAATGGCCATTTCCGATAATCACGCGCCAGTCCTGCCCCGCCATCTGCAGAACATCACCGTCTTCGAGTCGCACAAACGAATCGGGCATCTGGCTCACGCCGCGCCCAAAGCCGCCGAACCGCGTCTTGTAATTCTCGATGGAGCTCTCCGGCCATCCGGCGCGGTGGTAGAAGTCGATGCCCGCCTTCGGCGCCGGGCGCCCGGTATCGGCCACCAGCATCCGGCAGGTCGTATACTCCAGGCGGCTCATCAGCAGCTCGGCCCCATACTTGAAGCAAAGCCAGCCAGCACTGCCCACATGGTCGGGGTGCATGTGCGTGACGATCACGCGTTTCAGCGGCTTTTCCGGGGTAACGCGCGTATCCAGCAGCTTGCGCCAGGCGTCCTTCGTGTCCGGCAGGGGCATGCCGGTATCCACGATGGTCCAGCCATCGCCGTCATCGATGATCCACACATTGATGAACTTCAGCGAAAACGGCAGCGGCATCCGCGTCCATTCCACGCCGGGCGCCACCTCGATCGCTTCCCCGGCCTCCGGCGCACGCACACCGAAGGGGAAAGTCAGACCCTTATACTGGGTCGGTTCTGATACAAATCCATCCATACTGGCCACGATACGTGCATCAGGCAGCCCGTCGAGCCGTCACGCGGGGGAAGGATCATTTGATCGGACGGCGCACTTTCGGCGGCAGTTTGGTGCGTTTGAACTTGTCGCCCTTCAGCGCCGAAGGCTTGTTTCCATCCGCGGGCGAAGCCGATGTCGCGGGCTTGCTGCCGGGTCTCGGCGGTTTGCCACCGGGGCGGGCAGGCTTTGCGCCCGGGCGTGCCGGCTTGAAGCCATCCCGATCGGGTTTTGGGCCAAATTTCGACCGCTCCGGCCTGTCGGGCCGATCAGATCGGTCAGATCTGGCAGGTCTGTCGGCTCTATCCGGCCTACCCGGTCTGTCTGACCGTTCCGGCCTGTCGGGTCTCGGCCCCCGCTTGTCGCCCGGTTTGCCGGCGCGCGCAGGTCGGTCACCCGGCCCGCGTCTTGGCCGGTCGCCGTCCTCGCGCGGCCGGTCCCGGAAGGAACGTGGCTTGTCGCCGTCGCTGCGCGGGCCGCTGCGGCGTGGGCGTTCGTCATCCCGGCGGCGCTCTTCCCGGCGCGGCGGACGCGCACGCACTTCTTCACCGGCACCGGCTGCCAGCAGCGCCGCGCGCTCCTTCGCGCCCAGCGGTCGCCATTTGCCTTCCGGCAGGCCGGCCAGCGAAATCGGACCAACCCGGATACGTTCAAGGTCCAGAACGCGCAGCTCAACCAGATCACACATCCGGCGGATCTGGCGGTTACGCCCTTCCTTGAGGATGAAGCGCAGAACCTGCCCCTTCTCATGGGTCACCTGCGCCGGGCGCAATTGCCGCCCGTCCAGCTCCAGCCCATGACAAAGTAAATTCACCTTGCCAGGCGTGATATCGCCCCGCACGCGGACAATGTATTCCTTGTCCATCTCGCTCAGCGGCCCGATGATCGCCTTGGCTAGGACTCCATCTTCCGAAAGGATCAGCAGGCCATGGGAATCCTTGTCCAGCCGCCCTAGGGGCGCCATCTTGTTGGACCGCTGCGGGATCGCATGCGCGGCGCCTGAAAGGTTCTCCGCCGTCACCAGCCGGATCGCCGGCGTTTCATCCGGCTCCGGCGTTCCCGAGACGTATCCGACTGGCTTGTTCAGAACCACCGACAGCTGGTTATCCAGCCGGCGCGACGCTGCATCCGTCAGGCTCAGCGTCTGGCCCTTGCTGACGCGCTCGCCCGCCACCGTCACCGGCACGCCGTCCAGCTTGATAAGGCCCTTCTCGATCAGCGCATCGGCTTCCCGGCGCGAACACACGCCTTCCTGGGCCAGCCACTTGTTGATGCGCACCGGCTCATCACCGGTATAAGTCTTGGTCCAGGCCATTCGCCGGCAGCTCCTAGGGGTCAGAGCCCCTCATACCGGCCACTGCTCGCCCCATCAACAACCGGTCGACACGCTCCCCGCAATCGAGGCATAAGCCCGCCTCTTATGATCACAGATACGAATCCTTCCAGGGCGTCCCGTCTCGCCTTTGCCTTGCTGATTCTCGGCACGACGCTTGGCATCGCCGGCATAGACTTGGTCCTTCCCGCAGTTCCGGAGCTGCCGGAGATACTGAATGGCACGCAGGCCATGGCGCAGCTGGTGCTTGCGTCCTACGTCGGCGGCACGTGTCTGGGGCTCATTCTGTTTGGCGAACTCGGCGCCCGGATAGACCAACGCAAGCTGCTCATTGCGTCACTTCTCATCTACGCAGCCGTATCGGTCGCTTGCGCACTTGCCCCCAACCTGCCCGCGCTGGTTGCTCTCAGGTTCGTACAAGGCCTCAGCGGAGCAGCCGCAGCTGTGTTTGCGCCAGGAATTATCCGCGTCATGTTCAGCGCGCACGGAGCGGTACGTGCCCTCGGGCTGATGGGTTCTGTGGAGTCACTCGTGCCGGCGTTAGCGCCCATTTTTGGCCTGTGGCTCCTCCTCGCCTTCGGCTGGCAAAGCTCGTTCTACCTGATTGGCATACTGTCGATTCTCGTTGCCGGCCTGATCGCGCGGCAACAACATCGCATTCCTTTGCCGCCATCGACGCGCGGTGAAGGCAACTATCTTCACCACCTCAGAAATCCGGTATATCTCCGCTACGCGCTCAGTCAGGCTTTCACCCTCGGCGGCCTCCTGATTTTCGTCTTTGGCGCGCCGGCGATGATCACAAAAGGCCTCGGCGGCGAGCTGGGCGACTTCATCGTGATGCAGGTCACCGGCATTGTCCTGTTCATAGCGGCCTCAAATGCTGCGGGACATCTCGTCAAACGCTTCGGTGCCGAGACGATGATCCTGGCCGGATCGGTCATCTCAGCGGGCGGCGTAACCGGCATCCTGGTCTATGGCTTGACCGGCGGCACACACCCGCTCGTCCTCGCTGCGCTGTTCATCCCGGTCAACCTCGGTCTGGGCCTGCGCGGACCGCCCGGTTTCTATCGCGCGATCCTCGCCGCACAGGGCGATGACGCCCGCGCCGCAGCGCTGCTGTTAGTCGCAATGCTCCTCACAACGGCAGTGGGCACAGCCGTAGCAGCACCTTTCGTCACGCTCGGCATCGCGCCGCTCGCCGGAGTTGCGGCGATGATCTCCTGCGCTTCGGTCGCCTGCCTGCTGGCATTACCGAAGCTCCAGGAACCCACGCCTTAAACGCCAAATAGCGCCTTGCTGCCTTCCAGGAAGCGCGAGCCGCCTTCAGTGATGGACGGCACACGTCCGGGCGCTGCCGCCAGCGAGGTCTCGGCAAAGAATCCCGCCAGCGCCAGCTGACGCATCCGCTGGTCCACATCCTCCCCGCCGCGCGCGGCAAGCGCGCCCAGCGCCAGGAAATGCCCGCCGATCACATCGCCGGCCAGTGCAAGGTATTCCGTTGCGCCTGCCAGCCCCTTCTCGGGCTCGTCCGCCAGCGTCTTCACCATCCAGTCGCTGGCCTCAGATAGCGCCTCCGACGCCGCCTTCAGCCGGTCTGCAATCTGCACCAGCTGCGGATCATTGCTCGCCCGCGCCAGACGCACCGTCTCGTCGATCTCCGTCAGCATCGCCTTCATCGACGCGCCCTTGGTGCCCGAAAGCTTCCGGCCCACGAGATCGATCGCCTGAATACCGTTGGTGCCTTCATAAATCGGCGCAATCCGCGCATCGCGGTAGAGCTGAGCGGCCAGCGTCTCATTCATGAAGCCCATGCCGCCATGCACCTGCACGCCAAGGCTCGCCACCTCGACGCCGACATCCGTGCTCCAGGCTTTCGCAATCGGCGTCAGCAGGTCTTCGCGCAGCTTTGCTTCGGCACGCTCTTCCTCGCTCGCCGCGCTATGGGCAAGGTCAGCCGCGACGCCGCACGCATAGCAGATCGCCCGCGCTGCGGCGACCTTCGCGCGCATGGTCGTCAGTGTGCGGCGCACATCCGCATGATGCAAGATCGGCGCCGAGCCCGTCACGCCCGCCGCCGCGCCCTGCTTGCGCTCCTGCGCATAAACAAGCGCCGTCTGGAAAGCTGCTTCGCCGACAGCAACGCCCTCAAGGCCGACATTCAGCCGTGCCGAATTCATCATCGTGAACATACAGGCCAACCCGCGATTTTCCTCGCCGATCAACCACCCCTTGGCGCCGTCATATTCCATCACGCAGGTCGGGCTGCCGTGAATGCCCATCTTCTTCTCAAGGCCGATGCAGCGCACGCCATTGCGCTCACCCGGATTACCATCCGCATCCAGAATGAATTTCGGCACGATAAACAGCGAAATGCCCCTCGATCCCGCCGGTGCCCCCGGCAGGCGCGCCAGCACGAGATGGATGATATTCTCAGCCATGTCGTGATCGCCCCAGGTGATGAATATCTTCTGGCCGGAGATAGAATAGCTGCCATCCTCATTGGGCTCAGCCTTGGTCTTCAACGCGCCGACATCGCTGCCCGCCTGCGGCTCGGTCAGGTTCATCGTGCCTGTCCACTCGCCCGAAACGAGCTTGGGCAGGTACGCCGTGCGCTGCGCGTCCGTGCCATGCGCCAGCAGCGCCTCGACCGCGCCAAAGCTCAGCATCGGGCACAGGCCAAACGCCATATTCGCGCCATGGAACATCTCCATCACGCCCAGCGCCAGCGCCTTGGGCAGTCCCTGTCCGCCCCACTCTTCAGGCGCAGAAAGGCCCATCCAGCCGCCTTCCTGGAAGGCCTTGTAGGCATCGGCAAATCCTGGCGGCGCCACAACGCCTGCGTCGGTGAGCACCGCGCCATGCGCGTCCCCCACAGGGTTTAGCGGCGCCAGCACATCCCTGGCCAGCTTGGCCGCCTCTTCCAGGATCGGGCGCACCAGATCAGGGTCATAGGCCTCATGCCCGGCAAGGCCCTGCAGCCTGTCGATGCGGGCAAAAGCGCTCAGCGCAAATTCGATATCGCTGACCGGAGCGTCGTAAGCCATGTCCATCCCTTCTGGTTTCTGAATAAATGATATGCGGCGTGGATATTAAAGTTGAGGTTCACACTGTAAAAGCGTGCACTAATTTGAGCGTTCCCATACGGCAACTGGAGACCGATTCCATGCGACTTCTCATCCTCTCGGCTGTCAGCGCCCTCGCGCTCGCCGCCTGCTCTGAAACAACCCCCGCGGCCCCGGCCGCTGAAGCGCCTGCTGCAGAAGCCACCGTTGAAACCGCTGCTGCGCCTGAAGCCGCTGTCGAATATGGCGCCGCCGGCACCTATGTGATGGACCCGACCCACACCTCCGTCACCTTCAAGGTCGGCCACTTTGGCCTGTCGGACTACACCGCCCGCTTCAAGAAGGTTGACGGCACGCTCCAGTTCAACCCCGAAGACCCGGCCGCCAACTCCATCTCCGTCACGATCGACCCGCTTTCGGTCGAAACCGACTATCCGGCAGATTACAAAGCTGGCCACCCGGACAGCGTTTACGGCTCCTGGAACGAAGACCTTGGCCGCAACGCCAACTGGCTGAACGGCGACAGCTTCCCGGAAATCACCTTCACCAGCACCTCGGTGACGCAAGACACCGCCTCGACCGGCAAGGTCACGGGCGACCTCACCTTCCTCGGCGTGACCAAGCCGGTCACCCTGGACGTGACCTATAACGGCAAGGCGAACTTCCCGTGGGCGCCGGACGCTGACAAGATCGGTTTCTCTGCCACCACCACGCTGAAGCGTTCTGATTTCGGCAACTCGACCTACGCCCCGAACATCACGGACGAAGTCGAAATCATCATCGAAACCGAGCTTCAACAGGTCGTTGAACCCGCTCCTGCGGAGTAATCCATAATGTCGTCATCCTCACCGGCTTCCCGCTATACTGCTGTGGCCATCGCCCTTCACTGGGCCATGGCTTTCCTCCTTCTCTTCATGATCTGGCTTGGCTGGAACATGGATGACAACGAGGTGCGTTATCAGCTGCACAAGTCGGTGGGGATCACGCTTCTCTTCCTGACGGTTGCCCGCATCGCCTGGCGCCTGCTCAATCCGCCCCCGCCGCTGCCAGACGATATGAAACCCTACGAGCGCCAGCTCTCCCATTTCGTTCAGATCGTCTTCTACGCGATGATGGTCATCATTCCGCTCGCCGGCTGGCTGCTGGTTTCCATTTCCCCCTTCCAGATTTCTACCGTCCTCTTCGGCACGGTCGACTGGCCCCACCTGCCGTTCACTTCTGGCCTGCGTCAGGGCAACGAACTGCTCCACGGCATCGTGGAGAATATTCACTCCAAGGGCGCCTGGGTCATCATCGTCCTGCTCGGCCTGCATGTCGCCGGCGCCGTCAAACATGAGATCGGCAGCGAAGATGGCGTTCTGAAGCGTATGGTCCCCGGCCTCTTCGGCAAAACGTCCCCGCCCTCGCCGCCCGCCCGCGGCGCGCTCGTCGCCTTCGGCAGCAGCATCATCCTCTTTGCCATCATTGCGGCATTCCCGCTGATCGGCTCGGGCGGCGCCTCCGCCCCGGCGGCGCCCGCTGGCGCCGAAAGCGCGCAGGGCAACTGGGCGGTGGATTACGCCCAGTCCGAAATCCGCTTCACCGGCATCTATGATGGCAAGGAGTTCTCCGGCGTCTTCACCAAATGGAACGCCGATGTTGCCTTCTATCCGGAAGACCTCGCCGCCTCGTCCGTTGCGGTCACCGTCGAAACCGCCTCTGCGTCGACGGGCACCAAGCTCTACGACTCGACGCTTCGCGAAGGCGAATGGTTCAGCACCGCCGCCTTCCCGGCCGCAACGGTCGCCCTGACCGATTTCCAGAGCACAGGCCCGGACGCTTACTCCGCCACCGCCACGATGACGCTGAAAGGCAAGGAAGTCTCGGCGCCGCTCGCCTTCACCCTGACGATGGAGGGCGACGTGGCAGACCTCTCCGGCAGCGCCGTCTTCTCCCGCAAGGCCCTGGATCTCGGCCAGGTTTCCGATGCAGGCGGCAGCTGGGTGTCTGACGAAATCACGGTCTCGGTCTCCGGTAAGGCCACGCGCATTAACTGATCCGTCAATTGACGCTGATCGGCGCGGTGCTAAGCGAAAGCCCATGACCGCGCCCATCGTCCCCATCCTGCCTGAAACCGTCGCACTCGCCGTCGAAGTCCTCGCCGAAGGTGGCCTTGTCGCCATCCCGACGGAAACCGTCTACGGCCTCGCCGCCGATGCGGCCAATCCGGATGCCGTGGTCAGCCTCTACGAAGCCAAGGGCCGTCCGCGCTTCAATCCGCTGATCGCCCACGTCTCCGGCATCGAGATGGCCATGCGAGAAGCTGTGTTCTCGCCGCTGGCCGCCCGCCTTGCTGGAAAGTTCTGGCCCGGCCCGCTCACGCTTGTCCTGCCCGCGCTGATTGGCGGAACGGTCTGCGATCTTGCCCGATCTGGCCTGCAAACAATCGGCCTGCGCTGCCCGGCCCATCCGGCGGCCCGCATCCTGATCGGAGAGTTTGGCCGCCCGCTGGTTGCGCCCTCGGCCAATCGGTCCGGCCATGTCAGCCCCACGCGCGCCGAACATGTCGCCGTCGATCTGGCAGACCGGATCAATCTCATCCTCGATGGCGGCCCCTGCGAGGTTGGCATCGAATCGACCATTCTCGCAGTCGAAGGCGACACCGCCACGCTCCTGCGCGCCGGCGCGGTGCCGTCCGATGAACTGGAAGCCTTCATCGGCCAGCCGCTCGCCCGCGCCTCAGGCGCCTCGATCACGGCGCCCGGCATGCTCAAATCGCATTACGCGCCAAAGGCCAGGCTGCGCCTGAATATCGACGCGCCCGATGATGGCGAAGGCTATCTGGGGTTTGGTCCAGCCTCCCGCGGCGGCCTCAATCTCTCGCCCTCGGGCGATCTGGCAGAAGCGGCCACGAAGCTGTTTGCCATGCTCCGCGCCCTGGACGAGCGCTTTGATCGCATCGCCGTAGCGCCCATCCCGATGACGGGGCTCGGCGAAGCGATCAATGACAGGCTGGCACGCGCAGCGCACCGGGACTAGTTCAAGGCGCGGCTCAGCCGCCCATGATGTCCTCTTTGAGGACCGTCATCATGAACTGGTAGGAGGTCTCGCCCTCGTCTTCGTCCTTGTAGACGACCGCCAGGAACTCGGCGCCGAGATAGACTTCCATCGAATCAGCGGCCTTGTCGCGCGCCACGAGGCGCAGGCCGGGGTGAAGTTTTTCCTTGAGATACGCCTCAAGACGCAAGCTTTCTTCGCGCTCCATGGCGGTACTCCTTGTTATTTATCTGGTGTTTGTCGCTGGCGCGGAACCTAGTCAGTTTCGCCGCCAGCGCAACGGGCCTGCTGCACGCTTCCCTGTGACTACTCAGCCTGCCCTTCGGGAATCGCCTGGTCCATCGTCTGCGCCGGCTGGCAGCAGGTCGGGCCTGACACGATCCGCGCAGGCACGCCCGCCACGGTGCAGCGCGCCGGAACGTCTTTCAGCACCACGCTGCCCGCCGCCACCTTGGCCTCGTCGCCCACATGGATATTGCCAAGGATCTTCGCGCCGACCGACAGCAACACCCCGCGCCCGATCTTCGGGTGACGGTCGCCAACTTCCTTGCCCGTCCCGCCCAGCGTCACGCCATGCAGCAGCGAACAACCATCGCCCACAATTGCTGTCTCGCCGATGGTGATGCCCGAAGCATGGTCCAGCATCACCCCGCGCCCGATCCGGGCCGCCGGGTGAATATCCACATCGAAGAGTTCAGACGCCCGGCTCTGGAAGTGGAACGCCAGCGTCTCGCGGCCCTGCCGCCACAACTCGTGCGCAACCCGGTGGGTCTGCAGCGCCAGGAAGCCTTTGAAATAGAGGAAAGGCTGAAGCATCCCGCGCGCCGCCGGATCTCGTTCCATCACGGCCTGCATGTCGGCTTCCGCCATCTCGATCAGCTCAGTTTCGCCCTCATACACCGCGGAAAGGATATGCCTCACCTGCTGCGGCCCGGCGCCCGGACCGGCCAGCTTTTCTGCCAGGTGGAAGGACAATGCCTGCCCCAATGAGGCATGCGACAGGATCGCGGCATTGAGATAGCTTGCCAGCGTCGGTTCTTCAGCCGCTGCGGCCTGCGCTTCGAAGCGAAGGCGTTTCCAGACGGGTGGCGGGGCGCCGATATCGGGGTTTTCCATGGCCGCGGCCTCTTTGTTGCTGCGCTCTGCCGGTGGAGATGGCACCGGACGCGCGATGTTTCAATTCCCTTAGCCTATTCGGCTGGCTGATGACGCTGCGGCGGGCGGTACCCGAACAGCCGCCGGATGGGCTTCATCGTCATGATGCGGAACACGGCCGGCGTGAAATAAAGCCCGATCAGCGCCGATCCGCCTACCCCGCCTGCGATCCCCGCCGCCAGCGGCAGCCAGAACGTGTCGCCCGTCAGCAGGATCGGCACAAACCCGCCCATCGTCGTCAGCGTCGTCGCAATGATGTGCCGGGTAGCATCCATCACCACTTCGCGTTGTGCGATGATGTCGTCCGCCATCGCATCTTCATTCGCCCGAAGCAGCGACAGCACCACAATCGAACTGTTGATCGCGATCCCGAAAAGTCCAAGGCTCCCCACAATCGCGTTGAACCCGAATGGCAGGTTGAACAGCCACACCCCGAAGAAGGCATAGAACACCGAGATAATACCCGCCGTCACGATCAGCAGCATCATCCGGAAGGAGTTGAACACCAGCGTGATCGCTCCCGCCATCACCAGCATCAGCGGAATGCCGACGCTTGCGAGGTTGCCCACCGCCTCACCGGAGTTTTCCGCCTCCCCGCCGATCAGCATGTCATAGTCCGGCGGCAGCACGAACCCGCTCCCCGCCAGCCGCTCCTGGAACTGCGCCAGCGTCGGCGCAGGCAGCGTGTACGGATCAAGGTAAGCAAGGATCTGGTTCGTCCGCAGGCCATCCCGGCGGGAAATTGTCGCCGTCTTCGGCGTCAGCTCCATTTCGCCCAACGCGGAAATCGGCGTTCCGGTCATCCCCGGCGCCGCGCCAATCGTCTTGGAGCGGAGGTCGGATAGCGACTGGCGCCGCGCATCCGACGCAATCACGCGCACCGGCAGTTCTTCCGTCCCTTCCAGCACGGACCCTGCCCGCACGCCTTCAAGCTCCGTATTCAGATTGGTCGCAATATCCGCCAGCCGCGATCCCGCCATCGCCGCCGCCGCCTCATCCGCCTTCAGGCGCAGCGTCGGCGCGCCCAGCTGCAAGGATGCGACCGTATACGTTACCCCCGGCGTCTCGCTCAGGATCGCGCGCAACTCGTCGCCCAGCCGGTTCAGCGTCTCAAGGTCAGGCCCGCGCAGGATCAGCTCGATCGGGGCATCCGCCGGCGGCCCCTGCTCGAAGGGCAACGCCAGGAACCGCGCGCCCGGAAACTCCGCCCGCGCCCGCCCCTGGATATCGTCAGCGATCTCATGCGTGCGCTCATTACTGTCGAGCTGCACCCAGCCCGTCGCAAAGCCTTCCACGCCCTGCGTATTGTTGATGGCGTTGTAATAGACGCGCGGCGAAGGCTCCCCGAGCACCCAGGTCACCGACTTCACGCCCTCGGTTGCGAGGATAAAGTCCGTCGCCCGCTGGGTCACGTCCGCGGTGTCCGACAAATCCGCCTCGAAAGGCAGGTTCACCGTCACCTGGAACTGGTCCCGCTCCGTAGGCGGAAAGAATTGCTGCGGCAGGGTGCTGGTGAGATAGATCCCCATCACCGCCGGTACGATACAAATCAGGATACCCAGCGGCGGAAAGCGCAGCACAGCTTCCACCGTCGCCCGGTATCCGTCTGAAACCACATCGATGGCAATGCCGTCGCGCCACCAGCGCCGCTTGCGGGGCGCCGCGCCCCGCTCCCAATTGCGCGTGCGGTCAAACCACGCCGTCATCGCGGGCACGATGGTCACCGCAACGACAAACGACGCGGTGATCGAATAGATCACAGAAAGGCCCACCATGCCGATGAACTCACCCGCCGCGCCGGGCAGCATGGCAATCGGCGCAAAGGCGAGCACAGTCGTCAGTGTCGAGGCCGCCAACGGCGCAGCCAGCTGCTTCAGGCTCCGGCGCACAGCCTCAAGCCGCGAGCTTCCTTTGGCCCGCCATTGGTCCACATCATCAGCCACCACAATCGCATTGTCGATCAGCAGGCCAAGTGAGATGACCAGTCCGGTCACGGACATCTGGTGCAGCGGATGACCGAACACATTGAACGCAATCAACACCAGCCCGACCGTCAGCGGCATCGCAAAGCCGACCACCAGCGCTGAGCGCCACCCCATCAGGAAGAACAATACCGCAAACACGATCAGGCCGGACATGAGCAGGTTCTGCGCCAGCCCGTTCAGCCGCCCATTGGTGTAGACGCTCTGGTCGAACACAATCTCGGCCTTGAGGCCCGGCGGCATGGTCGCGGAAAAATCATGCACGATCTGCCGCGCGCGTTCAGACCAGATATCCACCCGTTGCATTGGCGAGATATACGCCGCCACCAGAACGGAGCGGTGCCCGTTCTCGAACGCCGTCTTGGTCGCCGGGTCTTGCAGGCCCTTCTCGATACGCGCCACATCGCCAAGGCGCACGGCGCTGCCATCGGGCCGCTGCAGAACGGGCACTTCGGAAATTCGCGCAATATTGGTGAACTCGCCGCCCACTTCGATGCCGATCGTGCCGCCATCGGTGCGCAGGCGCCCACCGGGATTCTTCGCGTCCGCCGCCAGCATGGCGTTTGCCGCCTGGCCAAAGCTCAGCCCGGCTGCAGACAGCGCCTCGGCATCCATCACCACGCGCACTTCTTCAACAGGCATCCCGAAAGTCTGCGTCAGCTCCGTCGCATCGAGCCGCTGGAAACGGTCCTGCAGATCCAGCGCCATCCGCCGCATGATCGGCAGCGGCGCATCGCCTTCACCCATCCATGTCAGCGAAACAGCCATCGTGGCGGCGCCGACATATTGCCGTGTTACTTCCGGCGCAGATGTTCCGGGGGGGAATGATCGTCGTGCCTGCTCAACCTTCTGCCGGATAAGTGTCCACGCATCGTCCACTTCGGCTGCGGTCAGCCCTTCCTCAATGTCGAGTGTCAGCTGCACCACACCGGCGCGCGAAACGGTGTCAACCTGCTTCACCTCCGGCAACTCCATCAGCGCAGCCTCCAACGGCTGCGCGACCAGTGCCTCCATTCGCTCCGAATCTGCGCCGGGTAGAACTGCGACAACGGTTCCGAAACGTTCGACCAGTGTCGGGTCTTCCTGCCTCGGCAGGGTCATCAAAGCGCCCAGTCCGCCCAGCAGGATCACAAGGATCGTCAGGATCGTCAGGCGCGGATTTTTGAAGAATAGCGTGCTCACCCCCAGCTCCCCCGCGCGTCAGCCGCCATTCACCGTTTCGGCGCTTTGCGCCTCTCGCGGCAAAACGGGCATCCCTGGCGTGACGCGCTGAAGGCCGTCCACGATGATGCGCTCGCCCGGCTCAATCGGCCCGCGCACGAATGCCTTGTCGCCTGCGGGATACACCATCTCCACAAGTCTCGGCTGCGCGCGCCATCCATCGCCTTCGGCCACAACGGCATATACGGTCCACATGCCGCGATTGGCACTCGCCAGCGCCTTCAACGGCACCCAGAACCCTTTCTCTTCCAGCTTCCGCTCCATCTGCAGACGCACGATGGAGCCTGCCGGAACGCCGCTCGCCGCGGGGATCTCGAACACCGCCGCCACGGTCCGCTGCGTGGCGTCCACCACGCCGGTCACATTGCGCAGCACCGCGTCCACAGGCCCAATCTCTGCTTCCAGCGTGTAGACATTGCCCGCCACAAGTTCAGGAACGATCCGCGCGGGAACGCCAATGCGCGCCTCCAGGTCTCCGGCCTCCACAAGTTCCAGAATGGATTGCGCCGGGCCGGCAATGGTGCCTTCATCGGCAAAGCGCGAAACGATCACCCCGTCATAGGGCGCCGCGATGCTGGCAAGGTCGATCTGCACGCGGAGCGTATCTGCCTGCGCCCGCGCCGCTTCCACGCGCGCCATCGCGGTGGCTGCCTGCGCGACCGCCTCGTCCACGCGCTGCTGCGAAACATGGCCTTGCGCCATCAGGGCGCGCTGCCGGTCTGCCGTATCCAGCGCCAGCTTGTGCCCGGCGCGCGCTTCTTCCACCACCGCCTGCGCAGAGGCGAGCTGCGCGCCAAGGCCGCGCGTGTCCAGCCGCGCCAGCGTTTGCCCGGCTTTCACCCGGTCGCCCACGCGCACGCCAATCATGTCGATCCGCCCGCCTGTCTGAAAGCCCAGCCGGCTCGTCCGCCGCGCTTCGGCAAGTCCGGTGTAAAGTTCTTCCACGTCCAGCTGGTCGAGATACTTCACCTCAACCACGCTCACTGTCAGCGGCTCTGGCTCCACGGTCGCAATCTTCGGCCCTTCCGCACTGCGCAGCGTCCACGCCGCCGCGCCCAGTCCCGCCAGAACAATCGCCAGCAGGAACAGGAACAACAGCCCCTTCAGAAAGGTCGGGCGGCGACGGCGGCCAGTTTCGGCTTCTTCGTAGTCTGTTTCAGTCGTCATTGGTCGTGCCCGGATAAAGCTGGCGATACAGGGGTGGTACAAAGGCTGCGAAACAGCAGCCCGGAATGGAACTGGATGAACTCATCCATATTCAACGCCCGATCTGGTGTCGGAAGTATTACGGGAAAGCCCGGCGCATGGATGAGAAGCATCGCCACGCCGTGCATGGAGGCCCAGAGCGATTTGGCCGCGACGAACGGGTCGAACGCCGCGTCGAACGCGCCCAGCGCCTGCCCTTCGCGCACCAGTCCCACAACGATCATGAAGGCCTGGCCCTTATTGCTTTTTTCAAAGTCCTCCCAGCAGGGCGCCGGATCGGCCAGCGCGTCGCGTTCGCTGGTGGAGGAGAATGCCGCCGCATAATGATGCGGACGCGCAATTGCAGTTTCCACATATCTGGCAAAGCTTAACCTGGCCCGCTCTTCAAATGGCAGGGCCTGCAACGACGCCCGGTCCACTGTCGACATCAGGCGTTCGAAGAACGACTCCTTCAATTCGTCCAGCAGCTCTTCCTTGGAGCCGAAATATTTGTAGATCGCCGCAGGCGAATAATCGATTTCATCGGCCAGCCGGCGAATGGAAAGCCCGGTTTCACCTTCCTGCGAAAACACGCGCTCGGCCGCGTCCAGAATCGCTGTGCGCACCCGTTGGCGGCGGCGTTCTGCGGGGCTTTCTTCCGGATGTGTATGGGAATCCAAGGTCGCCACCTTAACGTGCGTTCAATTAGTGAACACTGTTTACTTTTTGTGGTTGTAGGCGCGTTAACGCTGGTACGCAAGCAGATCATTGGCCTGATTGAGCCTTTCCGGCGCCCGTCTGAACCGCTAATGCGGGGGCGTGACCAAGCTCTTCCCCAATCCCCCGCCCGCCGGCACAGCGATGCTGCCCACACGCCCAGCGTATGACGTGCGCAGCTTCCTTGCCTTGCGCAAATCCGCCAACAAGCTGTTCCTCAGCGAGCCCGGCCCGAATGAGGATGAGCTTGCCCAGCTCCTCGAAGTCGCCGCGCGCGTGCCCGATCACCGCAAGATGAACCCCTGGCGCTTCATCGTCTTTCAGGGCGACAGCCGCCTTGAGTGCGGCAAGGAACTCGCCCGCATTGCCGGCAAGAAGCCGGGCGCTGAAGAGCGGGACGTTATGGACGCTGTCGGCCTCCTCCTGCGCGCACCGACCGTCGTCGCAGTCGTCTCCTCGCCCACCGATGATGGCCGTACGCCGGTCTGGGAACAGGAACTCTCCGCCGGGGCGCTCTGCTACAACCTGCTGCTGGCCGCAAACGCCTGCGGCTGGGGCGGTGTCTGGTTGTCGGAATGGATCGCCTTCGACAAGGAAGTCGATGCCCTTCTCGGCCTTCGTGAGAATGAGCGCCTCGCCGGTTACATCTATCTCGGAACCGCGACCGCCCATCCGCAGGAACGTATTCGCCCCGAGATGTCCGGGCTCGTGACGAAGTGGACCAAGCCGGACTGAAAGCGGCACCAATCTGCCGCTTTCAGTATCCAGGAGGCCTCAAACGTCCTCAAAAGTACACGGTTTGATACGCTTCAGCCGCGTCCGCGATACGACGCAACACCCGTCTCCGGCACGTAGAGCCCCTTCGGCACGTCGCCCGACTGCCAGAACACGTCGATCGGAATACCCCCGCGCGGATACCAGTATCCGGAGATCCGCAGCCAGGTCGCCTCGGTGAACTCGAAGATTTTTTTTCCAATGGAAACAGTGCATTCCTCATGGAAGGCACCATGGTTGCGGAAGCTCGTGAGATACATCTTCAGGCTTTTGGATTCGACCAGCCACTCACCCGGCGCATAGTCGATCACCAGATGCGCAAAGTCCGGCTGCCCCGTCACCGGACACAGCGAGGTAAATTCCGGAGCCACAAACCTGGTAAGATACAAGGTGTTAGCATGTGGATTACGGACACGCTCCAGCTCCGCCTCGTCAGGGTTCTGCGGTTGCGCGGTTTGCCGGCCAAGCTGGCCGAGGTTCTGATAGATAGGATTGTCAGCCATTGGATAGGATCGCCGGTACTGGGATGAGGTCGAAAGTCAGGCCCATATAGAGCACGTATCCCAGAAGCAGAACTGCCCCTTCCCAGCGCGCAATCTTGCGCCCCGTCAGCGAGAACAGCAGCAGCAGCCCGACAGACAGCACCAGCGTGCCAACATCCATGGTCGACATGATGCTCGCCGACCCGGCACTGGACATTGCTTCCGCACCGGCATCCCCGCGTACACTGAACGGCGAAATGAGTGCTGTAAGGCCCAAAATACCCAAAATATTGAACAGGTTGGATCCGATAACATTGCCCAGCGCTACGTCCGCCTTCTTGCGGAACGCCGCAACAACAGAGGTTGCCAACTCTGGCAGGCTGGTCCCGATGGCCACGATGGTGAGGCCAATCACAGTTTCACTGATACCAACCGATCTGGCCAGCGTCACCGCGCCCTCAACGAGCAGGTTCGCGCCAATGACGACGCCAATCAGCCCCCCGATCGCGATCAGGATACCCAAGCCTAGCCCGTAATGAACCTCAACGATCTCGCCCTCGCCTTCATGCATGTGGGCCGTCGCATCCTGGCGCTTCTTGTCGAGGATAATCGACAGCGTGAGATAGCCGATCAGCATTGCAACCAGCAGGAAGCCGGTCAAACGGCCGAACAGGTCAAACCATAAAAGGCCGCACAGGATCGCCGTTGCCAGCGCCATGAAAGAGCCGTCCCGCAGAATGGCATTCGGGTTCACCATGATCGGCGACAGGATCACCGCAGTTGCCAGCACCAACAACACGTTTGCGATGTTGGACCCAACGACGTTTCCGACCGCAATACCGACAGCGCCTTTATCGACCGCCTGCAGGCTGGTTACGAGCTCAGGAACAGACGTACCAAATCCGACGAGCGTCAGACCGATCACCAGTTCAGAAATATTGAGTTTTCGGGCAACACTAACTGATCCGCGGACCAGCGCTTCGCCCCCCAGGAACAGGAGGACAAGCCCTCCGGCGATCATCAGATACATCATGTAAAGTTAATCCCGCTGAAATCCGGAGCTTATACGATTCCCCGCTTCAGGATTACAATCCGACGCGGACACTCGCCTCACAGGGGCAGTACCACAGCGGTACATCAACGCTTCATGTTTCCTTTAGGATAGATGGGCCAGTTCTTGCAGGACTTTGGAGCAGCAGAACGCTGAACACCGGTAACTATGAAGCGCATAGCGTTGAATTCGGGATTTGATCGCCTCCGGCCGATTGCCGGCGCGTGCCTTCTGGGCGCGGTGACCGCCTGTGCGTCCCTGAATGGCACCCAAAATGGTACGCAGGGGACCAACGGAACCGCGTCGCAGGGAGATTTCCACCTTGTCGGCGTTCCGCCCGCACTCGCCTCTCGGGCGAATGCCCTGCTCAACACTGGCCAGCCTGCCCCGCGGTCCGTACTCGAAAAGCGGAACCGGGCCGATTCAATTGCCCGCTCGATTGAGAACCTGCTCGCATCCGAGGGATATTTCGCCGCGCAGGTCAGTGCAGAACAGCTTGCCACCATGGACACGAACGCAGCGCTGACTGTCGATTCGGGTCCTCTCTTCACCATTTCCTCGATTACGCTCAACGGCATAGACACGGTCGACGCGGATACTCAGCGCGCCCTGGATGTTCATCTGGCAACGCTGCGCCCAGGATCGGTCGCGCGCACAGCGGATGTCGAGCGCATCGAAGCATTGATCGTCACCACGCTTCAGCAACGAGGCTATGCGTTTGCAAAGAGCCCCGGCATCGACGCACTCGCGTCTCGAGAAGAAAGCGATGTAGAGATCACCTATACGGTGACCCCTGGCCCGCTGGTGAAGCTCGGCGACCTCGTCAGCAATGACCCCTCACCGCGCGGCCAGAAAGCCATCCAGACCCTCAAAACCTGGAAGACCGGGGCAACGTATACACCCAGAACGATAGATCGCTTGCGGTCGCGCCTGCGCTCAACCGAGCTATACGAAGGTATCGGCGTTGTCGTCTCCGATGAGCCGGACGCTGACGGTTATCACACCGTCTCCCTGACTCTCGCAGACTCAAAAAGGCGCTCTATCAGCTTCGGTGCAACAGCCTCAACCACAGAAGGCGTCGGCGCAGACGTTCAATGGGAAAAGCGCAACATCACCGGACGGGCCGACACCGTTACGGTGCGCGCAGAAGCCGCAACCCTGTCCCGCGGCCTGACGGGCACGTACGAACTTCCGAATATCGGAAAATTCGGCCGCACCCTGACGACCGAGCTGGGCGTGCGGCAGGAGGAGACGCAAGCCTACGACCTTGATGGCGTCAAGCTCGCGGCGACCCTGTCTCAACCTTTCACTCGCCAGCTGACCCTGTCCGTCGGCGCTGCTGTTGATGCGACCCGCATCACCGATCAGAGCACCCGGATTTATCTGGGCGACCGCGATCAGGTTACCTTCTCCATTCCGGTTTCCGCAACATATACAGATGTTGGAGACCCACTGGACCCGCAGGAAGGCGTACGCGCTTTCGCCAGCGTAGAAAGCGGTATTTCGCTTGGTGACGGTACGCCTGGCTATACGCGCATGCAGATTTCCGGCGCCACATACCGCAAGATTGCTGATGATCTGGTGGCCGCCTTCCGCGCAGAGTACGGCGCATTTGCCGGTTCGAACGCCGTGCCTACAGACCGCCTGTTCTTCGCCGGTGGCGGCGGCACGGTGCGCGGGTACGAATA